>NZ_JAULLN010000006.1:0-313285 GCF_041357655.1 Bradyrhizobium sp. DN3 | reverse complement strand
GATAGGAGAAGAAGTAGGCCAGCACCAGGAACGGAATCAGGCGCCAGGAGATGGCGCGGATGGTCGAGGTCTCGATGTCGCTCTTGCTGGCGTTCCTGGCACCGCCGGCGGAACCGGCATAGGTGGTGGTCTGGCTCATGGCTTCCCCCCGGGTTGTTGCTTTTGTGGGCTGGTTGGCGGTTTTCAGCATCGCGGGCAAAGAGTCAATGGAGCGAGCAATGCACGGAGCGCAGCCGGATAAACCTGTTGCGCTGTTACGGACATCCCTGATCCGCGCCGCCCTCGCGCTCGGGGTGATCGTCTGCGGACTCTCCTTGCGCTGGTACGGCTTTCCGCTCGGGCTGCCGCCTTCGTCGTGAAGTATGGCGGCTCGGTCTTGTGGGCGACGATGGTGTTTCTGCTGGTCGGCGTCTTGCTGCCGCGGCTTACTCGGACGCAGATCGCGGTGATGATCGCCATCGTGGTCGAGTTCTCCCGACTGGTTCACACGCCGTGGCTCGATGCATTCCGGCTGACTACGGCCGGCGCTGCTGCTGGGGCGGATTTTTTCGCTGTGGAATTTAGTGGCCTATGCGGTGGGGATTTTGCTCGGCGTTTGGCTCGATCGAATCGTCGCAATGCGTGGTCTCGTAGGGTGGGCAAAGGCGCCCTAGCACCGTGCCCACCATCCGCATCACCTACGACGATGGTGGGCACGCTTCGCTTTGTCCACCCCACGAAATCGACACCGTGGCGAGCAGTGTTCACTCCGCGAGTTGAAACCGCTCGAAGCGATCGAGCTCGTCCTCGATCTTGCGCTTGAGCTCCTTACGGCCTGCGGTCTTCTTGCCTTCGCCGACCCAGGTCCATTTCTGCATCAAGAGTTTCTTGACCTGCCGGTCCGTCTTGAGGTCGAGCGCGGCGACGATCTCGTCGCCGACCAGGACGGGCAGCGCGAAATAGCCGAACTTGCGCTTGGCCTTCGGCACATAGGCTTCGAACAGATGGTTGTAGCCGAAGATGAGATTGGTGCGTTTGCGCTGGATGATCAGCGGATCGAACGGCGACAGGATATGGACGAGATCCGGCGATGCCCGCTCACCCAGCTCCAGCGCACCCGGCGAGGCCCAATGCTCCTGCTTGCCCGCGCCGTCGATCGCGACAGGCACGAGCTCGCCACGGCGGACGCGCGAGGCGATCAGGCCCGCCACCGCCTTCTTGCGCGGCGCATCGAGATGGCAGATCGAATCCAGACTCACCACACCCTGTGAGCGCAGCGCGCGCTCGAGCAGATAGGCCGTGATCTCCTTCGCTGACGCGGGCTTCGGCAGCTTGTCCCAGCCGAAATGCCGCGTCATCAATTCATAGGTCTTGAGCATGCCCTGACGCGCGCTGATGGTCACGGTGCCGGTATAGAAGGCGAGCTGCAAGGCCCGCTTCGACGGCTTGCGGCTCTGCCACAAATGCTCCTTCTCGACGAGCACGTCGTCCTCGATGTCGCGGATCGTCAGCGGACCGGCGCGCAGCAGCCGCATCACCTTGCGCGTGTCGGCCGGCTGCACCGAAGCGAACCATTTATGGCCCTCGCGCCGGTGCTCGCGCATCGCCGGCAGGAAGAAGCGGAAGTCGCTCGCCGGCACGTAGGACAGCGCATGCGTCCAGTATTCGAACACACTTCGCTCGACGCTCTGGGCATGGCGAAGGTCGGCGCGGCGGTAGGACGGGATACGGCTGAACAGGATGTGGTGGTGGCAGCGCTCGATCACGTTGATGGTGTCGATCTGCACATAGCCGAGATGAGCGACCGCATCCGCGACGGCCTGCGCGCCATCGCCGAACGGCGCGCGCCCGTCCAGCCGCTGGGCATGTAGCCAGATCTGCCGGGCCTGTGTCGTGGTGATCGGAAGCGGTTTGGGCGGGCGTGACATTGCAGCAGGCAATGTAGCGGGATTCGCGCTGAGGCAAACAAAAGAGGCAAAGAAAACCGCGCTGCCATCTGCTGACAGCGCGATCTGTCGACGAACGCAGCAAGTTATTTCGCGCCCATCTTCTGCGCCTGCATGTAGTGCTTGCAGGCGCCGCGCATATTGCCTTTGCTCATCTCGCTGTTGGCTGCGGCCATTTCCTTGGCCATCGCCTGTTTGCCGGGCGAATCCACGGTTCCCATTGCGGTCATCGATTTGCCGATCGCCTCGCCTGTACAGGGTTGCATCTTTGCTGCAGAAGCCGGCGAGGCCGCGAACACGGCGAGCACAACAGCCGAAAGCAACATCTTCATCGAATGTCTCCTCCGTAGGACAAAACCGGCGTTATGCCGGCGAACGCAAGAGCCATTCTTCAGCGACAAGTTTTCATGGAGAAGACATTTTCGTTGCTGCGCCGCAGCGATAGCAGCCCTTAGCGTGCGGCTTTTGGGCGCTCCCCGAGGCTGCCTGTAGCGGTGTCCGGCTCGCACGAGGCCTTGCCACGCCCCTCCGACTGGCAGCGATAGACGCTGCCGGTGAGACGATCGACCAGCCACATGTTATCCTCGGCCGGCCCTTCCAGGCCGACATAGCGGGAGGTCAGCCCCGTGATCAACGTCGACAGCAGGATCGCCACCGCTATCATCGCCGCGCCGATATAGATGGGCATTGAGCTCAGGGACACTGTCCGATCCGGCGGGCCGCTGCGATAGAACTGGTAGTCGCGCTGGTAGTCACTCGGCCTCGGCACTGGATGGAACTCGGCTCCCTCGCGGACGAATTGTTGAATGATCAAAACCTGCTAGGCGCGCATCTGGACGAATTCTTGTTCGTGGGCGGGCCGTGGGGCGACGCCTTTGCGACGATCGGTGAACACGGATTTCCGGGAATGGTCGGTGAGCTGGTTCGGCGCAACCCGCGAACGAACACAATGGCCTCCGGCTCGTGGCTTCGAATGTGACAAGGATCACATCAGGGTCTTTGAACCTTCCCTAGGCTCGCAACATCAAATCGCCATCAGGCGTAACAGCGAGGATACGACAATGACCCGTTTTGATAAATTTTTTGGACTGAAGGCGATTACTCTCTCCGCGGCCCTGTCGATGACGGCGAGCCTTGCCCTGGCCGGCGACAACAACGTCTCCGCAGGCCAGATCCTGGATGCACTGAAGCCGAAGCCGGTAACCCGTGGCCTCTCCGTGGGGCCGCAGGTCGATACCGCCGCGCAGGCCAAGGAATCGACCTTCCTCAACACCGTGCGCAACCGCTCGACCCGGTCGCTATCGACGGGCGAACGCGAGCAGATCGCAGAGCTCGCGGCGACCAAGCCGAAGATCGATCTGGAGATTCAGTTCGACTACAACTCGGCTGAGATTGCCAAGACGTCGGTGGCATCGGTGCAAGCGCTCGGCAAGGCGCTGTCCGATCCGGCGCTCAAAGGTTCGACCTTCGTGGTCGCCGGCCACACCGACACGATCGGCGGCGAACAGTACAACCAGGGCCTCTCCGAACGGCGCGCCGACACCATCAAGAAGTACCTGGTGCAGAACTACGGCCTGAACAGCGCCGATCTCGTCACCGTCGGTTACGGCGAGACCAAGCTGAAGGACGCCGCCAACGGCGCCGACCCGATCAACCGCCGCGTCCAGGTCGTGAACATGGACACCAAGACCGCGTCGAAGTGATCTCCAAGTTACGCCTGACGAAACGCGCCGCCTGCTCTAATCCGGCAGGCGGCGATGTCATATCCAGCTCTGGAACAACATCAGCCGGCCGAAGGTTCGCATGGAGGTGCCGACGAAGGCCGCGGAGATCGGCAGCAGAAGCGCAAAGCCGGCCGCGGCGACGCCGACATAGGCCCACAGCAGCCAGCGCGGCAGCCCCTCCCGGCGCAGCACATAGACCAGCGCAAGCGACGCCGCGGTCGCGGCCGGCAAATAGTAATAGATGAAACCCAGCGTGCGCGGCAGCAACGCCCAGGCGAGCCAGGGACCGAAATAGAACGCCGCGATCAGGAATGCATCCCAGCGCCGCGCCACGATGAAATCGCGTAGCACCACAGTGAGCGCGAGCAGCGCCGGCCACAACACCAGCGGATTGCCGAGGAAGACGATCGCGGCGATGTTGTCCTCCGCCGTCTTGTCGAACAGGAACCAAACCGGGCGGGCGAGCAACGGCCAGGATGGCCACGCGCTCATATAGGTGTGGCCGGCGATCGCGGTCGTGGTGTTGTCGGCGAAGATCCGCCGCTGTGCTTCGATCAAATCCGGCAGCGACAATCCGTAGAGCGGAACGAAAGCGGCAAGATACGTCAACGCTGGCAGGACGGCGAAGCAGAGCGCGGCATGCTGCGCCCGAAAACCGTCCCAGAGATCGGGCCGATACCAGTCGCTCGGCCTGGCGTCGGCAAACTGCGTGCGCCAGCCCTGCATCAGGCGGATCACCGCAACGATAACGATGCAGACGCCCAGTGGAAACAGGCCGCTCCATTTGCAGGCCGCAGCACAGCCAAACAGGCTGCCCGTGAGCGCGAACAGCGCATGCGGCCGCTCTCTTCGAAAACCATGCATGAAGGCGGCGGTCGCGAGCAGGCCGAAGCCGAGCGCAAAGATGTCGAGCATGGCGATACGCGCCTGCACGTAGAGCATCTGGTTGCTGCCAGCGATGAGCGCGGCTGCGATCGCGGGCCCTTGCGCGGAGAACAGCGCAAGGCCGCACAGATAGATCGCGACGACCGCGAGTGCGCCGAACAAGGTCGCCGGATAGCGCCAGCCAAACGCGTTGTCGCCGAAAGCTGCGATCGATGCCGCGATCAGCTCCTTGCCCAGCGGCGGGTGCATTGGATTGAGCATCGGCCCCGACATCACGGGCGTCAGCATCTGCCGCGCCGCCGGCACATAATGCACCTCATCGAAGACGAACTTCCCCGGTGTCGCGAGACCGATCAGCAGCGCGAGATGAGCAACCAGGAAAATCGCGACGGCAATCACTGCGCTCCGCGACATCTTTGGAACCGCGGATAATTCGAGCGTCGGCTGTGGAGATGTTTTGCGTGGCAAATTGGCGTCACCGCGGACAAAAAGGAGATCGCGGTTTTCATTGAACGCATTCTGCCGCGACTGTCACTAAGCATAACGCACGTCCCGCGCCGCTTGTGATAATTCCGCCACATCGCAAGTGCGCGCGATCCGGTACGATCAGGGACATATCGATCGGTTGCGAAATGAATTTGCGTTTCTGGCTTTTCCTCTCTCTGTTGTCGGCCGCATTGTGCGCAGGCCCTTGCGCGCAGGCGCAGACGCGCGTCGGCGAAGCCGTCGTGATCCAGAACGAAGTGGTGCGCGTGGCCGCGACCGCCACGCCGATCAATGTCGGCGACAGCATGCTGCGCGACGAGACCGTGCGCACCGGCGCCGATAGCGCGGCGCGCTTCGTCATGGCCGACAGCACCAACCTGTCGCTGGGTCCGAGCGCCACGCTGAAGCTCGACCGCACCGTCTTCAACGACGAGCACAGCTATCGCGACGTCGCGATCCGCATGACCACCGGCGCCTTCCGCTTCGTCACCGGGCACTCCGAGAAGACGGCCTACAAGATCACGACCCCGCTCGCGACCATCGGCGTGCGCGGCACCACGCTCGACATCCTCTCGCAGCGCGGCCGCTCCGTCGTCGTGCTTCAGGACGGCGCGGCCAGCGTCTGCACGAAGAGCTCCCAGTGCGTGCAGCTCACCCAGCCCGGCGACACCGCGATCATCGCCTCGACCGGTGGCAAGGTCGGCATCACCAAGATCAACACGCCGCCCTGGACGTTCGCCGCCAACTGCGCCGCGAGCGCCGGGCTTTGCGCCGTCAACCAATATGCCGCCGCCTCGCCGACCATCACGCCTGCCGTCCAAGACGACGGCATGCTGTGCGGGCGGTGACAATGGTGAAACTCCGCTTCAAGCGCTCGGTACTCGCTGGCGCGCTGGCCGCCTTGGCTGCGCTTGCGTTTGCGCTGGATATTCGACCGGCGGCGGCCCAGGCGACGTGCGGATCCGAATGCGGTGAGCCGACGCCTGACCCGACCTATTCGCCGTCCCCAACGCCGACCTATTCACCGTCCCCCTCGCCGAGCCCCTCTCCGTCGCCCTCGCTGACCCCGGATCCTGCGTCCGCGCCGAGCCCGGATCCATCGCCAAGCCCGACGCCGACCGGCGCGGATTCCAGCGGCAATTCGATCGGCGGCCTTGCCAATCAGCGCTTCAACCAGATGATCACCAACCGCGTGCTCGGCACGGTGCTGCTCGGCGTCAACGAGCAGATCAATTGCAGCGACTGCATCAGCGCGTTCGGCTCGGCCGGCTCGTTTTCCGCTGGCATCCACGGCCGCAAGGAGCTGACCAACAATCTGTCGCTGCTCGCCGGCATCGCCTACACGCACTACAACGAGGGCGGCTACAAGATCACGAGCGCACCGATCGGCGCCTTCGCGCTGCGTTATGACTTCACCGACTGGGGCTCGTCGCGCCCGTTCTTCGACGTCGGCACGATCCTGACGCCGTGGGAGAAGGCGCGCTACACGCGCAGCTACGATACCAGCCTCGGCCCCGTGAGCGTGACCGGCTCGACCAACGCGTCGAACTACGCGATCTACGGCCGCGCCGGCTGGATCAGCCGCCTGTCGCCGCGCGACGAGGTCGCGGCCTCCGTCGAGGTCTGGCAGCTCTGGCAGCGCGTGTCGGGCTACACCGACAGCGCGGTGGCCTTTAATCCGTTCGATGCCACGATTGCGACGGGTACCGACCGCACCAGCCTGGTCAAGATCGGCGGCCAGTGGACGCATCTCTACGGCAGCAACATCGAGGCCAATATCAACGGCGGCTGGGTGCAGTCGTTTGCTGGGCACAGCGGCATCGTGGCGACCGTGACCGGCAACGGCGTGGTGGTCCCGACCACGGGCAACCAGGGCTGGTTCGAATATGGCGGCCGCCTCGGCTTCCGCGTGCAAAAGGGCTGGGTCGTGGATCTCTTCGCCAACGGCACGCTGGGCCCGCAGCCGGTCGGCAACACCATCCACGGCGGCGTGGGGCTGCGGATCAACTACTAGAAAGCCTCATTGAAGCACAGTCTCGTAGGGTGGGCAAAGCGGAGCGTGCCCACCAACGCTCTCAATCGAGGATGGTGGTGGGCACGGCGCAAGCGCGCCTTTGCCCACCCTACGGCACTACGGTATCCGTCCAGCCTTCATGCCGCCGACTTGCCCTCGAACGCGCGACGCAACGCGTCAACATCCAGCTTGACCATCTTCATCATCGCCTGCATCGCGCGCGCGGCCGCTGGCTTGTCCGGGCTCGACAGGAACTCGAACATCACTTTCGGCACCACCTGCCAGGCCACGCCCCAGCGATCCCTGAGCCAGCCGCATTGCTCTTCCTTGCCGCCATGCGCGAGGAAAGCATTCCAGACGCTGTCGACCTGGGCCTGGTCGTCGCAATTGATCATCAGCGACAGCGCGTGGGTATACTCCATCTTCATTCCGCCATTCAGCGCGACCAGGCGCTGCCCGCCGAGCGTGAACTCGACGACGAGCACTGAGCCCTGCTTGCCGGAGGGGCCATCGGAGACGTTGCGCTGGACATGCACGATCTTGGAGTCGGGCAGCAGCGAGACGTACAAGTTGGCGGCTTCTTCAGCGTCGCCGTTGAACCACAGGCAGGGCGTGACCTTGGACATTTGAATGCTCCTGTTCTGGGCCGCGATCAGGCGTTCGCCATCTCGGGCTGCAGAGGGGCCGCCGCGAGATCCATCCAGTTCACACCCCACATATGACCATCCGGATCCTCGAAGCTGCGGCCGTACATGAAGCTGTATTCGTCCTTCGGACTGGGATCGGCCACCCCACCCGCAGCCTCGGCCTTGCCGATAATATCGTCGACATCGCTGCGGCTGTCCGCGGACAGGCAGAACAGCACCTGGTTCGAGGTCTTGGCATCCGCGATCGGCTTCGGCGTGAACTGAAGGAATTTGTCGTGGGTCAGCAGCATGGCGAAAATGGTCTCGGAAAAGACCATGCAGCTCGCCGTGTCGTCACTGAATTGCGGGTTCTTGACCGCGCCAATCGCCTCGTAGAAGGCAGTGGCGCGCTTGAGGTCGGTCACCGGCAGATTGACGAAGATCATCTTGGGCATCGGAAGCTCCTTGGCGGGGATTCTGCCCAAGGACGGACCGGCCGGCAGCCATCCGACACGGCTTGCGAATATTTTTTGACCTTCCCCCTGCGAGGTTCTGTCGCACCGAACCTCGCTCCTGTTCGGACGGGCTTACTTCTTCTCGTTGGGATCGCGGTGAACGGGGTCGATCCACAGCACGGTCTCGGGCTTCTCGACCGGCTCGATATCGAGATTGATCGCGACCGCCTCGCCGTCGCTGCGCACCAGCACGCATTCCAGCACCTCGTCGGGGCTGGCGTTGATCTCCTGATGCGGCACGTAGGGCGGGACGAAAATGAAATCGCCGGGCCCGGCCTCCGCGGTGAATTGCAGACGCTCGCCCCAGCGCATCCGCGCCTTACCCTTCACCACATAGATGACGCTTTCGAGATGGCCGTGGTGATGCGCGCCGGTCTTGGCGTCGGGCTTGATGCTGACCGTGCCCGCCCACAATTTCTGCGCGCCGACGCGCGCGAAATTGATCGCGGCCGCACGGTCCATGCCGGCCGTCGACGGCACGTTCGTATCGAGCTGGTTGCCGGGAATGACGCGCACGCCGTCATGTTTCCAGCGATCGTCATGATCGTGTGCATGGTGCGAATGCGTGTGGTCATGGCCGGTCATGGCACTTGCTTTCTGTTGGTTCCTTGGGCGGCAAACTAACCCAAAGCCGCGCCCACGAGCCACAGCAAAATCGGAGCCCTCATAGTCATGAGACGCTCGCGAGTAAACCCGTATGGCTCAGTCATCCCGGGGGCGATGCGCAGCACGAACCCGGGATGACGGCGCAAACTATTTTACCGCGAGCAATTCCACGTCGAACATCAGCGTCGCGTTCGGCGGGATCACGCCGCCGGCACCGCGGGCGCCGTAGCCGAGCTGCGGCGGGATGATCAGCGTACGCTTGCCGCCGACCTTCATCGAGGCAACGCCCTCGTCCCAGCCGGCGATGACACGGCCCTTGCCGATCGGGAATTCGAACGGCTCGTTGCGATCGACGGACGAGTCGAATTTCTTGCCCTTCTGGCCGTTCTCGTAGAGCCAGCCGGTATAGTGCATCACGCAGATCTGGCCCGGCTTTGGCGAAGCGCCAGTGCCGGCGACGCTGTCGATGATCTGCAAGCCTGAAGCTGTGGTCATGGTCTTTCCTGCAGTCTGGGCCGAGGCCGTGGAGGAAACGAAATGCGACACGCCGGCGATCACGGTGATCGCGAGTGCCGACATCAGGGCGAGGAGTGCGCGGTGGAAACGCTGCATTAGGCACCTTCCGTATGAAGCGGGAGGTGTCTAGCGCAACGCGGGTGAGGTTTCCACCCCTCACACCTCGATATTTTCCAGCCGGACTGGCAGCTTGCGGATGCGCTGGCCCGTGGCGTGATAGATCGCATTGCAGACCGCCGCATTGGTGCCGACATTGGCAAGCTCGCCGAGGCCCTTCGCACCTGCCGGATTGATGTGATTGTCCTGCTCGGAGAGCATGATGACCTCGACGCTGGGCACGTCCGCATTCACGGGCACGAGGTAGTCCGCGAAGTTGTCGTTGACGTAGCGCGCATTGCGTTCGTCGATCTCGGTGGCCTCGAGCAGCGCCGACGACATGCCCCAGATCAGCCCGCCCATCAGCTGGCTGCGCGCGGTGCGCGGATTCATGATGCGGCCTGCCGCGAACGCGCCGACCAGACGAGGACAGCGGATCTCATGCGTGAAGCGGTTGACGCGGACCTCGACGAACTCCGCACCGAAGGCATAGGCGATCTGGTCTTTCATGGCGTGGCCACCGACCAGCCGCACCTGCCCGCTGTGCATGGCGCGGAAGGAATCCAGCGGCGCGTCTTCCGGCTTCCACTCGCCATATTCCTCGACGACGCCGACACCGAGCGCGTCGAAGGCTTTCTCCAGGTCGAGCGGACGGTCGCCCTTCGCCGCCTGCGTGGCCGGTGTCTGCCCGATACCCACAGTCTCCTTGGCCTTGTCCGTCAGGCTTTGGCTCGGCATCACCGCCTTGAACAGGCGCTGCCGGATCTGGTCGCACACCATCATCACCACGGAGCAGGTGCTGGCCGTCGAATTCGAGCCTCCGGCAACCGGCGCCGGTGGCAGGTCGCTGTCGCCGATGAAGACGGCGACCTTCTTGAGCGGCACGCCGAGCCGCTCGGCGGCGCTCTGGGCGATGACGGTGTAGGCGCCGGTCCCGATCTCGTGGCCGGCGATCTCGACACGGGTGCGGCCGTCACGCTGGAGGCGCACGCGCGCGGCGGACGGCCCCATGTGCGTCGGATAGCAGGTGGTGGCACAGCCATAACCGATCAGCCAGTCGCCATCCGACATCGATTTCGGCTGAGGCGAACGCTGCGCCCAGCCGAACGCCTTGGCGGCCTCGTCGAAGCAGGCCATCAGCGAGCGCGACGTATAGGGCTTGCCGCTGATCGGCTCAACGGTGGTGTCGTTGATGCGGCGGAGCTCAATCGGATCCATGTTCAGCTTCACCGCCAGCTCGTCCATCGCGCTCTCCAGCGCGAACAAATACGGCACCTCCGGTGGCGAGCGCATGAAGCCGGGCGTGTTGCGATCGGCGCGCACGATCGAGACGAGGCTGTCGACGTTCGGACAGGCATAGAGCCGCGTCGTCGTCTTGGTGCCACCGACGCAATAGGGATCGGGGCGCGAAGAGACCTCGGCGCCCTCGTGCCTGAGCGCGACCAGCTTGCCGTCGCGACGAGCACCCAGCTTGATCTCGTGGCGGGTCTCGGCGCGATAGGTGGCGATGGTAAAGCCCTGGTCGCGGGTCGGGACCAGCTTGATTGGCCGGTTCAGGCGCTTTGCGATAGCGGCGATGATGGCGGTGCGCGGCGTCATCGAGCCACGCGAGCCGAAGCCGCCGCCGACATAGGGGTTGACCACGCGCACCTTGTCGGCGTCGATGCCGAGCTGTTCGGCGACGCCGTTCTTCAGGCCGTAGACGAACTGGCTCGGCTCGTAGATGACGAGGTTGTCGCCCATCCAGGCGCAGCTCGTCGAGAACAGCTCCATCGGATTGTGATGCTGCGTCGGCGTGTCGTAGGATGCGGTCAGCTTGACCTCGGCTTCGTCGAACGCCTTGGCGAAATCGCCGACCTTCGGGTCTTCCTTGAACTGGGCATTCTGCCCCTTCGCTGCCGCCGTGGTCGTTCCGGGCGAGTCGAAGGTCGCGCTTGGCGTGGTGGCCGTGTAGCTGACCTTGACGCGGTTGGCGGCCTCGCGGGCCGCCTCGTAGCTCTCGGCAACGACCACCGCGATGATCTGGCCGTCATGGGCAATGTCGGCCGATTTCAACGGCTGGATCGTCGTGCCCGCATAGCCGCCATTGCTGAAGAGCTTCGAGTCCTTCAACCTCGGTGCGTTCTCGTGGGTGACGATGTCGATCACGCCGCGCACACGTCGGGCCTCATCGAGATCGAAACGATTGACCCGTCCCTTGGCGATGGCGCTGGTGACGAGGAACGCATAGGCGGGGTCGGCGAGTGGCATGTCGGACGCATAGGTCGCGCGTCCAGTCACCTTTACGGCCGCGTCATAGCGCGGCACGGGCTGGCCCATGTTCGTCTTCGGCTCGGGAGCAGCAGCGGTCATGATCAGATCTCCATCGTTACGGCCTGCTGGAGCGCGCGTGCCACCACGCGCTTGCCGAGCGCGATCTTGAAGCTGTTGTGCCGCCGCCCACTGGCATCTGCGAAAGCGGCATCGGCGACGCGTTGCGCCAAGGCTTCGTCGAATTTTTGCCCCTTGAGCAGCGCCTCCGCTTCGCGCGCCCGCCAGGGCACGGTGGCGACACCGCCGAGCGCGACACGCGCGTCCCTGATCGTGCCGTCCTGCACGTCGAGCGCGACCGCAGCCGAGGACAGCGCGAACTCGTAGGATTGCCGGTCGCGCGCCTTGAGATACACCGAGCGCGGCCAGCGTCCGGGCACCGCGAAGGCCGAGATCAGCTCACCGGGCTGAAGCGTGGTTTCGATGTCGGGCGTACTGCCCGGCGTCTTGTGGAGCTGGGCAAACGGCATGCTGCGCGTGCCGGCCTTGCCCGTGATCTCGACCATGGCATCGAGAGCGATCAGCGCCTGGGCGAAATCGCCTGGATAGGTCGCGATGCACTGGTCGGAGACGCCGAGCACGGCATGCATGCGGTTGACGCCGTCCATCGCGGCGCAACCGGAGCCGGGATGGCGCTTGTTGCAGTTCTCATAGGAGACATCGCGGAAATAGCTGCAACGCGTTCGCTGCATCACGTTGCCGCCGAGCGTCGCCATATTGCGCAGCTGGGCGCTCGCCGCGAGCTTCAGCGAATTGGCAATCACCGGATAGTTGCGCTGGATGCCGTCATGCGCGGCGACGTCGGACATCTTCGCGAGCGCGCCGAGCCGCAGGCTGTCATCCATCGGCTCGATCGCCGACCAGTCGCGCGCGAGCGGGTTGATATCGACGATCGCGGCCGGCCGCATCACGTCCAGCTTCATCAGATCGATCAGCGTGGTGCCGCCGGCGAGCGGCTGCGCAGGGGCCTGGGTCAACGGATTGTTCGCGGCCGCGGCGGCGCTGAGCGCCTGCACGGCCATGTCAGGGTCTGTTGCCCTCTGATACGAAAACGGTCGCATGCGCCTAGCCTTTCATGATCTCGGGCGCGGCCTGCTTCACGGCAGCGACGATGTTGGGATAAGCGGCACAGCGGCAGATATTGCCGCTCATATACTCGCGGATGTCCGCCTCGTTGTTTGCATGCCCCTCCTTGACGCAGGCCACAGCGGACATGATCTGGCCGGGCGTGCAATAGCCGCACTGGAATGCGTCGTTGTCGATGAAGGCCTGCTGCATCGGATGCAGGCGGTCGTCGGTGGCGAGGCCTTCGATCGTCGTGATCTCCTGGCCTTCGGCCGCAAGCGCGAGCGTCAGACACGACACCACGCGCCGGTCGCCGATCAGCACTGTGCAGGCGCCGCACTGGCCGTGATCGCATCCCTTCTTGCTGCCGGTGAGCTTGAGCTGTTCGCGCAGCGCGTCGAGCACAGTGGTTCGCGCATCGATGCTCAGGCGCTTGTCCTTGCCGTTCACGTGGAGGGTGACCTCGACAGGAAGCGCCGGATCTTGTGCGACCGGCGCATTCGCGTCCTGCGTGGCGGCACGCGCCGTCATCGGTACGAGCGCGCTCCCAGCGACGCCGGCCATGAAGGCGCGCCGATCGAATGCGGATTGTTTGGAACTTGATTTGTCGGACATCGACGCCTCCGCCGCTCATCTGCAAAGCAGCGCACGCCTGCACCGCTCATCGCCCCTTAACCTGAAGCAATGAGCTCCGTTCCGAACAAGAAAGGGCGACGCAGCAAATGCCGCGCCGCCCTTCGTCAACTTTTCCTGATCTGTGCGGGGAACCGCGCGGGCGCTCAATAGCCCAGCGCGCAACCGTCCTTGCGCGGATCGGAACCGCCGGTGAGTGTGCCCTTCTCCCAGTCGATCCAGATCGCCTGGGCACCGCCGAGCGGACCGACCACACTGGTGGTCTTGTGGCCGAGCTTCTTCAGGCCCTCGACGATCGCGGCGGGCACGCTGTCCTCGAGCTGATACTGGCCCTCGTAATGCAGGCCGCGCGGCATATCGATCGCCTCCTGCACGTCGCAGCCATAGTCGAGGATGTTGGTCAGCACATGCGTCTGGCCGGTCGGTTGATACTGTCCGCCCATCACGGCGAACGGCATCACGGAACGGCCACCCTTGGTGAGCAGGCTCGGCATGATCGTGTGCAGCGGGCGCTTGCCGCCTGCGATGCAGTTGGGATGGCCCGGCTGGATGCGGAATCCGCCGGCTCGGTTCTGGAACAGGACACCGGTCTTGTTGGAGACGATCGCCGAACCGAAGGAATGGGCGATCGAGTTGATGAACGAGCAGACGTTGCGGTCCTTGTCCACCACCGTGATGTAGATGGTCGACGGATTCATCGGCGGCGCGACATTCGGCAGCTCGAGCATGCCGTCCATCCGGATCTTGCTGATGTACTCGTCGGCAAAGCCCTTGGCGAGCATCTCGGCGACGTTGATCTTCATATGATCGGGGGCAGCGACGTGCATCTCGCGATTCATGTAGGCGATGCGCGCGGCTTCCGCCTCGAGGTGGAAGCGCTCGACGCTGAGCGGTGCGAACTTGGTCAGATCGAACCGCGACAGGATGTTCAGCATCAGCAGCATGGTGACGCCGGGCCCGTTCGGCGGGCACTGCCAGACGTCATAGCCCTTGTACATGGTGCCGATCGGCGTGGTCACTTCCGTCGTGTGCGCGGCGAAATCATCGAGCGTGTGCAGGCCGCCGATCCCGCGCAGGGTCTCGACCATGTCCTCCGCGATCGGGCCTTTGTAGAAGGCGTCGCGGCCGTCCTTGGCGATCGCGCGCAGGGTCTTGCCGAGCTCTGCCTGGCGGATGACGTCGCCGGCCACCGGCGGCTTGCCGCCCGGCAACAGGTAGCGCACGGTGTTGGTGCCGCGCTTCAGCTTCTCGAACTGGTTCTTCCAATCGAAGGCGATGCGCGGCGCGACGACGTAGCCCTCTTCCGCCGCCTTGATCGCGGGCTGCAGCAGCCGGTCGAAGCCGAACTTGCCGTGATCGCGCAGCACGGTGGCGAAGGCATCGACCACGCCGGGAATCGACACCGCATGCGCCGAGGTCAGCGGTACCGAGTTGATCTTGCGCTCGAGATACCAGTCGGCGTTCGCCGCCTTCGGCGCGCGGCCGGAGCCATTATAGGCGATGATCTTGCCCTCGCCCCGCGGCTGGATCAGCGCAAAACAGTCGCCGCCGATGCCGGTCGATTGCGGCTCGATCACGCCGAGCACGGCCGAGCCGGCGACCGCTGCGTCCACCGCCGTGCCGCCCTCGCGCAGCACCTCGATCGCGGCGAGCGAAGCCTGCGGATGCGAGGTCGCCACCATCGCATTGGTGGCGTGGACCGTGGACCTGCCGGGGAAATGGAAGTTTCTCATGCGAATTCTTGCTTTCTTGGACATCCGACGCGACGGCGCGCCATCTCGGAAAAACCCGGCCTACATGACATATTCCGGCCAGCCGGAGCAATGCTGGCATACCAATGAAATGGCTGCCATCCGCTGGGCGTATGGACCGTTCGCGGCTTTCAGCCATGGCGGGTTTTCCGGGCGACCGTCGCCTGCTAAACGAGCCGCCATGTCTGACAACAATTCGGTCACCAAGGTCGCCGCCTTCTACCAATTCGCCGCCCTCCCGGATTACCGCGAGCTGCGCGAGCCGCTGCGCGCGTTCTGCGCTCGCCTGGCGCTGAAGGGCAGCGTGCTGCTGGCCCAGGAGGGCATCAACGGCACCGTCGCGGGCATCCCGGAGGCGATCGGCGCCTTCGCTCACGAGCTCGCGCACGGCGACATGTTCGGCGGCCGGCTCGACAATCTCGAACTCAAATTCTCGACCGCCGCGGCGATGCCGTTCGGCCGGCTCAAGGTGCGGCTGAAGAAGGAGATCGTCACGCTCGGGGATGCGGCCGCCGATCCGACCCGCCAAGTCGGCACCTATGTCGACGCCGCCGAATGGAATGCGCTGATCGCGGCACCCGACACGCTGCTGCTCGACACCCGCAATGCCTTCGAGGTGGCGATGGGCACGTTCGAGGGCGCGGTTGATCCGGGCATCAAGAGTTTTGGCCAGTTCAAGGATTTTGCCGCCGCGCAGCTCGATCCGGCAAAGCACCGCAGGATCGCGATGTTCTGCACCGGCGGCATCCGCTGCGAGAAGGCCAGCGCGCATCTGCTCGCGCGCGGCTTTGCCGAGATCTATCACCTCAAGGGCGGCATCCTCAAATATCTGGAACAGGTGCCGGAGACGCAGAGCCGCTGGCGCGGCGAATGCTTCGTGTTCGACGAGCGCGTCGCGCTCGGCCATGGATTGCGAGAACTTGGCTTGCGCGAATTGGACAAGGGGCACGGCCGTGACGAATGAGATCAAGACGCTGAGCGAGCGCATCGACACGCTGGAGACGCGCCTTGCCTATCAGGACGACACGATCGAGACGCTGAACCAGACCATCACGGCGCAGTGGAAGCAGATCGATGCGCTGACGCGGCAGATCGCACAGCTGAGCGAACGGCTCCAGGAGGCCGAGGCGAATGCGCCGGGCCCTGCCAACGAGCGCCCGCCGCATTATTGAAAAAGGTGAGCTACTGGCCGGACGCCTTGAGCATCAGGCTGGCCACGTCGCCCGACATCATCAACCGGTTGCGCCCGGCTTCCTTCGCGGCGTAGAGCGCCTGATCGGCCGCCTCGACGAGCGAGGCCACGCCCGCGGTGCGCTCCAGCACCGGCCGGCACGCCGCGCCTCCGAGCGAAGCGGTGACGCAACCGGTCGCATGGTTGGTGGTGTGGACGAGGCCCGCCTCGCGGATCGCCCGCCTGATCCGGTCGCCGACCCGGGTGCAGCCTTCGGCATCGGTGTTCGGCAGCAGCATGGCGAATTCCTCGCCGCCATAGCGCGCCGCCAGGTCGCCGGGACGCTGCATCTCGGCCGCGATGATCTGCGCCACCAGGCGGAGGCAGGCGTCGCCCGCGGGATGGCCGTATTCGTCGTTGTAGGCCTTGAAGTGGTCGACGTCGATCATCAGCAAGGCGAGGCTGGAGCGGTCGCGGTAGGCACGCGCCCATTCCTCCATCAGCCGTTCGTCGAAGCGACGGCGGTTGGCAAGACCCGTGAGGCTGTCCTCGATCGCGAGCGTCTCGAGCCTGGTCTCCAGCTTCTTGTGCTCGGTGATGTCGCGCGAGATCGCCACCACGCCGTCGACGCGGCCATTGTCCTTGCGCGTCACCCGCATGGTCGATTCGAGCCAGACTTCGCCGTTCTCCCGGTGCGCGTTGCGATAGACGAGGCGCGCCTCCTCCGTCTCGCCACGCTTCATGGCGTCGACGATCGCCTGGACCTGCGGCAGATCCTCCGGATTGATGCCAGCGAGCGCAGGCGTGCCGATCAGTTGATTGGCGCGCCAGCCGACGAGGCGCACCGACGCGGGCGAGACATAGCGCAGCCGCTCGTCGAGGCCGATGCGGGTCACCATGTCGCTGGAGCCTTCCGCGAGCAGCCGAAAGTGCGCCTCCTTCTCGATCAGGGCCGCGGCCATGCGCTGGCCCCGCTGCAAGTGCCGCACCAGCACGGCACCGATGATCGCGATCAGCATCACTAGGGCGACCACGTAGAGCATGCGGGAGATTGCGGCTGCGCGCCAGGGCGCCAGCAACTCGTCCTTGTCGACGGTGGCGAGCAGGACCAGCGGGTAGCGGCTGCTGCGCTTGAAGAAGCTGACGCGCTGGGCGCCGTCCAGCGGCGACTTGAAATGATAGGCGCCGCCCGGCCGCTGCAGGCTGGCGTCGCGGAACAGCGGCTTGTCGGCAACACTGTGTCCGACGAACTTTTCGTTGTTCGGGTTGCGCGCGACGATCAGGCCGTCGCCATGCGTCAGCGCCACCGAGCTGTTGCGGCCGATCTCGAACTGCTCGTAGAAATGCGAAAGATATTTCGAGCTGATGGTCGCGAGCACCACGCCGCCGAAGCTGCCATCCGCCTTGTTGAAGCGGCGCGACAGGGTGACGACCCATTCGCCGTCCAGGAGGCTCTTCACGGGACGGCCGACATGGGGCTCGCGTTTCGGAGAGAGCTGGTGATGACGGAAGAACGCGTCGTCGCTGAAGGTCGAGCCGATCGTGCCGGGCAAGGTCAGCCAATTGCCCTGATCGTCGATGATGCCGAGGCTGTGAATGCGCTCGATGGCCTTCTTGCGCGCCTCCAGCAGGGTACGCAGCTTCGCGATCGTGGCAGGGCCGGCGCCATCCATCTCCAACCGGCTGACGACGCCGACGACGCCGGAATCCAGGAGATCGAGGCTATCCTCTGCATGCTGTGTCAGCGAACGGGCAACGTTCGCCATCTCGGTCTCGGCACCCTTGAGCACCGCATCGCGCGCGGCCCATTCGCGCCAGGCGCTGACCCCGAGGATGGTCGCGCAGGTGAGCACGACGAACGCGGCCGCGCGCAGCGGCAGATGGCTCCATCCGGCTCTTTGGGTCGCAACACTCATGCGGCAGAATTCTCCGATCTTCCGGAAACTCTGCCGCTTCTGTTATTGAACTCTGAAATTACCGCAGCAATGCGCGGCGATCCCGTAGTCGTACGGACGCAAGCATCGGCCCATCGCTAACAGAACATTAGCGTGCTTATCGGAATCCGGCTCCCGCCGGCTAGCTGAAGATGGCCTTAACTTTGTTCCAGAGCGAGGGATGCTCGGCATCCGCATCCGCCTTCGAGGGTGTCGGTTGCGCGGCGCTCACGGGATCGGAGGCCGGGAACGTATCCTTCAGACCGTCATCGAGCTTGGCGTTGCGATCGGCGGCGAGCGCTTCGCGCAGGTCGTCGGCGTGCTTGTCGTGCGGCGCAGGGTTGAATGTCTGAGCCATGAGATCCTCCTCGATTGGCTGGTCAACGCGGCGCATTTGCGCCGGTTCCCCTGTTCCGCTCGGGCCTCTCACGGTGTATCAGGAACCTCAATCTGCATCAGGACAGCTCGTGCCCCAGTCTGCGACAAAGCCCTTCATCGACGTGCTCTCCGGCCAGCGCCAGGCCATCCCGCCCATGTGGATGATGCGGCAGGCCGGCCGCTACCTGCCGGAATATCGCGAGGTGCGCGCCAAGGCAGGCGGCTTCCTCGATCTCTGCTTCACCCCGGAGCTTGCCGCCGAGGTGACGCTGCAACCGATCCGGCGGTTCGGCTTCAATGCTGCGATCATCTTCTCGGACATTCTGGTGATCCCCTATGCGCTCGGCCGCTCCGTGCGTTTCGAGGTCGGCGAAGGCCCGCGGCTCGAACCGCTGGATGATCCGGCGAAGGTTGCGACGCTGGCCGCGCGCGCCGACTTCTCCAAGCTCGCGCCGGTGTTCGAGGCGCTGCGGATCGTGCGCGGCGCGCTCGCTCCCGAGGTGACGCTGATCGGCTTCTGCGGCGCGCCGTGGACGGTGGCGACCTACATGGTCGCCGGCCAGGGCACGCCCGACCAGGCGCCGGCGCGGATGATGGCCTACCGGCATCCGGAGGCCTTCGCGCAAATCATCGACGTGCTGGTCGACAACTCGGTCGAATATCTCCTGGCGCAGCTCGCCGCCGGCGCCGACGCCTTGCAGATCTTCGACACCTGGGCCGGCGTGCTGCCGCCCCCCGAGTTCGCGCGCTGGTCGATCGAGCCGACGCGGCGCATCGTCGAAGGCGTCCGCGCGAAGGTGCCGGATGCGAAGATCATCGGCTTCCCGCGCGGTGCCGGCGCGCAGCTGCCTGCCTATGTCGAGGCAACCGGCGTCAACGCGGTGAGCATCGACTGGACCGCGGACCCGGCCTTCATCCGCGAGCGCGTGCAGAGCAAGGTCGCCGTGCAGGGTAATCTCGACCCGCTGGTGTTGATCACGGGTGGCACAGCGCTCGACCGCGCCGTCGACGACGTGCTGGCGAATTTTGCGAAAGGACGCCTGATCTTCAATCTCGGGCACGGCATCCAGCCGGAAACGCCGATCGCCCATGTCGAGCAGATGCTGAGGCGCGTGCGGGGCTGATTTATTTCGCCCAAGGGGGCGCGGCAAAACAAAAAGTGCGAAAACAACCCCATGCACAGTAGACAAGTCATTGAAAAGTCTAGGCCGGCATGACTCACCCCGCGCGTTTGACACGTCGGGCAAAACAGGCGCAGGATGGCACCATCGCCGATTGTGATTTCGCGGGCGGGCTCAGCGCGGCCGGCTGCGTTCGATGATCTCGGCGGCCCCTTTGGCCAACAGATCCAACGCCACAGCACGACCGAGCTCGCGCGGACGGTTGGCGGGGCCTGCGCGCGAGGCCTCGATGATGGTATTGCCGGAGAGGTCGAGCACGGATGCGGCCAGCGACATCTGATCGCCGGCAATGGTCGAGAACCCCGCCACCGGCGAATTGCAGTGGCCGTTGAGCACCCACAGCACTTCGCGCTCGGCATCGGCACAGGCATGCGCGGCGGGATCGTCGATCGATGAAAGGATCTGCCGCGTCTGCCAGTCCTGCGCGGCGCATTCGACCGCGACGATGCCCTGGCCCGCCGCGGGCAGCATCTCGGCCGCGGTGAATTCATAGGCAATGCGGTTGGAAAGACCGACGCGGTCGAGGCCCGACCGCGCCATGATCAGCGCATCGGCCGGCCCCACCGCACCGCCATCCGGCAGGCGCTGCTTCTCGCCATTGTCGAGCTTGCGCACGCGCGTGTCGGCGGCGCCGCGGAAGTGGATCACCTCCACCTCCGGAAACAGGCGCCGCGCATAGGCGGCCCGGCGGACAGCGTTGGTCCCGATCTTGAAACCCTTGCCGCGGGACTGGCGCAGCGCCTCCAGCGTCACGCCGTCGCGCAGCACCAGCGCGTCACTGGGCGGATCGCGCGACAAGGTGGCGCCGATGACAAGGCCGGGCGTGTCCTCGTTGCCCGGCATGTCCTTCAGCGAATGCATCGCCGCCTGGAGCTCGCCCGACAGGACGGCGGCGCGGATCTGCGCCACGAAGGCGCCGCCCTTGCCGCCGTGCGGCAGAAGCTTGCTGGTCTGGTCGAGATCGCCCGTGGTGTCGAACTTGACGATCTCGATGTCCAGATCGGGCACAGCGGCGGTCAGGCGGCGTGCAATCTCTTCCGTCTGTGCCAGCGCCATCGCGCTCTTGCGGGTGCCGATCTTGAATCGCGTAGCCAAGTCCTTATCCTTTCGAGACGCGTCATTTTGTTTGAGCATGATCTTATCGGAAAACCGGTTCCCACTTTTCCGGATCATGCTCTAACGCGCATCCTCCAATATCATGTCGGAGGCCTTTTCGGCGATCATGATGATCGGCGCGTTGGTGTTCCCCGACACGAGGTCCGGCATGACCGAGCCGTCGACCACGCGAAGGCCGTCGAGCCCCCTCACCTTCAGCCGCTGGTCGACCACCGCGAGCGCGTCATTGCCCATACGACAGGTCGAGGTCGGATGGTAGATGGTGCTGCCGCGCTCGCGGCAATAATCGAGCAACTCGGCGTCCGTGGATACCTTCGCGCCGGGATCGTACTCATTGACCACGAACGGCTTCAGCGCCGGCGCGCTCAATATCTTGCGCAGGATCTTGAGGCCCTCGACATTGGTGGTGCGGTCGGTTTCGGTCGACATGTAGTTGATGCGGATCTCCGGCGGCACGGTCGGGTCGGCACTTTTGATGCGCAAGGTTCCGCGGCTTTCGGGCCGGAGCTGGCACACGGAGGCGGTGAAGCCCGAGAAATCGTGCAGCTTCTCCCCCATCTTGTCGGTCGAGAACGGCAGGAAGTGCACCTGGATGTCGGGTGACGCCAGCCGCGGGCTGGTCTTGAAGAACGCACCCGCCGTGCCCGCGGCGATCGTCAGCCAGCCCTTCCGGAACAGCGCATAGCGCGCCCCAGCCATCGTGCGGCGGAGCGGATGATTGATGGTGTCGTTGAGCGTGATCTTCTGCGAGCAACGCATCACGATGCGGACCTGCATGTGGTCCTGGAGGTCATGGCCGACACCGGGAGCATCGAGCACGATGTCTATGCCGTGCTTGCGCAAGAGATCGGCGGGACCGACGCCGGAGAGCTGAAGCAGTTGCGGCGAGTTGTAGGCCCCGCTCGACAGCACGATTTCCTTGCGGGCCCGCGCGCGGCGCAAGGCCGCGCCTTGCCGGTATTCGACGCCGACGGCGCGGCGCCCCTCGAACAGGACGCGCTGGGCGAGTGCGGAGGTCTCGATCTTGAGATTGCTGCGGGTCTTCGCCGGGCCGAGATAGGCCACCGCCGTCGAGGCGCGCCGGCCGTTGCGCGTCGTGGTCTGGAATAGGCCGACGCCTTCCTGCGTGGCGCCGTTGAAGTCAGGGTTGTAGGGCAAACCGGTCTCGACCGCGGCGTCGATGAAGGCTTTCGACAGCGGATCGGTCATGATCATATTGGAGACCGGCAGCGGCCCGCCGCTGCCGTGATATTGATCGGCCCCGCGCGATTGGTTCTCGGCCTTCTTGAAGTAGGGCAACACGTCGTCATAGCCCCAGCCGGTGTTGCCGAGCTGGCGCCAGCGGTCGTAGTCCTCGTGCTGACCGCGGACATAGAGCAGGCCGTTGATCGAGCTCGAGCCGCCCAGCGTCTTGCCGCGCGGCTGGAACACCTGACGTCCCTTCAGCTCGGGCTCCGGCTCGGTCTGGTACATCCAGTTGACCGTCTTCTCCTTGAACAGCTTGCCGTAGCCGAGCGGGACGTGGATCCAGATGTTGGAATCCTTCGGGCCGGCCTCGAGCAGCAGCACGCTGTGCTTGCCATTCGCAGAGAGCCTGTTGGCGAGCACGCAGCCGGCGGAGCCGGCACCGACGATGATGTAGTCGAATTCGGGATCGGACGGCGCGAGCGAGGAATTTGCGTTCATGCGCTATTGTTCTTTTTGTTGGTGTTGGCGTTTCCGTTTCGTCACTTAGAGCAGGCTAAATTCGATCAGCGATGCGTGCTTGACCTCTCCCCGACGGGGAGAGGTCGGATTGCGCTCGGCGATGCGAAGCATCGTTCGTAGCAATCCGGGTGAGGGGCCGCAACGGCGAGTGAGACTGTAACCCCTCACCCCGGATTGCATCTTCGATGCAATCCGACCTCTCCCTACGGGAGAGGTGAATCCGAGTTCTTGACTCGCATCGCCTACAAAGCCGACCTCGCATTAGCACAATCATGCGCGCAGGCGCAGCGCCTCGACCAGCGACCTGAACGCACGGGCATATTCCCCGCCCGCCCTTGCGATGTCGGCGCGCCCGGCGCAGGCGACCGCGGCTTCCGTGACCGCGCCGAGCAGCAGCCGGGCCAGCGGCTCGACGGGCTGGCGCGCGATCAAGCCGGCCTCCATCGCCGCCGCAATCGCGCGCGGCAGCTTGCCGCCAAAGTGCTTGGCGTCGATCTCGCGCCAGCGTTCCCAGCCGAGCACGGCGGGCCCGTCACGCAGGATGATCTGGCCGGTGGGGCCCTTTGCCGTCGCCGCAAAGTAGTGCTGGGTACCGGCAACCATGGCTGCGAGAACGTCCTTCTCGGCGCGCGCGGCGCTGTCGATCTCGACGACGAGGTCGCGCGAGACCTGGTCGAACACGGCTTCGAACACCGCCTCCTTGGTCTTGAAGTGATGATAGACCGCGCCCTTGGCAATGCGGGCGGCATCCGCGATCTCGTCCATGGTGGTGGCGGCGAAACCTTGCGTCCCGAACAGGCGGCGCGCCGCCGTCAGGATCGCTTCCATCGTCGCCGCGCGCCGTTCCGCCTGCTTCGCCATTGTGCCTCGTCGAGGTCCACCTCTCCCCGACGGGGAGGTCGGATTGCGCCTGGCGATGCGAAGCATCGTCCAGTGCAATCCGGGTGAGGGGCCGCGGGCACACAGTGGAGACCCTAACCCCTCACCCGGATCGCATCTTTCGATGCGATCCGACCTCTCCCTACTGGAGAGGTGTTCTGAGTTCTCGGCTCGCACCCTCACTCTAGCTTTAATCGAATCGAGCATAGGCGGCCAGTTGACTTTTCGACCACCGGTCGGTATTTACCGACTATCAGTCGGTTTTAATCGAGATGTTCCATGCCGAGCCGTGACATTGTCGAAGCGTTTGCGCAGCGGCTGGAAGCCGGAGACTTCATCGGCGCCATCGAACAGTTCTGCACGCCTGATGCCGTGACCTACGAGAACAACGCTGCCCCGACGGTCGGCCGAGACAAGCTCGTCGCCAAGGAACGCGGCGTGCTGGCGGCGTCCAAGGACGTCAAGGCCGTGCGTATCGGGCCGAGCCTGATCGAGGGCGACCACGTCGCGACCCGCTGGGTCTTCAGCTTCACCAATGCCGAGGGCGTCACGCGGACACTGGACGAGATCGCGTGGCAGACCTGGCGGGGCGATCAGCTGATCGAGGAACGGTTTTATTACGATCCGAAGCAGCTGGGGCGGTGACCGCGCCTCCCTCTCGCCCTGCCACCGCTGTCATCGCCCGGCTTGCCGCCTTCGCTGATGCTTCGGCGTGCCGAGCGCCCGCGTGGGCCTCGGCGTAGCCTTGGCCGGGACCAGGCGATCCGGTACGCCGCGGCGGCTGTGATAAGTCGGGGGGGCCGCGGCGTACTGGATGCCCCGCCTGCGCGGGGCATGACAGCGGAGTTAGGGGCGAACTTTTCCTGCCATCACGCATTTGTATCGATTTGTTATCGATACCTTCGTTTGAACACGTAGAAGTGCTCACTCCGATTGCGGCAGCTAGGGATAATTCATAGTTCGTCAAAGGTTTGCAGCGAATTTTCCGCTTCTAGCCGGACAATCGGCCGATGCTGCTAGGCTCTGGAATGCGGACTCAAACGACCAGCTATTTCGCACGGCTGTTCGCCGGCGATCTGTCGGCCTTTGGCGGTCCGGCAACCGACGAGGCCGTGGCCGGCCATATCCGGGCCGAGCAGATGTCGCTGGTGCTGGGCTATTCGGTCGGCATCATGCTTGCCAACGCCTGCAACGCCATCGTGCTGGCCATCGCGCTGTGGCAGTCGCCGGACAGGATGCCCGCCCTGATCTGGGCGGCCGCCGTCGCCAGCGCCGCGATCGGGTTCGGCGTGCAATCCCACGCCGCGCGCCGCATCACCAAACCGCAATTCGTCTCGCGCCGCGCCATGCACCGGCTGGTGCGCAACGCCTTCCTCCTTGGCGCGGCCTGGGGCATCGTCCCGGTCGCCTTCTTCGCCAATGCTTCGACCGGCGGCCAGCTCGTCATCACCTGCCTGTGCTCGGGCATGCTGGCCGGCGGCGCGCTGGCTTTTGCCACGATCCCGATCGCGGCCATCGCCTTCACCGCGCCCATCTTCCTCGGCATCGCCATCTGCCTCGGCAGGAACGGCGATCTCGCCTTCCTGCTGATCGCCTTCCTGGTCGTGGTCTACGGAAGCGTGCTGCTGCGCGGCGTGTTCGTCAATTCGTTCGCGTTCGCGCGGCGCGTGATACGGCAGATCGAGGCGGAGCGCACGGTGCGGCAGGATCCCCTCACCCATTTGCCCAACCGCGTCGCCTTCAACGAAACGCTCGATGCCGCGCTCAAACGACTGGCATTGTCCGGTGAGGAATTCGCGGTGCTGCTGCTCGACCTCGATCGCTTCAAGGAGGTCAACGACCAGTTCGGTCATCCCGCCGGCGACGAATTCCTGGTCCAGGTCGCAAGCCGCCTGCAACGCTGCACGCGCGCGGCCGAGCATGTCGCGCGCATCGGCGGTGACGAATTCGCGCTGGTCATGAACAATTTGGCGCGGCCGGAAGATGCGCTCGAGATCGCCGAGCGCTTCGTCGCGGCCTTCACCGAGCCGTTCCAGATCGAGGGCCGCCAGATCGTCGGCGCGACCAGCGTTGGCATTGTGCTGGCACCGCGCGACGGCACCATGCCGCTTGACGTCATGAAGAATGCCGATGCCGCGCTCTATCGCGCCAAGAAGGCGGGAGCCGGCACGATCTGCTTTTTCGAGACCAGCGACGACAGGGTGTCGCGCGACCGCAAGGCGCTGCAATCGGACCTCGCCGGCGCGATCGCGAGGGACGAGCTGTTCCTGGTGTTCCAACCGTTCCTCGATCTCGGCGACAACCGCATCACCGGATTCGAGGCGCTGCTGCGGTGGCAGCATCCCGCGCGCGGGCTGGTGCCGCCGAGCGAATTCATCCCGATCGCCGAGGAGACCGGGCTGATCCACGAGATCGGCGAATGGGTCATCCGCCGCGCCTGCGCGACGGTGGCGCAATGGCCGGACGAGATCAGGGTCGCCGTGAATTTCTCCGCGGCGCAATTTCACAACACCGGCGTCCTCCAGACCATCGTGCAGGCGCTTGCCGATGCGAAGGTCTCACCCAGCCGGCTCGAGATCGAGATCACCGAATCGATGCTGCTGTCGAAATACGGCTCGGCCGCATCGGTCCTGAATGCGCTGCTGGAGCTCGGCGTCACCGTAGCGCTCGACGATTTCGGGACGGGCTTCTCCTCGCTCACCTATTTGCGCAAGCTGCCGTTCAGCCGCATCAAGATCGACCAGTCCTTCATCAGCGACGTGTTGGTGCAGCCGGACTGCGCCGCCATCGTGAAGTCGGTGATCTCGCTCGCGCGGGACCTGCGCATCGGCGTCGTCGCCGAAGGCGTCGAGACCGCCGACCAGCTCGAATATCTGCGCCAGATCAGTTGCGACGAGGTGCAGGGCTATCTGATCAGCCGGCCGGTAGCGGCCGATGCCGTGCTGGCGCTGCTGGACAGCAGGAAGCATCGCGCGATTTACGCGGCGTAGGCCTCGATCGGATTAGGATCGGTGCGGCCACGAAGGAGGTGCGCTCCCTCCCGCTTGCGGGGGAGGGCTGGGGAGAGGGTCTCTCCACGGAGGGACTCCCCAAGAGGAGAGCCCTCACCCGCGCCTTCGGCGCGACCTCTCCCGCAAGCGGGCGAGGTGGAGGCCGCGGCGCCGTCCATTCCTCCTAACAGACTCCCGCTCCGGGCCTCGCCTCAAATCGCATCCGCGCGCAGCAGCGTGTCGACCGTAATCGTGCCTCTCGCGCGGGAAACGCAGACGCAGATCTTCTGGTTGCTTTGCTTCTGATGGTCGCTGAAGAAAACGTCGCGATGGTCGATCTCGCCGTCGACCGCGACCACGTCGATGGCGCACAGGCCGCACTCGCCGCGCTTGCAATCATACATCACGTCGTGGCCGCTGGCATTGAGCACATCAAGCATCGAGCGTTCGCGTGGAATCTCGAGCTCGACATTCGAGCCCTTCAAGCGCACCCGGAACGTCTCGGTCGGCAGCGTGCCGCTGGAGCCGAACGTCTCGTAGCGGAGATCTGAAAGCGGATGGCCGGCGCCGATCCAGGCATGGCGCGCGGCATCGAGCATGCGCATCGGGCCGCAGAACAGCGCGAGCGTGCCTTGGGGAAGCGAGGCGAACAGGGCGTCGAGATCGAGGCGCTTGCCTTCGTCGCTGGCATGAACGACCAGGCGATCGCCGAGCAGCGCGGCGAGATCGTCGAGATAGGCGGCTTCGCTGCGCGAACGCACGGCATAGTGCAGCGTGACGTCAGCGCCGCGGCGGGCCAGCGCCTGCGCGGCACCGAGGATCGGCGTGATGCCGATGCCGCCGGCGATCAGGCAATAATTTTCGCGCACCCAGTCCACCGCAAGCAGCGAGGCGGGCTGCGTGATGTCGAGCCGCGCGCCTGGCGCTAATTGCCACATATAGCGCGAGCCGCCGCGGGAATCCTCGGCGCGGCGCACCGCGATCTTGAAGCCGTGGGACGAAGCTTCGCCGACCAGCGAATAGGACCGCGTCTCCGGCAGGCCGTCGATGCTGACGCTGACATTGATGTGGCTGCCGACCGGATAGGCCGCACCGTCGAACTGATCGGGCCGGATCAGGAATTCGCGGATGCCAGGTGCGAGATCGCGGGTCGAGACGAGCGTCGCCGGAAGCCAGGTTTCGATGAAGCGCATGGTGATTGCCTCAATCGTTTGCGGTCTTGATCAGCGCGAGCGCCGGCAAGAGGTCGAGATGGGTCCGGTTGCGCAACGCGAGCCGCAGGTTTCGTACCGCGAGCCGCGCATGCTCGCGCATGACGGCTTCGGCGCGCGCGCCTTCGCGGTTCTCGATCGCGTCGATCACCACGCGGTGATGCTCCTGTCCGATGATCAGGATCTGCTGCGCCTCGGGCAGCGCCGATTGCGCCATCACGAACCCGCTCGGCGAGGCGAACGGCAGCGCCGAGGCGCGGTCGATCTGCCGGATCAAGGGCGGGCTGCGCGACAATTCAGTGAGCAGGGCGTGGAAGCGCGCGTTCAGCGTGACGTAAGACGAAAATGCGTCGACCGAGATCGGCACCTGACGCAGCAATTCATCGATCGCGGCGAGGCACTCCTTCAGCGGCTCGAGCTCGCGCGCGGAGACGCCGCGCTCGGCCGCAAAGCGCGCGGCGAGGCCTTCCAGCGTGCCGCGCAGCTCGATGGAGTCGGAGATATCGCGCTCCGAGAACGCCTTCACCATGAAGCCGCCGGAGGGGATCGCCTCCAACAGGCCCTCCTCCTCCAGCCGCACCAGCGCCATGCGCACCGGCGTGCGCGAGACGCCTGTCGTCTCCACCGCCTGGAGCTCGGAGATGCGCTCGCCCGGACGCAATGAGCCCGACAGGATCTGGTCGCGCAGCGCGAGCTGTGCCTTCACGGTCTGCGAGACGGAGCGGTCAACCTCACGTTCGGCCATCGTCTACTCCGCGGCCTGGAGATGTGTTGGTGCGTTTTCCTTCGCCACCATGCGATCGATCAGCTTGCGCGACCACATCGCGCCGGCATCGATGTTGAGGTTGTAGAAGATGCGATCCGGGTTCTCGTCCATCGCGCGCTGCTGCGCTTCGAGGATCAGCTCGTCCTCATGGAAGATGCCGGAGACGCCGTCGCGGATCTCGGTGGTGATGCGCTGCTCGCCGAGACGATAGTTGCGCACGAAGGCCCAGAAATAATGGCAGGTCTTCTCGGTCTCCGGCGTGATGGTGTTGAGCACGAACCCGTTGACGCCCTGCGAGCGGTCGCCTTCCGGCGCGCCGGTGCCGGTCGGCGCCACGCCGACGTCGATGGCGATGGTGCACGGGGCCTCGAAACGGATGATCTGCCAGCGGTCGACGAGGCCGGGCTTGCCGAGCTGCTTGGCCCAGAACGGCGGCGGCTCGATGCCGCGCATCCAGCGCGTCACCGTCACCGTCTTCTCGCCATGGGTGACGTCGAACGGTGCCTCGGCCACCGCATCGTTGCCGATCGAAGAGCCATGCACGAAGGTCTCGTGGGTGAGATCCATGAGATTGTCGAGCACCAGGCGATAGTCGCATTTGACGTGGATGGTCTTGCCGTCGCCGGCCCAGGCCGGATCGTGATTCCAGTGCATGTCCGGAACTAGCGCGGGATCGGCTAGCGCGGGATCGCCCATCCAGAGCCAGATGTAGCGGTGACGCTCGATCACGGGATAGGCGCGGACACAGGCGGAGGGATTGATGGTCTCCTGCGAGGGCATGAAGGTGCAGCGCCCTTGCGCGTTGTACTTCAGGCCATGATAGCCGCAGACGACGGTGTCGCCTTCGAGCCGGCCCTTGGACAGCGGCACCAGGCGGTGCCAGCAGGCATCCTCCAGCGCGGCCACCGAGCCATCGGCCTTGCGGTACATCACGATGTGCTTGCCGCAGATCGTCCGCGGCAACAGCGCCGGCTTCACCTCGGCATCCCAGGCGGCGGCGTACCAGGCGTTCATGGGGAAGGGTTTTGTCATCGGTCTCGCTCCCACGGCTTATGCATACGTTATGTATACAATAGCGGCGGCATGGAGATCATTCAAGTCGAAAAAGGAGTAGCTGAATACCATACCCACCCATGATGTATACATACTTATGCACGGTCATTCCCCGCGAAGGCGGGGAATCCAGTACGCCGCGGCGGACATTAGGGTCACACAACTTCCGCCGCGGAGTACTGGATCGCCCGCCTGCGCGGGCGATGACACCGGAGGATACGGCGCGTCCTCCCTAGGAGGGACAGTGAGAGCGGCACTCGGGCCCGAATGCTACGCCCCGAACACCTTCGCCAGCCCGGCCTTGGCTTCCTCCTGAATCCGCGTCAGGTGCTCGGTGCTGCGGAAGCTTTCCGCGTAGATCTTGTAGACGTCCTCCGTCCCCGACGGCCTGGCCGCGAACCAGCCGAAATCGGTCTCGACCTTGATGCCACCGAACGGCTGGCCGTTGCCGGGCGCCTTGCTCAGGGTGGCGCGGACGGGATCACCGGCGAGATCCTTCAGGCCAAGCTGCTCGGGTGTGACGGACTTCAAAATGTTCTTCTGCGGCCCGGTGGCGGCAACATCGATGCGCGCGTAATGGGGCACGCCGAACTCGGCGGTGAGGTCATTGAAGAGCTGGCTGGGATCACGGCCAGTCCTGGCCATGATCTCGGCGGCGAGCAGGCCGAGGATGACGCCGTCCTTGTCGGTGGTCCATACCGTACCGTCGCGGCGCAGGAATGAGGCGCCCGCACTCTCCTCGCCGCCGAAGCCGAAGCCGCCCGTGAGGAGGCCGTCGACGAACCATTTGAAGCCGACCGGCGTCTCGACCAGCTTGCGGCCGAGCTTTTTCGCAACGCGGTCGATGATCGAGCTCGACACCACGGTCTTGCCGATCGCGGCATCCTTGCCCCAGTCCGGGCGATGCGCGAACAGATAGGAGATCGCGGTCGCAAGATAATGATTCGGATTCATCAGGCCGCCGGTGCGCGTCACGATGCCGTGGCGATCGGCGTCGGTGTCGTTGGCAAAGGCGACGTCGAAGCGGTCGCGCATCCCGATCAGGCTCGCCATCGCATAGGGCGAGGAGCAGTCCATGCGGATCTTGCCGTCCCAGTCGACGGTCATGAAGCGGAAGGTCGGATCGATCGCCTCGTTCACGACGGTGGCCTTGAGGCCATAGCGCTCGATGATCGGATGCCAGTAATGCACGGCGGCACCGCCGAGCGGATCGATGCCGATCGTGACGCCGGCGGATCTGACCAGGTCGAGATCGACGACATTGCCGAGATCGGCCACGTAAGGCGTGATGAAATCATAGGCGTGGACGTTCGCGGATTTCTTCGCCTTGGCATAGTCGATGCGCTTCACGCCCTTGAGGGCGTCGGCGAGATAAGCATTGGCGCGCTTCTCGACCACGCCGGTGACGTCGGTGTCGGCGGGGCCGCCATGCGGCGGATTGTATTTATAGCCGCCGTCTTCGGGGGGATTGTGCGAGGGCGTGATCACGACGCCATCGGCGAGGCCGCTCGTACGCCCTTTGTTGTAGGTCAGGATCGCGTGTGAGACTACCGGCGTCGGCGTGTAGCCGCCGTCCTTGTCGATCATGACGTCGACGCCGTTGGCCGCGAACACCTCGATGGCGCTGACCAGGGCCGGCTCTGCCAGCGCATGGGTATCGATGCCGATGAAGAGCGGGCCGGTCAGCTGCTTTTCTCTTCTGTAGTCACAAATCGCCTGCGTGGTCGCGACGATGTGGCCCTCGTTGAAGGTGTTCTTGAACGAGGTGCCGCGATGACCCGAGGTGCCGAACGCGACCCGTTGCGCGGGGTCGGCCGCATCCGGCTTGCCGGCGAAATATTCCGTCACCAGCCGCGGAATATTGGTGAGCGCGTCCGGCGAGGCCTGCTTGCCCGCCGCGGGATGAACATCAGCCACTGAAATACCTCGTCCTTGTCAAATTGAGGCCTGCCGCACCATAGCATTGGGCTTGCACGCGCCAACTCAAAAGCCATTGGCCGACACCGGCAACAAATGGCCGCATTTGGGCCCATGAATAGTGACATGACCATTTTCGCAACGACCCTGCTGCTCGCCAGTTCCTTGGCGCTATCGTCTCCGGCACACGTCGGGCGAACCGACGCCGAACTCAACCCGATGCTGCGCAACGCGGCCGTGGATCATGACCTCGCCAAGGTGAAGCAGCAGTTCGAACGGGAGCTCCACAGCGACGCTGCAGACCGCTCCGCGGCATCCAGCCAGCGCTAGCGCCGCGGGCCGGGCGCATCCAAAGGCATTCCTGACGGCCGCACATGGCGTTTACTTCCTTGGGCCGCCTCGAAAGAGGCAGGCACCACAATGCAAATTGCGGGATCATGCTATGGTTGATGCGTCCCCGCTGCCGCGCCGCAAGGCCGGTTTGTTAACTCGGAAGCTCTATCACAGACCCATGCTGTGGGATCGAACACGCTTCAATCTCGGCGCGACGTGGGGACGCGTGGCGGTCGCCCTGCTTTTGTCGGCTCCGATCTGCGCGCAGGCCAAGGACGGCGGTCCGGACGAGCCGCGCACGACGGCAGCGCTGCCCGACGGCGGGACGGAGCTCGGCGCCGGAGAAACGCCGGCATCCCGCGCCGCGATCCGGAAGATCATCGAGAGAGAGATCGCAAACACCCATTTGCCTGCCGACATCGCCGAAGCGGTGGTCTTCGTCGAGAGCGGCTACAACCCGGCCGTGATCGGCAGCGTCGGCGAGATCGGGCTGATGCAGGTGCGGCCCGAGACCGCAGCGATGCTGGGATTCCGCGGAAGCAATGCTGAACTGGCAGAGCCGGACATCAACATCCATTACGGGGTGATTTATCTCAGCCAGGCTTGGCGCCTGGCGGGCGGGGATCTCTGCCGCGCGCTGATGAAGTATCGGGCGGGTCATGGCGAGGAGACGATGACCCCGCGATCGCAAGTCTATTGCAACCGGGCCCGTAACCGGCTTCTCGCGATGAACTCGGCATCGCTGAACGTCGAAGCCGCGGCCGGTCCGGCTCCCGCGCCCATTCCCGCGGCGCCGGCAAAACTGGCAAGTGCACCGAAGATGTCGACGCAGCCCAAAGCCGTCTATGCCCGCTATCGTCAGGGCACGGCCGCCGCCAGCCGCGCCTATTGGGCCGCACATGAAGCCCGGATCAGCCAAATCAAGGCTCGCATCGAAGCAAGATGGAAGCGCGTCGCATCGCGTTGACGGGGATGCCCCGATCTGCCGCTAGAGCCGCTCGCTGAGCGCGAGCTTGTAGCCGACGCCGGTGACGGTCGCGATCACGGGCGTGCCGCTGCCGGTGAGTTTGCGGCGCAGCCGCGCCACCAGCGCATCGACGGTGCGGATGTCGACTTCGGCCTGGCGGTTGCTGACCACCTCGATCAGATAGTCGCGGCTGAGCGGCCTGCCGTCGGCGCCGACCAGCGCGGCGAGCAGATCGAATTCGGCGCGGGTCAACGCCACCGGCTTGCCGTCGCTGCCGAGCAGCTCGCGCCGGGTCAGGTCGATGATCCAATCACCGAACGCGATCGAATTGTGGTTGCGCGCTGCCTTGCGGTCGATCGAGCGCCGCCGCAGCACGCTGCGCGCGCGCGCGAGCAAGTCGCGTAAGTTGATCGGCTTGGTGACGTAATGGTCGCCGGCGATCTCGAGGCCGAGGATGCGATCGACGTCGGTGTCGCGGCGCGTCACGAAGATGATGCCGGCGTTGCTGGTCGCCTGGATCTCCTTGGCGAGCTCGAAGCCGTCACCGTCGGGCAACTGCACGTCGAGGAAGACGAGATCGGTACGCGCGCGCAGTGCCTGGCGGCATTCCGCGCAGGAGCCGGCGCCGACCACGTCGAAATTGTTCTCGTCGAAATAGCCGACCAGCATCGTCCGCGTCACCGGATCGTCTTCGACGACGATCAGCCGCTCGCGGCCGGCGGGGCGCAATTCCGGACGGGCGGAATCGGCCACGATCTTGGGTGTCCTGTGTGCCTGCGGCCCGGCCTGGAAATTCAGGTCCTTGCGCAACGCGCTGTCCTGTGAACGACCATTCACGACCTGTTCGAGCCCCCGAAATTGCCCGCCGCGATACTAGGCGTGTTGTGATGCCCAAACAATATTGGTCATGGTCTTGACGCATTAAGTATGAATTGGCCCACAATTCTCATCGCGTGCATGATCATGCGCCAGCCGCCGAGCCTCCGCGACACCGCCAGTTCGGCACATCCGGCTCCGCACGTCCGCCGTTAACGTAAAGGACGCCTTCGGCTTCGGAAACGCCGGCCCCGCCTCTATGGTCCCCGCTCGCAGATACCAGACCACGGAGAAGGCGTGATGCAGGGGCAGGCCCGGTTGGCAGCCGGTCGAACCAAAGAAGGCACTACGGCCTTCGGCCGTTCGCACACGCTCGACTTGCTGCGCGGTCTTGCCATTGCCGGCGTGATGGCGATCCACGTCTCGCAGTCGTTCCCGTCGCACATCGGCGCCGTCGACTTCGCCTTCATGTGCGGCTGGACCGGCGTCAACGTGTTCTACTTCGTCAGCGCCATGACGATGTGCCTGATGTGGACGCAGCGCACCGAAACGAATCCGGCGCGCAAGTTCTACATCCGCCGTTTCCTGCGCATCGCGCCGCTGTTCTGGCTCGCGATCCCGGTCTACCTGCTCGTCAACGGCACGGGGCCGAGCGCCAACGCTCCCAACGGCATCGGACCGCTTCAGGTGGCCCTGACCGCGACGTTCCTGCACGGCTTCTGGCCGGACAGCGTCAACAGCGTCGTGCCGGGCGACTGGTCGATCGCGGCGGAGATGACGTTCTATCTCGTCTTTCCGCTTCTGATCATCGCGTTCGGAGCACGCCGTCATCTCTATCTGGCGCTCGCGATCGTGCTGCATCTCGTCAATGTCTGCCTCTTTAAGCCGTGGGCCTTCGCGCTGTTCTCGGCCTATTACGGATCGGGCAACGAAGCCTTCGTCTGGACCACGCTGCACATCAGCTTCCTTAACCAGCTTCCGGTCTTCCTCGTCGGCTGCGCGCTGTTCTTCTCCCTGCGCGACGGCTTTGCGAAGTCGGATGCCGCGGTCTTCGCCGTCTTCATCGCACTGTCCTTCATCGCCGACCGCGCCACTGCCTCGCATGAATTCAACTATCTGATGATCAATCTCGTGCTCGGTGCGCTGGTCGCCGGCTGCATCCGTCTCGCGATCCGCTGGCGGCCGCTCGAGGCGCTCGGCCGCAATTCCTACTCGATGTATCTGTCGCACTTCGCGGTGATCTATGGCCTGCGCCAGATCTGGCCGCTCGCGGACGGGCTGGTCTCGCTGCTCATCGCCTATGCCGTCACCGCCGCGCTCAGCTATTTCGTCGCCCGCGCGACCTGGCATCTGGTCGAGCGGCATGCGCAGGATCTGGCGCACCGCCTGACGTCCGCGAGAGGGGACCGATCAACCATCCGGCCGACCCTCGCCGCCACTGCGGCCGGCGTCCGCTGAGCGCCCTGCTCCGTTCCGGCGCTGGTCCTTGATGCGGCTTGCTTAGCTTGCCGTGTTCAAATCTACTGTGAAAAATCTTCACGCTGGAGGTGGCGCCATGGAGGTCATATTGCTCGGCACCGGCGGCCCACGCCCGGATCCACGCCGGATGGCGACGACCACGCTGATCAGGCTCGGCGACGAGAACATCCTGATCGACGCCGGCCGCGGCGTCACGCTGCAGCTCAGCAAGGCCGGCGTGCCGCTCGGCGCCATCAACACGGTCTTTCTCACCCATCACCATTTCGACCACATCGGCGACCTCTACGATGTGATGCTGAATTCATGGATGCATGGCCGCAAGGACGAGCTGCGCATCTATGGTCCCCCGGATACCGAACGGCTGGTCAATACGCTGATCACGCAGGTCTACGACAAGGACATCACCTGGCGGGATCGCGGCGAGCCGACCTTCGGCGGCTGGAAACCGGTGGTTGCAACGGACATCGTGCCGGGTCCCGTTCTCGACACCGGCCGCTGGAAGATCAGCGCCGAGCTCGTCTCGCATGGCGACGGCCTCGACATGCCGCCGGCCTTCCTCCAACGCTGGATGTGTCTCGGCTACCGCTTCGAGGCGGAGGGCAAGGTCATTGCGATTTCCGGCGACACGGTCCCCTGCCCCGGTCTCGAGCGACTGGCTGAGGGCGCCGACCTGCTGGTTCAGTGCTGCTTCCTCGCAACGCCTGAGATCAACAACGAGCACTTGCGCCGGCTTGCGAAATTCACGATCGCCTGCGGCGATACGGTCGGCAAGGTCGCGGCCAAGGCCGGTGTCAAGAAGCTCGCCCTGACCCATCACCGGCCGCGCACCGACGATTCCATGCTGAACGCGCTGCTCAACGACGTCCGGCGGGACTACTCAGGACCTGTCGTGCTCGGCGAGGATCTCACGCGCATCGAGGTCTGAAGACATCGATCTAGGACGATCCGATTTCGATCCGGAACGACAAGCGCTCTTCCGCTCCCGCCGCGATATGCATCAGGCCGGGCTTGTCGGTGAACTCGCCGTCGAAGCCGGCGGGACTGGCATGGCCGCGCCAGGGCTCGATACAGAGGAAAGGCGCGCCCGAGGGCTTCGACCAGACGCCGAGCTCGCGAAAACCGCGCCAGGACATTTTCAGCCACGGCCCGGTTGATGCGCCCTGCCCGGCGGCATAGCGGACCGAGCTGCTCTCGATGCGGTCGAAGATGATGGCGTCATCCACGAACAAGGCTTCGGACAAGGGCAGCGATTTATCTTTGACCGGACTTGGTGCCGTTGCCGCGCGCAGCAAGCCGCCGTCGAGACGGCGGACGGGAGACGATTCCGCGTTCGCAAAGGTCAGCGCATAGCTCTCCTTTGCCAGTCCGGATTGCAGCGGCCAGTTAAAGGCGGGATGACCGCCGAGCGACGCCGGCAATGTCTCCTTGTCGGTGTTGGCGATCGTGAACGTCAGATCAAGGCCGGAATCGTCGATCGCATAGGCAGCGGTGAGCCGGAACGCGAACGGATAGAGCGCACGCGTCGCCTCGCTGTCTTCGAGCACTAGGGTGCAGCGGCTCTCGCCGCGTTCTGCCCACGCAAAGCGGCTGTCGCGCGCAAAGCCGTGCTGGGTCATCCGATACGTCTTGCCCCGGTGCCGCAATTCGTCATTGGCGAGGCGCCCGACGATCGGAAACAAGAGCGGCGCGTGGCGCGGCCATTCCGGCCCCGCCTGCCAGACGAATTCGATGCCGCCTCCGTCTTTGAGCGAGCACAGCTCGGCTCCGTGCGCCTTGATGGCCGCGCTGAGCCGGCCGCTTCGAATGGAGTGGGTTTCATCGCTCATGCGCGACATCTACACCGCGATCTGATACGCAGCAAGGCGGCACCAGCGGAGGCGTGACGGTCATCGATGGCGCTTGCTTGTACAGAGCGTTGAAACGTAACAGAGAATTTGGTGTGGACCATCGCCAGCTCGACACCGCGGCTACGCGCAGCAACTCGCCTGATTAGCGCCTAGGTTGTCACACCGCCGGACCTTCGGAGCAGTCGCGCTAGGCCGAATACAAGAGTAAGCCGCCGAGGTCCGCAACGCCCTCGACTTTGCCACAGGACCGAGGCGCAGCCGCGAACTTGGGCACCGAACATACCTTCGACCCGCAGTCCCAGATGTCCCAGCAGGGCGTCCTCTCAGGACGATGCGACCGGTTTAGACTCAGCACGACGGGATACCCCAGCGCCGGCGAGCTCGTGGGAATTGGACTTGCGCAACAGGAACAACGACCTCCAATCGCCTTGATGGCCAAATTCGATATAACGATAGCTCAGCGCACTTAGCAGGATCGTTATTGCAAGATACGGAAATGAAAGTCGAAGCGTGTCTTGCAACGGAGACGTATCGGGCGGGATCATTTCAACCATGATGATCGAATGCCACGCATAGATACTGTAGCACATGCATCCGACGACTTGAATTGGCCACGCCTCGAACAAGCGATTTGCGGACCATGCCCCGCACAACACCGCCAGCAGCACCATGGAAAACCCGGCGCAAAAGATCGTGGCGTAGAGAATGCTCACAGCCCAGGGGCCGTTATCCTTGAGATATATGGCGGCAATCATCAGCAGCAGTCCGGGCAGCAGCCCGCGCGACTGAAATCTCCTTAGTGAAACGCTGTCTCTGGACTTGACGTAGAGATCGCAAACCAACATTCCGAAAATGAATTGGTAACACGACCCAAATATTCCGCCCACAAACGGGCGAAACATCCCAATCCGATCCACCACGATAAGATGCCCAGCCACCACGAAAGCTGAGCAGATGACGACGCTCAACAGCAACAGTCTTCCAAGGCCGAAGCGCGCGATCAGAAGAATCAGCAGCGGAAACAAAAGGCTGAACCAGATTTCAACGCCTACGGACCACAATACGGGATTGGAGGGGGGCATAAACCCGTGCGGCACAAAAATGAAAAGCGTAGATAACAGTCCGCCGAGCTCCAGATACCACGCATGCGATCCAGCGGGCGACTTGGCATGGAGTGCAACCGTCACGAGGACAACCGTATAGTAGAGTGGAAGCAACCGGGCTGCGCGATGCCAATAGAAATGCGGGAAGTCGGCGAGCCGATCGATGACTCGCTTCTTTGTGCGATAGGGCAGGTACAGAACGAATCCGGAGAGCACAAAAAAGATATTTACGCCCAAGAAGCCATGCTTCGCGACAATCGCCAGGAGACCATTCGGATCAAGTTCGCCGGGAAACGCCGGCGCGCTGGATGTAAACGGAACAAGCAAGTGAAAAAGGATCACCATCAAGATGGCGAGTCCGCGAAAACCGTTGACGGCCCCGATCTTCTGCGCGCGGCTGTCGGTTATGATGGCGGAACCTGGGGATTGTAACGACAAGACGGCGATCTCGGTATTCGTGGTTTCCTGTTTGCGATGTTCGCTACGTTGAGCGAGCTGTCAATCGATGGCTGTCGCATCACTACGACACGTGCGATGCCAAATCGAAGGCGCATTGACCAGCAAATAGGCAAGTCACCGGATCGCGGGGATGCAGCGAATATCTCGTATCGCTCACGACGCGTCAGAAGCGCTCCTGAGGCGAGCGCAGCCCGACACGGATACGGCGAACGACGTGCCTTCAAATCGTCAATTACGGCATCTATCAACTACAGGATATAGACGGTAGCAGGTTAACTCTGAGGCAGAATTATGAGTGGGCGCGTATAGTTTTGATGGTTGGGCTTCTCATCATATTTGTTCTGCTCGCGATTGGCTTCGCGGCCGGCTACGGCACGCGTGAGCTGATCTCTCGTAAGCGGCACGCCGAGTACTTGAACTTGCAGCCCTACGTTTCGCCCGCGCTCAGAACCAGGCGACCAGCTTCGGATGAAAGCACCAGGGCGCGATACGCCACACCTCAACCCGCAATGACTGAGCAGATGAACCATGACATGCCTCAGTCGTTTAAACCCGTATCCATTCGGGAGCCGAAGCCAGTGAAATCCGGGCCTTCCGGCGCAAGCTTGCGTCTGATCGAGCCGCATTCCTCTGAGCCCGATACCGGATCTTTGCAGCCCGTGGACATTGAGCAGAGCCTCGAAGAACTGGTCGGGCTCCTGCTGCGTAAAAGCCAGGGGAGCTAGGACTGGTCTCCTCCGAGGCGTCTTGGTCACAAGCCTCTTGCCGCATTTGCGTGTCGGCCTGTTGCCGAGGTCGACCACCCGGGTGAGCCCCTGGAACCGAAAAGCACCCAGTTGTCAGCAGGAGAACTCCGGGATCCAGGAGACCGGGTCGACGACCGAGCACGTTTTACGACAGAACCGCGCGCCCGCAGCGCAGCGGCAGGCGCACCAAAGATTGGGCGCGGCCGCGTAAAAGTGGTATGTTTTTAGCGGTTCTGTGGCTACAATACGGCCCGTCATGCGTCGGAACATCTCTGGTGCAAGAGCAGGAGGGCAGATCTTGGTCGTGCTGATGATCGCAAGCGCCGTAGCGGGTGTTCTTCTGGGGCGTTTTCTTCGCGCATACGCCCTTATTCCCGCAACGATGCTGATCCTGGTTGCAGCGTGGTATTTGGGTCTTGAGCAGGGTTTCGCCACGGGCGCGATAGCATTCGTCGCCAGCGCGGTAATTTTGCAAGTCGTCTATTGCGCGAGCCTCCTGATCTATCTGCTCATCGCGAACCTCTCGGTGCTCGACCAAGTGCAGTCGGAGGCATCACCGCAGATGCCTGAATCGCAAATCGCAGTCTAGTCACCCCCCTATCATGAGCGGCCAGCGAGCATGTTGTCGCATGGTCCGTGCATTGTGACATCCTCCTGTAGAAGCTCCGCATCTGCTTAATTGTCATGCAGATCATGCCGCAGGGCCGCATTCCAGTCCGTTGTGCTTGTGAGCCGCTTCGTTTACGCGGCATGATCCCGTGCACGAGTGATGCTCCGCAGAAACCGCTGGCCACAACTCTAATCTGCTCTCAACGGCTCGACAGATCTCCTGCACCCAACTGAATACGCGTATGATGCGTGGCGGAGGCTCCTTCCTTTGACTTTGATTTCGGCTCCTTGAAACCGCAGCGGAATGGCTGTGTTGCACAAGGCCAAATGCTTTTGGATGACACGAATCCGCGACAAGCTGGTGCGACACTTCACTTTATGACTTTATGCTCAAGACGTTTGGGAATGAATGGCAATGCAATCTATTTGGAACCGATGCGAAACCGCCGGCCGATAGTCCTCGATTGCAAATAGGAAGCGCACATTTGTAGCTCGCCGCGGGCTTATGAGGCTAGATCAACCCGCTGGGACAATGTGACCGTCCATAGCACCTATATTCGCCGTCTTTATCGTAGATAATGCAGATGTGATCGGTTGGCTGGAAAATCTAAAATGGAATTGCTGGCGAGAGCAGCGGCGGGCGGCAACCGCGCGCGGAACGCGTTACAAGGGTCGATCGTAAGGGGTCAAGCGGCTATCGCACTTTTGACGCCAACGCGATCACGGGCCAAGCATCCCGATCCAGTCATTCACCGGATTGATAGCAGGCCGCTCGACTTCGGCGCCGATGAGATCGTGGCTGTCGGCAAGCTTCGCAACGAAATGCTGCGATTACCCGATTTCCTGCGCCACCATCGCCGGCTCGGGGTCGGACGTTTCCTCGCGATCGATGATCGTTCGGATGACGGCACGCGAGCATTCCTACTCGATCAGCCGGATGTTCACGTGTTCGAGATCCGAGAGCCCTTTGCAGAATCAAGTGGTGGCGCGCGTTGGACCAGCGCCGTGCTCGACCAATTCGCGCCAGGACGGTGGGCGCTGACGCTCGACGCAGACGAACTCTTTGTCTATCCCGGTTGCGAAAATTTTGATCTTCGATGGCTGTGCCGATATCTGGAGAGCACCGGCGCAGATTGCATGACTGCGGAGATGGTCGATATGTATCCACGCTGGCTCGGTGGCCCGGAGCGCTACCATGCCGGTGAGAGCCTCGTCGCGTTCTGCCCCTACTTCGATTCAGATACCTATGTGAAGCGCCGTCGGCGCGGCTTTCCGACCAACTACCTGGTGGGTGGTGCGCGAGCGAGGTTGTTTTATGACGAACCGATGCCGCCGAAGATCGCTCTTTACGACGCACTTGTGCGGTTGCTTGAGCCATACGGGCTGGCGCGGCTGCTGCCTGCAGTTAACATCACGCGCTGGCAGCCACCGCTGCTCACTAAAGTGCCGCTCGCGCGCTGGTTGCCCGGCCGTCGTTATATCGCCGCCGGTCACCTGATGGCCCCACCAGGCAAGCCAGGCGATGTCACAGGCGCCCTGCTCCATTTCAAATTTCTCCACGACTTCACCGACAAGGTCGCAATCGCGGTCCGCGAGGGCAATTACTATCTCGGATCGGTCGAGTATCAGCGTTACGCGGAGCGACTCGATCAGAATCCGTCATTCGAGCTCATCTATCCGAAAAGCCTGATCTACCAATCATCCGACGATCTTGTCCGTTGCGATCTGATGCGTCTCTCTCCGGCCTATCAGGCCGCGACGCGATAACCTGACCCACCGCTTCTTGTACACAGGAGGCGCGCTGGAGCCTTCCTCCAAACGTCATCGGACCCCGTCGTTGTGCTTGATGTTTTCGTCGGAAGGACCGACCGGTATCCGCTGTTCCGGAGCATTGATCTCATCGATCAGCTTGCGGCCGAGAAGCCGAAGGAGAAGCTTCCTTCCGCGCACCAGTGCCGGATAAAGTGCCTTTGCGAGGCGTGGCCGGGAGAACACGAGCCGATTAAGGCGATTGAAAACAGTCGCCTCCCCGGCAAGCGTTGCCAGCAGATGCATTGCATCGGCCCCATAGTAATGCCGCCCACGCCAGCGAACCACCATGCCTTCATTGAGATCGAGATTGCGGGCGCGGATATCGCCTACGATTGGATGCTCCGAACGCGCATCGATCAGGTGAATGCGCTGCCCACGCTCCCGCAACTGGTACAGCAGAACATAGCGGCTGCATAAGGGGCATTCGCCGTCATATACCACCCAGATATCGTCATCACTATGGGTCAATTCGATAATCCGTACGCTTCCGAACGTCGCGCACAAGCTTGCCCTCCGCCAGACCGACGCATACTGAGTCCACCACATAGTGATAGGCGACAATATCGTCCATGGTCAGCTTGTTGAATTCGCCATACAGCCATGGATTGGACAGCATGTGGTGCGGATAGGCATAAAAGCTGTTGTTGTCCTTCACCCAGGGATAGACACGGAAAAAGCGATCCGTCTCGCGGACCAATTTTTCCACGGCCTCCATGGCTACGCCTGTGTCCTGACGCGGAAGGATCTCCGGGCCGCAGGTGGTCGCGTCATGCCAAGTCGCAAGATCGTGGTTGTTGCCGCCAACGCGAGCCCGGAAATGATTCTCAGGGATGTACATGGTTCCGGTCCCGATCATGTACGAGTAGATGCCGAAATACGTGGAAGGCGCGAGAACCTGGCGACCATCGCGGGTCTCGACGAAAAGCCGCGGGCTTGCCAGCTTCGGCCCGTCCAGCCATCCGAGATGATTGGTGTAGAAGAAGAACCGGCCGCAGATGACGGTCACGACCATCACAACCTTCATCGCCGGGGTGAATCCATCACGCGGCAGCGTCCGCGCCGCGGCTACGATGAACAGGTTGAGCGCAATCCAGAAGAAGAACAGAGCCCCGAGCGTGAAGTACACGCCGATGTGGAAGATGTCGAACAGCAGGCAGAAGAACGACAGCGCGCGCGTCGAGATCGCAGCCAGGGGCGACAAGAGCTGGGCACCCAGCACGAAGACGTTGAAGATCAGCTGGTTGCTCGCGATCGCGTCCCAGATCGTCTGCAACGCGCCCGGCCATAGGCCGAGCGGGGCGTCGCCGCGTTCGAGTCCCATCAGGATTGAGGTTTGCGTGGGATTTGCGAGCAGCCAGGTCCATGGCTTCTCGCCACCAGCCTGCAGCTTTGAGATTCCCGACCAGAAATAGCTGCCGAGATGCGCCCCGACGGCGCACGCCCAAATCAAGCCATAGGCGCGATCGCGAAGCTGCTTCACGTTATCTGCGGAAGCGAACACAGTTCGCAGCCACGGCACGCGATCCATCGCCCAGGCGCTGGTGAGGACGATCGTGCCGAGCACGCCAAGGACGGCGAAGTTACCGACGTCGAGCATCCCGAGATAATCGGTCTCAGTCACGAAGATGCCGGATACGACGCTCACCATTTCGCGCCATGCATGATAGAAGTAGAACAGCGGCACCAGAAATGAAGGACGCCAGATCGCGGCTATTCCTGCCACAACCGCAAGCACCGCACCGTAGCGGAAGAACAGTGTTTTGTCGCTCGAACCGAACAGGATGTTGGGAGGCCCTGCGAAGGGCCCCAATGAATCGAACAGCAACTGCACGAAGATCGTCATTCCGATCGCGAAGGCGGTGATCCGCAATGGCGGCGAGAAATCACGGTAGCGAATGGAGCTGAAGGCGAGCGCGCCGGCAAATGCCAAGCAAACCAGCACCAGAGCGTAAATGTCAGACCAGCGCGCGAGATGCGTGACGGCCCGCCGCGAAATCGCAGAAAGAATGACGGCTACTGCAAGGAGGAAGAGAGGTCCCGCAAGCGACGCGACGCCAGACCGCGCTCCTTGCTGTGATGCAACGGTATACAACGTCATCCCGTCTCGGACCTCCGGAGCTTCGCCATCGAGATCAGCCGAACCTTATAGAATCACGAGCGGTCTGCAAACATCGCAAGCGCAGCTTGCCCTTCTCCTGGTGTGAGTGCACAAAATCATCTCACGGGAACCTCAGCACTGCGAATTGAAATATGACAAACTGCGGGCATTGATGTGACCACAAGTCTCCGCATTGACATTGGTGATGGTCAGGCCATCGTTTGAAATCAGCTTCGACCAGGCTCGCCCAGGTACGCCGGTCCCACATCGCCCGATCACGTCTTCCGTTCGTGTCAAGGCCAAGCTAAAAGCCGGAGACGATCGGAACCGCCATCGTTCGGCGCGCTGGATTTCCCGCGGCATTTGCTGGCAGGCGCAAGACCGCGCAAGAACTGTTTGAGATCGCGGGGGTGAGCTCGTTGGACAAAGACAGCAAGTCACGGGCCGTAAACAACATCCTCATAACGGGCGGGTCCCAGGCCTGGAAACTGTCGGCCGGTTTTGTCTTGACGATATTCTCGACGCGAAATCTTGCCCCGTCCGACTTCGGCCTGCTGGCCATGTCTGCGACGGCTGCAACGTTCCTCGGGCTCATCAAGGACGTCGGCGTTGGACAGGCCATCATTCAACGCACGGAAATCGCCAAGGGCCAGATCGATGCGCTGTTCTGGCTATCGGTGCTCGCTTCCGCGGCATCTGCTCTCGTTCTGGCGTTGAGCGCGCATCCGGTTGCGCTGTTTTACGGCGATACGAGGCTTCAACAGCTCATGATCGCAATTGCCGGCCTAAGCTTCATTGCTGGCCTTGCGACCGTTCCGGCGGCGCTACTTGCCAGAGAATCCCGGTTCAAGACCCTGGCAATCCTGGATGTCGCTGCGACAACTGCTTCCGTTGTCGCCGGGATCGTCGCCGTAATCATCTTGAGAGACTATTGGGCACTTTATCTGTCCACGCTCGTTCTCACGCTCATTTCGACAGTCGGGATCTGGGTCTATTCTGGCTATCGCCCCGGATATGCCCGTCTGGACAGCGAGACGCGGCACATGGCGCGATTTGGCCTGCACGTGTCAGGGTTCAATCTGGTCAACTATCTCTCGAGAAATGCGGACAACATTCTCATCGGCAAATTTCGAGGCGGCGACGAACTCGGCCTGTACGATCGGGCCTATAAGCTGTTGCTGCTGCCGATCGTCCAATTACACAACCCCATCGGTCAGGTGATTGTCCCGCTGCTTTCGCGGCTTCGTTTCGATAAGGAGAGATATCTCAGCACCTACAACGATGCCCTTTCCATGGTTATGCTCATATGTCAGCCGGGCATCGTCTTCGCCATCCTGCTCTCGGAGCCGCTCTTCAGAGTTCTCCTCGGGGAGCATTGGGTGGGTGCAGCCCCGATTTTTTCTTGGCTTGGCGTTGCGGGCTTGATCCAGGTCGCAACCGCGACGGCAGCTTGGCTGTTCCTCAGTCAAGGCCGTGGCCAGGAGTACTTCAGGCTCGGCGTTTGGACCGCCCTGATCAACGTGACCTCATTCCTCGTCGGTCTTCCCTGGGGCGCCCTCGGAATCGCGGCGGCGTATACGCTGGTGAACTGCACCGTCGTGCTGCCGCTTTACGCGATGTCAATCGGTCGTCATGGCCCGGTGACGACTAGGAGCCTGGTCAAGACGACCGTCCCACATTGGATCGGTTGTGGCGTTGCGGCGGCCGTCACAAGGATTTCGATCATCTCATTGCTGGATGGAAACTCTTTCGCTGGGTTAGTTATGCTGCTGGCGCTTGCCTATGCATCATATCTCCTCCCCATGACCTTCTTCGCGCGGAAACGGGAACTTGCGAAACGCGTATTACGCAACGCTTTTCGAAAGGCAAAGACCTTCAGCGAAGGATGAAGTCATGCAACTCCGCCAGATGGGCATCAATCGGGGCTACCGCGTGAACGGCGTCGGCCTGATGAAGGCTTGAGTTAACATCTGGATAAGTGGTGGCCACGAGGAGCCTTGCCTTGGCCGATTCATGAAAAGCCTCGTTGCTGAACTCATATACGGTGGGGATAGCGGACTGCTCGAACACGAACCCGTCGTCTCGCGGGCGCGCGGGGCCGACGGCCGGTGCGGTAGGAGGAGGCTGCGACGGCGCAACCGCCGAAAAATCAAAACTGGCCTTCGGAGGATCGATGACCAGCGTGCCCCCGGATCCGTCGCTCGAGAGATTGAAGGTGGAGTTGGTGTAGTCGCCAACAAGCGAGATATGTGCCGTGTGATTTTGAGCATCGACCACGGTCAACACGCCACCGGCTGTATCGCCGGAAAAGGACGCCAACGTTCCCGCTCCATACGCGATGTCCTTCAGGTCGATATGATTGGAATTGGACTCGGTGCCGTCACCCGTCAGACCGATGAGCGTTCCCGTAAATTGCGACGCGTGGTCCAACACCAGATTGCCGGTCGACGCCTTGAAGGTGATCGACCCGGAAGCGGCGCCGGACAATTCGAGCGTGGCGCCGGGGTCGACCGTCGCGGCCTGTGACATATTGCCCAGATTCAATACGACATTTCCGGAGATCTTGAGGATGGTCGATGACGTATTGATTACACCATCGCCATTGAGGTCCTGATAAAAAGTCGTCTCGACCGCTTTAAGAGCAGGGTCAGTCGGGGCCACCTTGTTCAGGAGGTTCGATACATAGTTGCCATTGCTGTCCGTGGTCCACACACAGAGTTCGCCGGTGGCCGGAATCTTCCAGGCCACATCATAGCCGCTGGTCGTTTGCTCCACGCCCACCGGCGTCCAAGCGCCGAACTGTCCCGACACAACCGCTACGCCACCGTACTTCAAGGTCGGTCCCGCGCCGCTGGCAATCGCGTCGAGCAAGTAATTCGAGCCGACCAGAACCAAGCTGGTTGAGCCGGACGCCTCGATTGTCGTGCCTGAAACCTTCTCGGGTGCTGGTGGAAGACCAATCACGCCATCACCATTGAGATCCTGGTGAAAGAGGGTCTCGCTCGACTCAAGAGCCGGGTCGGTTCCGGACACCTTGTTCAGATAGTTGGATACGAAATTGCCGTTGCTGTCGGTGCTCCAGACCGCGAACTGGCCGGTCGAGGGGATCTTCCACGCGACGAGATAGCCGTTCGACGACGCTTCCGCAGCCACTGGCACCCATGCGCCAAGCTGCCCCGCGACAACCGCGGTTCCGCCATTCTTCAAGATCACCGATGAGCCGGCCGTCGAAAGGTAGAAGTTGCTTCCCGACTTGATAAGCGATGTCGTGCCGGCCGCTTCGATCACCGTACCGACGGCGGAGCTGAAAGCGTTCGAAAGCTGGCTCAAATTGCCGGCGATGTCGGTGGCGGTCGCGGTGAAGCTGTGTTGCCCTGCCGTGAGCGATCCGGTGGTGACGCTCCAGGCCCCACTCGTCGCCGCGACCCCCGTGCCGAGCAAGGTCGAGCCTTCGTACAGCCGGACAGTGCTTCCGGCTTCTGCCGTGCCGGACACGATTATTGCGCTCGAAGCTCCAGGTGCACCCGAGGTCAGGATAGGTGCAACCGGGGCACGCGTATCGACCGTGACGTTCAACGCGCCGGAGGAAGCGCTGACGTTGCCGGCGGCGTCCGCGGTCTTGCCGGTAAAGGTGTGATTACCGTCCGCCAAGGTTGCGGTGGCAAAGGACCAGGCTCCGTTGGTGTCGGCGATCACCGTTCCGATCATCGTCGCGCCGTCGAAGACCTGCACCGTGCTCCCGGCGTCCGCGGTTCCAGTCAAATTCACGTGGTTGACATTGGTGACGCCATCGCCGGCAACGTTGCTGTCTGGCGAGAACGACGCGAGCTTGGGCACGTTCGGGGCGACCGTATCGATGGTGACATTCACCCCGGCTGAGAGCGCGGTGAGATTGCCGACACCGTCCATCGCTGCGGCGGCAAAGGCGTGGCCGCCTTCGGCCAGCATTGCGGTCGCCATGCTCCAGTTACCGTTGCCGTCGGCGATCGCCGTGCCGATCTGAGTTGTCCCGTCGAAAACCTTGACGGTTACACCTGCCTGCGCGCGACCCGTGAGGACCAGATGATTTGTATTGATGAGGCCCGACACGATCGAACCGCTGTCGTTGACAGCCGAGATCGTCGGCACGGCGATAGGTATCATCGCCATCGGCGAATTCGTCGCGGAAACGAATGAATAGTCGGCCGACGTCAAGCTGGTGACGCCCGCAATGCGCAGCGTATCTGCTCCACCCGCGTAGTGAACGGTCCACACGTCGTTCACATGGGTCAAATAGGCGCCGCTGTCGTATCCTTTCAGAATCAGCTTGTCGTGTTCGGCAGTCGAGGTCGTGAAGACGTGGAAATCGGCGACCGTATCGTTGCCGCTGCCTGCATTGTAAATGAACGTATCGTTTCCGGCTCCTCCGGAGAGCCAGTCATTCCCGCCCGCGCCATCCAGGGAATCGTCACCGCTCGAGCCGACCATGCGGTTTGCCAATTGGTTGCCGACGCCCGCGAGCCCGCCCATCATCAACGTCAGGTTTTCGACGTTTGCCGGCAACGTGTACGACGTCCACGCCTCCACGCTGTCAATGCCGCCGCCGGGATTCTCGACGATTTTCTGGTTCGCGTTACCGATGACGTAGGAATCGTCGCCGTTCCACCCGACGAGCGTGTCATCGATATTGACCGCCGAGAGCTTGTCGTTTGCCGCGGTACCGTACACCATGCGGCTGCTCGCTTTCCCGCTGATCCAGGACGTGATCGTCCCACCGACCGGGAGTGTTGCTGGCAATTGGAAATCGTCGCTGGTGAATGCCGAGACCGTCGTGTTGCGCAACACCAGGGTGTCCTGGCTGGTCAACTTCAGATAGACGTCGCTTCCGACCTGGGTCATCGCCGCCTGCACGTCGGCGAATGAGGTGAAGGCAAAGCCGTTGAGCTGGACGACGTCGTGCGCGGCACCCGATCCCGGAGAAAAGTCGGTGATGATGTCCGAACCATCGCCGGAGTTGACCACGAAGGTATCCGCACCGCCGCCGCCGGTCAGGATATCATTGCCGAGCCCGCCGGTGATCACGTTCGCCGCGGAATTGCCGATGATGATGTTGGACTGAATATTGCCGGTGGCGTTGATGGCCGCCGAACCGGTGAGCGTCAAATTCTCGACGTAGCTCGAAAGCGTATACGTCACGGAGGAGTTTACCGTGTCGATGCCTCCGCCATAGGCCTCGATAACCTTCGCACCGGAATCGGTCACGACATAAGTGTCATCGCCGGCACCGCCGGTCATGGCATCGGCGCCTCCCGCACCACCGATCAGGTCATTACCGGATGTGCCGCTCAGCGTGTCCGCAGCCGCGCTTCCCACGATCGTGTTGGTCGGTGCGCCACTCGTGAGCAGGGTGTAGTTCGCAAGCGTGTACTCCGGCAATTGATAGGCTTTGATTGAATCGATGGTCATCGTCGCCGTCGATCCTGGAGCGGCGTTGCCCGGCCAGCTCCCGCCCATCGCCAGATTGGCGATCATGTACATCGCCGTATTCATGTCGGAGGGCGTCGCCTGCTGTGCGACCTCCTTCCCGTCGACGAAGAACGTCAAGTCGTAAGGGGTCCATTTGAGCGCAAACGTGTGCTCTCCACTGGTCAGGTTGGCTGTATTTGCCCACCCCCCATTCGTCGCAGGCGCGTAGGGCGAATGAATGGCCCAATGAGCCTGGTCAGGATCCTGACCAAATGCTTCGAGCACGTCGATTTCCGTGTTGAGGTTATTGGCAGTGCTGGGAAGCATCCAGAACGCCGGCCACGCGCCGCTTGTGCTGGGCAGCGTGGCCGTCATCTCGAAATAGCCGTAGGTCTGGGTAAAGCTGTTCTGGGTCGAGATCATGCCCGACGAAAATATGGCACTGCCTGTATAAGGCGTTGCGCTCGCAGGCAACGGTTGCGCCGTGATGACGAGGTGACCGTCCTGAATCGAGAACGGATTAAGCCCGAGCGACGTTGATGCCTGAGTGGCCGGCAGTCCGGAAAAGCTGGGATCGACATACACTTCCTGTTCGCCGGCCAGCCCGTACCCTGCGGCTCCGCTCCAGGCATAGCTCGTGCGCCAGGTCAGGCTCGGATCCTGGCCCGCGGAGAGCGTGTTGAAGTCGTCGTTGAAGGTCTGGACCAGTCCGGTCAGCGGACTGACGATGTTTATATTGGCGGTCGTGAGATTCTGGAGGCTGGTGTTTTCAAGGGTTATCGTTTCGCCGCTCGCGAGTTTCAGAACAAGGTCGGTGCCGACCTGTTTCATGGCCGCCGTGACATCGGTGAACGTCTTGAAGCCGGTGTTGTTGAGCTGCAGGACGTCCCCGCCGGCGCCCGCCTGAAAGTCGGTGACGATGTCGTTGCCGTTGCCCGCTGTCACGACAAAGGTGTCGCGACCGGCTCCACCGGTCAGCACATCGTTGCCTCGCCCGCCGTCGATCATGTTGTCGCCGGCGTTGCCGACAATGATGTTGTTGAGGTCATTACCGGTGGCGGGAGACGGAACGCTATCTGTCAGGACAAGATTCTCGACGTTCGGCGCATTGACAAGGCTGTATCCGTTGATGTTCCAGACACGGATCGTATCGATACCCTCTCCGGCCTGCTCGACGACCTTGGTGTTGTGGTCATAGACATAGTAGGTGTCGTCCCCTGCTCCGCCGATCAGCGTGACGCCCGTGCCGCCGGCCTCCATGCCGTCGTTTGTCGCCCCGGTCGTCAGCGTGCCGCCTGCGGGGACGGTACCCGCCCAGTTCCATGCCGTTCCGCTCGCTGGCAGCGGATTGTCCAGCACGACATTGCTTGCAACCAAGGTCGAAAGCGCGACATTCTGCAGCGTCAGGGTTTCGGTGGACGACAGCGTGACGACCGTATCGGAGCCCACTTGGGTGGCCGCTGCCAGGAAGCTTGCGAACGTCGCAAAGCCGTAGTTCTGCACTCGCAGCACATCGCCGCCTAAGCCCGCCTGAAAATCAGTAACGGTATCGGAGCCGTACCCCTTCGAGACAACGAAAGTATCGCTGCCTGCTCCTCCGGTCAGAACATCATTTCCGGTACCGCCAAACAGAACGTCGGCACCGGCGCTTCCATTGATAATGGTCATGATGGATTACGTGCTCCTTTTACGTGGCACACAACTATGGACGCGTTCAAAAGAGCCTTATGGATTCGACGCAATTTGACGCATGACGAGAGAATTAGCCGACGGCTGGAGATTTCTGCGGAGACACCGGAATGCTACGGGCTCATGTGAAGTCCGCGCTGCTTTGCAAACGCTCAGTGCATTGCCCGTCGTTCCCTGGGCGGGCGCCGAACACGCTGGGTTCCGATTAGGGAACCGCATTTTGCATCCGATAGTATTCAACCCGTATGACACCTCGTTGGCCGAATAGAGTCGCAACACGTGGGTACGATCAATCGGCGGCATGCAGACGCGTGGAGCTGCCACAAAGGCCCGAAACTTTATTGCTTCGCTGCGGTCTGGTCCGAGGGATAGAATCGCGCCTGATGCGCTTCCGATAGAACCTGTCCCGTCGATGATTTCACGAGGGCGGTCCATTCATACAGACCCGGCTTGCAAGGACCAAATGTCCGGATCGTCCCAGACGGCACAACGCCATTACCAGGAACCGGAACGTTCTGGCCTCCCATTTCGCGAGCACCTTCCGCAAGTGTGAGCGTCATCGAAGTGGCACCGGCGGGAATGTTGCGCAGACGTATCTCCGGATTTGGGAACAGCGTGACACAGCCGTGCGCCCCGCGCCATGAAAAATCCAACGTCATCGGATCGGCCGATGCAGGATGACAGACCGCGAGCAACAAAGCGACGGCAACAACAACAGCAGCTCTCACATATCGCTCCCAGTCCGGTTCGCTTCCGATCTTCGAGCGATCGGGGCACGCACTATTCACGATTCACGCAGAATAGATCGCCCATTTTAAGGCGCCATCGGTAAGCCCACTTGCAACCGATGCATTAAAAGAAGCAGTCACGAGTTGGCCATTCTTTTGACGGACCGTCGGTTCGTCCTTTGGCGTGCATCAACGACCATTCCCGCGCCTGCCAACGGATTAAGCAAACAACCGCAAGCGGCAGCTAAATCGTGTCCAAAGAAGTCCTGATTGTCATACCGGTACTGAACGAGGCCCCCCAGATCGAGACGGTTGTCCGCAACCTGGCCCGGGACAGCCTTCACGCAGGTCGCACAATAGTGGTTGCAGATGGCGGCAGCACCGATGGGACGCCCGACATTGTCCGCCAGCTCGCCAAAGACATTGGCGGCGTCCATCTGTTGCGCAATCCGCAGCGGCTGCAGAGTGCCGGGGTCAATCTAGCCGTACAGGTCTATGGTGCTGCGGCGCAGGTCCTAGTGCGGTGTGACGCCCATTGCGGATATCCAGCGGATTATGTTTCGAGCCTCCTCGAGACTCTGGACGAGCGTAAGGCCGACTCGGTCGTGGTCCCCATGGACTCGCATGGCGAGGGTTGCCTGCAGAAGGCCGTCGCCTGGGTCTCGGACACCAAGGTCGGTTCGGGCGGATCGGCACATCGCGGCGGAAAGCAAAGCGGCTTTGTCGATCACGGGCATCATGCGGCGATGACCATCGACGCGTTCCGCAGGGCTGGTGGTTACGACGAATCCTTCGCTCATAATGAAGATGCAGAGTTTGACTGCAGGCTGCGTGCAATCGGCGGCCGGATATTTCTGGATTCGAACATCCGCCTTTCATATCGACCGCGGTCGAGCTTTCTGAGCCTGGCAAAGCAGTACTTCAACTACGGTCGCGGTCGATCGAGAACCGTGAGACGGCATCCCGGATCGTTGCGACTGCGTCAATTCGTGGTGCCCACGCATGTTGCATTGACGATTGGCGCCATCGTGCTGTCGCCGGCGGCGCCGCTGCTGTTGACATTGCCGGCAGCCTATCTGGCGATACTGGCGCTGACTGCAATGATGATTGCAGTAAAACATCGCTCTATTTGCGGGCTGCTTGCACTGCCGGCCGCTGTCGTGATGCACTTCGCGTGGGCACTTGGCTTTTTCTGGGGCATCCTGTCGATCCGCCAGGCCACCTGGCAGATGACCCCTTCAGTTTCCTGAACCCTGCAGAACCTGGGCACTGGCCGGCGCGCCCACACGCCGGCCTGCCTTCACATAGGCCGCCTCGGTCAGGCGTGCAATCGAGGTCCACGTCGGCACCGAGTCTCGCAGATCCAACATTCCTTGACTCTTGCGGTTTCGATAATCAGGGTCGCTGATCAAGCGCTCAAGCGTCCGGGACAACGCGGCGGGATCACCTGGAGGAACGAGCGTCCCCTCTGCCCGATCGCTCAGCCATTCCGAAAACGTTCCAAGGTTCGAAGCGACGATCGGACGTCCCGCCGCGATCGCCAGCATCAGCACACCCGATGCGTCGATATCCCGGTACGGAAAAGCCAGGATGTCAGCGCGCGCGACCAGTGAGGTAACTTCATCTTCCGGAACGAAACGCAGGTCGAATTCGACATGGTCTTCGAGCTGCAGATCCTTCACCATCGCAAACAGCGGCTCCATCGCCATTTCCGGCCAGCCCACGACCTTCACCACGCAATGCGCCCTGACCTCTCGGGGAAGCAGCGCAAGCGCGCGAAGCATGACGTCGACGCCCTTGTAGGGCTTTATCTTGCCGAACAGGAGTATTTGAACGCGCCCGTTCCCGGCCGAGGGCTCGTCGGCCGGTCGGGTGATATGATCCGTCAGCAATCCGTGCGCGATAACGGATATCTTTTCGTCCGGGATACCAACGCGTAGCAGGCGATCGCGTGCAACGGTCGTATGAACGATAAGATGATCGAAGCAATGCAGAATGCTGAACGCGCCAATTCGCTGTATCCGCGAGCTCGGATTGTTATTGAACGGATTCGAGTCATGAACGGTCAGAACCGTTGGCGCGACCCTCCTGAACTTGGGAATGAACTGGCTGTCGACGATCGCCAGCGGTGCCCATTGGAAATGGATCACGTCAGGCGGCGTCCTCCTGAACCGCCTGATCAGCCGTGTCATTGATTCAGCGTGACTGAGGCCCTTCAGCCCCAGCTGCACGTTGCGTGGAAGTTTCTTGAAAAAGCGCGACTGCAATCCCGGATAAAAATGCCTGTCGAGAAACAGGTCTTCATCAACGGAAGGCTTCCGCCCGAGCTGGCGCCCGACAATGCTGGCTGCATGCCCAATATCGGTCAATCCTTTGGCTAATTTAAGATCATATGGCCAAGTAAACAGCGACGGATCGATCAGAGCGATTTTCATGCGATTGCCTCACCAACCATGCTTTGCGGACCGTGAAATTACTTCTGGCTCATCAAGGCATGGATTGATAGCCTCTTCTGTCACCTGCAAATTGTGAGCGACACGCGTTGAAGATCAGCATCGTCATAACTGTCTACAATTACGAACGGTATGTCGGATTGGCAATCGACAGCGCGTTGAATCAGACCCGTCCGGCGGACGAAATCGTCGTCGTCGACGACGGATCGATCGACGGTTCCCGCCAGATCATCGCCGGCTATGGTGACAGGATTCGAGCCATATTTCAGGCAAATCAGGGCAACATCGCAGCATTCGAAGTTGGGTATCGCGCAGCGACAGGCGATGTACTGCTGTTCCTCGATGCGGATGACATCCTGATGCCGACGGCGGTCGAAAACGTCGCGGCGCACTGGCGTGAAGGTGTTTCGAAAGTTCAGTTCAATCTGGACATCATCGATGGCGCCGGCAGGCGACTTGGGCGCTCGTTTTGTGCGTTTCCTAAATCCTACGCGCCAGACGATGTGCACGCAGAATTTACCCGGTCGGGAACGTACATCTGGCCAGTCATGTCGGGAAATGCGTACTCCCGAGAGTTTCTTCGACAGGTCATCCCGCTCAATCCGCCCGTGGGATACGACGGCGCCCTCAACACGATCGCGCCTCTTTACGGAGACGTGGTCACGGTGCAGGAAACCCTGGGGCAATATCGGCTCCATGGCAGAAATATCAGCCGAAATGACGCGAAGGGCCGGGCGCAGCGGTTTCCGGATTTTCCTAGGCAGATCGGGTTCCGTGTCGCAGAGTTCGATATCCTGAAGGCGCATTGCGACAAGAAGTCCATGCACGTGCAAGCGGCACGGCCGATCGATAACGAGATCGTCTTTGTCAACTATCGCCTCGCGTCGCGTAAACTGGGATTGCGCTACGTTCGGCAGGACGCGGACACATCGAGTTCACTTCTGCGCCGTGGGATATGGCTTGCGCTGACCACGACAACACATTGGCGCGCCGCCGCCTCTCATATCGTCTGGTTCACAGGGCTGTTCTTGAGCCCTTCCTGGCTTGCGTACCAGCTGATCATGCTCCGCTTCAACAGGGCAGAACTCTTGAGGCCGCTGATCAGGTTCGGAAGTGCCATCCGGCGCAAGCCCGCCTGAGTGGGCAACGCCGCAAAGGCAACCCGCCTCGTCAGATCTCGTCCTACGCCCTCCAGGCGTCGATCACACGCTTTCGATCGTAACGAATTGTCTCCGGCATTGGCCCGGAAAGACTGGTTGCGGCGGCGAGGCGGGCGCGAATCCGCCTGTCGGACTGGCGAAGGCGGATATTTTCCGACAGGCGCAGAACATATTCCTTTGATTTCCACGCAAACCGAGCCGCTCTGTCAAACGCAGTAGGCTCGCGGACCGACTCCGCCGCCTTTGCAATCGAAGACGTCAGCGTCACCTCAAGGCACGGAAAAGGAAACAAGGCATAATTGTGGAGGCCATTTGCCCAGAAGCGGTCCATCTCCCAGTCGATCGGCCGATGAATCGTTGTCACGCTGTCGATGAATCGACGCGCGGCATGGCCGGAGATTAGATAAGCCTGCGTTCCCATTGGCGCACGCTCAAACCGCACCAATTCCCGCTGATCCAGCCAGGCCACGTGCGTGCACGGCGCCATGTGTCGCCCATACAGCCGGAGATAGCCGATCTCGGCCGCCTTGCAGATGTCCGGAAGCGATCGAAAGCTGAACCCGGCATCGAGAATGACGTCGTCTTCGACCACAAGTGTCCATGAATCGTCGGCGTCTGACGCTGCCACTTGCGCCATGATGCTCATATGACTAGCTGCGCAGCCGATCTCGGCACGTGAAAGGCCCCTGCCCCAAAAGCGGATGGCCGCCGCCTCATCATATTGCGGGAGCCCCTTGGCGGGCACGCGCAAGGCATCAAAGAAGGTCCATGGAATCTCAAGCGACTCCAGATTTGCACTCGCGCGCTCGCGACGCATGGAACCGGCCAAACTAATCGCCACAATTCTGAGATTGCTGCCCATCGATTGATCAGTCCGACGCGTTGATTGGGAACCGTATTGCACGTGATCTCCAAACGATTACCGCGAACCGGTCTGTGCTGACAAGGACGCGGCGCCCGGCGGCTGCCATGCTGGTGGCCATTTCACATTCTTGTTTCGTAAAGCACGGCGAAATCTGCGGCTATACCTAAAGCGGTCGCATTCGGATGCCTTGGATCGAACCAACGGTTCCTCACAGACGAGTGAAACATGTACATCGCGAAAGTCGCGATGGTCTCAAGCAAAGAGGCGCGGATGCCATCAAAGCATCGATTCACCAGCACCATGGCAGCATTGTTCGTCGCATCATTGGTTGTCGGTGGCTCAGTACTTTATCTTGGCCTGAGCAACGATGGTTTGCGACAGCGCCTGCAATTCATCCCGCTGTTTAAGGAACGCAGCCAGGTCGTCGGCGGCGCCGTCGTCGGCCAGAACGGCAGTGGGTTGTATGCCGGCTATACGCTGTCCTGGGGTGATGAATTCAACACTCTCGATATCGTGGGTCCGGCAAACCCTCGCGGCAAGTTCTTCCCGACTGGCGCCTATCATCCAGGCATCCGCGGCAATACCACGTCGCTCGGGACAGCTTTTGATGCCGACCCGCTGACCACCGGCTACAAGGACCGCAACCGCGGTGTCGCGGTTGGCTTCGACAACATGTCGATCTCCGGCTCGGTGCTGCGCCTCGGAGCGCGCAAGGCAACAACGCGCGAGCAGGCATTCCTTACGCCGACCGACCGGTCCATCAACGGAGGCGTGCGGCCGCACCTCTCCGCGATGATCCATACCGCCGGGGCGTTTGCATACTACCCGACCGCCAACGCCGTCATCATCGAGATGCGTGCCCGGTTCAGCCCCAGGCTTACAAATCCGGCCGGCTTTCATCCCGCGTTCTGGACCTATTCGGTCGCACCCGTGCTTAATCCAACCGGCAACGAGTGGGATCTTGAGTGCAACTCCCAAGGGATGCACTTCAGCAATATCGTCCATACCTCGGGGGCGATCTCGACCGACAACAGCGCCGGACCATTCGACTATATGGACGGCGCGTTCCACGTCTTCAGCTTTGTTTTTCGAAACGGCGGAAACACCCAACTCTACGTCGATGGCGCCCTTCGATCCCAGTTTGCCGGCGTGGATTCCAATACCAAGAATATGCCCTCATTTGTGCTGCTGACGTCACACATATTCAATAACACGTTCGCGGGCGAGGCGTATGACGCCGCAGCGTGGGCCAGCTCGGCGACCGGCGCCTATCTCGATGTCGACTGGATCCGCGGCTGGCGCACGACAGGCGTCAAGCATTGGAAGCCGCTGGTTTCGGTCGCAGATCTCAATGTCGATTACGACGGCAACGGCAAGATTGTGCTGCCGAGCGCCAAGGCCCTCTGGGGTGATGCGAGCGTTACCGAATTCGTCCAGGTCGTACCCTATGACAGCTCCGAACCGGGTATGACGGAGCAGACGACGTTTACGCAATTCCCGGAAGGCATTTCGTACGATGCGACATCGCGCACGATCAAGGCGGACTTCACCACTGCCAAGGGCAATGCCGGGCGGTCTCATGTCGTCGTTTATGGCTACAAGCCTGACGGCTCAACGATGGAGCCACTGCGATTCTCCATCAATCGCGGTCCGCGCGTGACGACGCGCCCCCTTTCATCCGCCGCAGGCGACAGCTACCGCCACGATATCTATGGGGAGTGCGATGTCGGAGTCATGATGCCGAAGATATTGTCCGTCAAAGGACTGCCGCAGGGGCTCGCTTTTGACCGTTCCACCGGACTCATCAATGGTGCTCCAACGACGCCAGGGGTCACCAGCCTGACAATCTCCTGCGCAAACAATGCGGGCCAGACAACAAAGAGGACGACAACGTTGACCGTCCACGCGCACGATCCGGCGAACCGCCCGTACGGAGGATGATGCTCGACCCTCAACCTTGATCCGTCGGGGCCGAACTGCCCTGGCAGATATCCAGAAAATTTGCGAGGGCGTCGTCCACACTCGTGCTCAGTGGCCGGCTCAACTTTTCGAATGGCTTGCTCCACGCATCGACGAACGTGCTGATCTTCCCATAATTGTTGTCAAGGACCGAGTGCGGCACATTCAGCAACACGCAAAAGATATGCGTGTGAAGCCGGTCCGTGATCACGTAGGCCGACGATCCAACCTGCCTCATTCCACGGGCTACACGGTTCGACGCCAGCAGGTGAAACCACCGAATGCGCACGTCGAGCTCCGACGGCGTCATGCCCTTGAGCAAGAGGAGCGCCGTCTCGAGCAGCGCCTTGACAAACAACCACTTTCCCAAGCCTCGTTGTTCGATGAGCCAGTCCTCGACAACTGCAAAGTTTGGGAGCGTCGGAAAACGCTTTTGCTCCACCTTCTCGTGATCGGTTCGGAGCAGCAGCAACAATTTCCTGGTTACTGCCGCTGGCGAGCTCTGCGCCCCCAGGCAGAATGCCATGTCCGGACAGAGATCGACGGGCGCAGTAAATTCCGTTGTCGCGATATTCAAACTTTGCACGTCGCGGACCAAAATCCGGAATTTCTTATGCGAGTTGATGATCTCCGCGGCGCGTTTGAGACTTGCCTTCGAGGAGAAGTGTATGGTTTGCGGCAATTGAATGATCTGGCGATCCGGAAACTCCGACAGAAGCCTGAGCCGAAACTCCTGATGGCTAGGCCACAGGTCGCCGAAATTGCCGCCACCATGGATAAGGATAGGTCCGACAGGAACGGCTCTTTCAAACTCTTCCTTTGACCAGGTGTCATAGGTGCAGACGTACGACGGTGCTCGGCCTAGCTTCTTCTGCAGATAGGTCTCTTCACCCAACCATATGGCGCTGTCGCCCACATTCGAGTGGTTGGGGAAGTCCACTAGCGCAAAATTCTCGACACCCTCCAGATGAGGCCCGATGACCTTTTCAATCTCATCCTGCATTTCTGCAATCAGTGTACGAGAGTCCTTCATGGGAGTTTCGGCCATCGTCCTGAGTTCGGTCCCGTCGGTCGCATCACAGCATCGAACGGCTTTCGATGCATCGGCAAAACTTCCCATTCGATTAATCCATTTCTGCCATTGCGCCAGGTACTCGCTGCGGTTGAGCGATGACGCATCTGCCTGCCGTCAGCGAGAACGCCGGACGTTTGCGCTGCGAGCTTCCCGCGTCAGTCATTCGATCTTTCGCGCTCAGCCGGCTTCTGCCTCTATCACGCACTCGTGCCTCTCTCGGTGTCCCCTCGCCGATGCGGAAGCTGACCGGGTTCCAGAGCACGGAATAGATCGGCTTAGCAGCCAAAAGGCAAGTCTCGGCAACGCTGCCGATTAGCGACAACACCGCACATATTCATGACAAGAATCGAATCTATTGAAGTCTTAAGGCAGGCAAATGTGTTGATCGCAACGAACATAGGCAGCGAGCCTGCGGGAATGCCGCTTCTTGCAGCAAGCCTGCACCCAGTGCGTTAGCGAGCTCGGAGTCACCATGATCGGTTTGTTGAAAGACTACGTAAAGGCCCGCCTGCTTGATAACGACTTTATGATATCCGGCACCTCAAAGGAGCAGGAGCTCAGGGAATTCTTCCGGGACCTTTTCCCTGTCGTGACGGACAAGAAATTGATTCGACTGGGCGGATCGGCTGATGGCGGCTATTTGGTTCCGGACGACCTCGATGGCTGCGTCGGTTGCTTTTCGCCGGGGGTCTACAACGTCTCTGACTTCGAGCTCGGCCTTGCCGAACGTGGCATCCCGTGTTTCCTCGCTGACTTCTCGGTGGATGCACCGGCGATCCACAATGACCTGCTCGATTTCGAAAAGAAGTTCCTCGGAAACGAAAACAACGCCAAGTTCATGACTTTAGAGAACTGGATGTCGAGAAAGGGCCCTCGGACCGGCGATCTCATCCTCCAGATGGACATTGAAGGCGGCGAGTACGAGGTTCTCATCGAAACGAGCTGCGACGACCTGAAGCGCTTCAGGATCATGATCATCGAGTTCCATTCCATGGACAGAATTCTCAATCCCATCGGTCTCAAGCTGATCGGCGCTGTTTTCAAGAAGATCACCAAGCACTTCGACGTCGTACACATTCATCCGAACAATTACTTCAAACCCATCGAGTACAGGGGCTTCAAGGTACCGCCGATCATGGAATTCTCGTTCTTGCGCAAGGATCGCGCTGCTCGCCGGACGCCTGCGAGAAAGTTTCCTCACGACCTCGACAGGAGAAACGTCGCAAACAGGGACGATGTCGTGCTGCCGAAATGCTGGTTCGCTCCGGAGTGATCGCCGCCGTGGCCGCGCCGACGAATCACGCCAGCCGCGCACAACGGGCGCGCGGATGCGTGACCGTTGGCTCGCAATGGCAGAAGTGCGCTTCCTACTCTCGCGCCTGCAGGTTCTCGCCGAGATATGCCTGATAGGCCAGCTTGAGCCCATCCTCGAGCGGGGTCTTGGCCCGCCAACCCAGTTTCGCCAACCGGTTGACGTCGAGCAATTTGCGCGGGGTGCCGTCGGGGCGCGAGGTGTCAAAGCTGATCTCGCCTGAATAGCCGACGGTCTCCGCGACCACGCGGGCGAATTCGGCGATCGCAATGTCCACGCCGGTGCCGATGTTGACGAGCTCGCCGCTCGAATAGGTCTTCATCAGATGGATGCAGGCGTCCGCAAGATCGTCGACAAAGAGGAATTCGCGCCGCGGCGTGCCGGTGCCCCACACCACGACGTTCTTCGCTCCCGACGTCTTGGCCTCATGGAAACGGCGGATCAACGCCGCGACGACGTGGCTGTATTCGGGATGATAATTGTCGCCGCGACCGTAGAGGTTGGTCGGCATCACACTGATGAAGTTTGAACCGTACTGGCTGCGATAGGCCTCGACCATCTTGATGCCCGCGATCTTGGCGATCGCGTAGGGTTCGTTGGTCGGCTCCAGCGGGCCAGTCAGCATCGACTCTTCGCGAATCGGCTGGACTGCGAGTTTGGGGTAGATGCAGGAGGAGCCAAAGAACATCAGCTTCTCGCATCGATTGACATGCGCGGCGTGGATGACGTTGGTCGCGATCGCCAGATTTTCGTAGAGGAACTCGGCGCGCAGCGTATTGTTGGCGACGATGCCGCCGACCTTGGCGGCAGCAAGGAACACTGCCTGCGGACGCCTTGCCGCAAACCATTTATCGACCGCGGCCTGGTCACGCAGGTCGACCTCGCTTCGCGAGACTGTCAGAAGTTCGACGTTTTCCTCCGCGAGCCGCCGCACTAACGCGGAGCCAACCATGCCGCGATGTCCGGCGACAAAGACGGTCTTACCGGCCAGCTCAAATGGAGTGCTTGGCATTGGTAACCTCTCGCCTGGCCTCGAGCAAATCGGAAGCCACCATTTCCTTGACCAGTTGCGCGAACGGGGTCCTGGATTTCCAGCCGAGCTTCTCGCGCGCCTTGCTGGGATCGCCGATCAGGAGATCGACCTCGGTGGGACGGAAATAGGTCGGGTCGATCCGCACGATGATCCTGCCTGACTTCTTGTCGATACCGGTTTCCTCGACGCCCTTGCCCCGCCATTCGACTTTGCGGCCGACTTCGGCGAAGGCGAGCTCCACGAACTCACGCACCGAGCGAGTCTCTCCGGTTGCCAGCACGAAATCGTCGGGCCGGTCGGCCTGCAGGATCATGTGCATGCCTTCGACATAATCCCTGGCATGGCCCCAGTCGCGCTTGGCTTCGAGATTTCCGAGATACAGCGTCTCTTCGAGGCCTGTCTCGATGCGGGCAACGGCACGCGTGATCTTGCGGGTGACGAAGGTTTCGCCGCGGATCGGGCTCTCGTGGTTGAAGAGAATACCGTTCGAGGCAAACATGCCGTAGGCTTCGCGGTAGTTCACCGTGATCCAATAGGCATAGAGCTTCGCCACCGCGTAAGGGGAGCGCGGGTAGAAGGGAGTCGTTTCCTTCTGCGGCACTTCCTGCACAAGGCCGTAGAGCTCCGAAGTGGACGCCTGATAGAACCGCGCCTCCTTCTCCATGCCAAGAATGCGAATCGCCTCCAATAGCCGCAGCGTTCCGATCGCGTCAGCGTTCGCGGTGTACTCCGGGCTCTCGAAACTGACCGCCACATGGCTCTGTGCGGCCAGATTGTAGATCTCGGTTGGCCGGATCTGCTGCATCAGGCGGATCAGGTTTGTCGAATCCGTCATGTCGCCGTAATGCATCAGGAACGGCACATTGCCGGCATGCGGATCCTGATAAAGATGATCGACACGGGCGGTGTTGAAGGAGGACGAGCGCCGCTTGATGCCGTGGACGATGTAGCCCAGGCCGACCAGATACTCGGCGAGATAGGCACCGTCCTGACCGGTGACGCCCGTGATCAGCGCGACGCGCCGCTTCGACCTTTCATTCATATTGCTCACCCGACTGCTCGGTTATCATCGACGATTTTTCCCATTTTCCCAAACCTGTTGGCGATTGCGCCGAGGATTCGCAGGATCTCACGCTCGGGCCCTGCCGGCGCGCCTGTCGCTCGCCAGAATCCAAAGAGTGACCCGACATAGGCAAGAGCGCTCACGAGAACAACAGCGATCAACCGAGCATAGACGTGAGACTCATGGCCAAAAGATGTGATGAAAGCCCAATTCGTCAGAAGACCGACAATGATCATCGTGCAGGTGGACAAAGCGGTCCTTAGATTCACGAGAAATTGCCGGGAGACAGAAGTGTCGATCAATTCGCGGACCAGGACCATGTTGTAGACGACACCGCCGAGGGTAACCGCCACGCGGGCGACCAGCAGGCCAACTAACCCTCCCATCCACAAGCCCGCAACAATGAAAGGCAGCCTCACGATCAGGATCGCAACGTCGCGATGAAATAACCTGCGCGTCTGGCCAAGGGCCAGACCAAGGGGTTGGACGGTCGCGCTGAGCGTGTGCAACGCAATTGCACCACCGAGGAGCTGGATCACGATCGTCGCGCCTGCCCAAGCTTCACCCAGTGCGAGCGGAACGAATTGATCGGCGATCAACGCGAAGCCGAACCCCGCCGGAAAGGCGATCGCACACAGCATTGATTGCGCCGACAGATAAGCTCGCTGAAGGGCGGCTTTGTCGTCCCTCAGCCTCACGAACGCGGGAAACAGCGTCCCGGCGAGCGGATTTGTTGCTTCTCTTGTCGGCGTGGCGGCCAGGTCGCTGCCAAGCACATATCCACCCAGGGCGGATTTCCCGAGAAAATATCCGATGATGATCTGGTCGAAACGCCAGTTCAGCGTGCTGACGGCCTGTCCGAGCGATAGCCACACAGAGAACGAGAATAGGGAGCGGCTACCCTTTATCCGGAATTTCGGCCGGAACGGCTGGATCAGATAAGAGGCGACGACATCGATGAAGTTGGCGACGACGGCTCCGGCGATAAGCGCCCAGTAGCTCCTGAAGCAAATGGCGATCCCAGAGGAGACGAGGATGGTTGCGAGCGCCCGGCTGCTGCTCGTCACAAATTCCTGCCAGAAGACGAGTTGACGCTGCATCATCGCAAGCATCGGATTTCGAAGGCCGGATATCACGATCGAACAGCTCAGGACCAACAGGATCGGAATCAAGCGGCCATCGCCGTAGGACAATGCCACCGGATAGGCGAGCAACGACAGCAAGAGTGCCAGCAAGCAAGCACGAGCCAGGCTCAACGTCCACGCGGCGTGGAATTGATCTTCACTTGGATCCTTGTGGTGAATGAGCGCCGATGCCAGGGACAGTTCAGTCATCGACGTCAGAACAGCAATGATGGCCGTCGCGACGGCAACCAGGCCGAAATCTTCCGGCGTGAGCATTCTCGCCAATATGAGCGTGTTCAAGAAGCCGAGACTGGCAACCACCAGCCGGCTCACGCCGATCCAAGCAGCTCCGATGGCGATTGAATTTTTCGACAAAGGGAGCGTCGTACGCGCACCAATAGCGACCATTTTCAATGCTCGTTCATTGACAGATGGTTTCCAGTGCGCGCTCGAAGATGTCAGGCGCAACCTCGAAATCGAATGGACTGGGCCCAAACGCTCCCTGCGGGCGCGTTCCCTTGCTGTCCCCCACGATGTAAGAATAGTCCGCGCCGGCGGACGTTGCGATCGTGTAGTAGTAGGGATGCACGTGGTCTGACGGGATCAACTCCAGGACTTTCGTTCCAGGCGAGCAGAATACGAGGTTGGTCAGCCCCGCACCATGTGCGCCAACGACAATCGAGCATTCCGAGAAAAACGCCGCTTCATCCTCAACGTCATCAAAGTCGTAGATCTGGAAGCCGAACCTTTTCAGTGCAGGCATCAGCTCTTCTTCGTTGGCGACCTTCCTTTGTCCTTTGCGCGGAACGTATACGCGCCTGTCGTGACGAAGCGGCGACTTGGCTACCTGCAAGCGGAAGAACTCCGTAAGCCATGGCGCATAATTCCGTCGCAAGCCTGGAAACGAAGTGCCGATCACGAGATCGGCCTGGATATCCTCCTGGCCTGCCCACACGCACTTGTGCATCGGAATTCCAAGCCGGCGAACGAGCTTGGCTGCCGTTTCGGACCCAGGCTTGGGCAAATAGACATAATCGACATCATCGAGCGAGAGGCCACTTTTCTGAAATAACGCCAAGCGTCCCAGGCAATCGAGCAGGAAGTGCCCATAGTTTCCTCCGGCGAAATCACTCGCCAGCGAGAGACAGGTGCCGCTTAGCGGCAGCGGCGTGCCGTAGGCAATTGATCGCGGATGGCGCGAGAACGACGATCCGTACCAGGTGCTCTCGTAGAGCAGCGATCCATCCTCCGTCACGAGCCAGCCGTCGGGACCGAGGATGCGGGCCTTGTCCAGGCGGAGAATGCCCAGCTCTGGCATTCTGTTGTCAACGCTTTCACCGAAACCTGCGTCGCGGCTGCCGAATCGAACCGGCGCCTTCCGCGCCAGTACCTCTTCCTCGACGGCAGTCAGCCAAGTATGCGGATGTTCACTTCGCCACGCGCGATGATCACAAAGCCGGCTCGGGCTGCCGCGCAATGCACCACGGAGGATTTGCCTGACGGCGCGAACCTTTGAGTTCATGGATGACTACCATTGCAAGAGACACTGACCGTGACAGGCAAGCGCGCATGACGGCCCACCTGCCACAGCCAAAGCAAAATTCAGACCGGCCGTACCGATCGCAATCAGCGGTACTCGGCTTGATCCAGATCACACGGAGTTGTGCGCACGCTGGATGCACCCCTCCGATCAGCGTCGCACATGCAGCGACAATAGACGGCAAGATCTGGCTTTTTTTGGTTGGATCACCGTGGTGTCGCAAGCAACGGGGACTTCTTTGGGGCCGACCTCGCCCGCGACTTCAGCCGTCAGTTTGCTGCCCAGCAGATAGTTCCCTTCGCGCGGCACGGCGGGCAGCGCGAATTCGATCACGCTGACGCCATCTTCCCCTTCCTTGCGAGAGACCTGTTGCAGCGGCTTCTTTGCCGATGCGACCATGGCGCCGGTTGTTGCATCGAAGACGTACGCATGAAGCGTTCGATTTGTCGGATAGTCTTCCGGAATCTTGATGGGAATTTCGATCTTGAGCGGATCGGTTGTGCTCAGTGACAATACCCCCGCATTCGGCTTCTTATCCGCTACCACATTCGTAACATTGAGGAATGTCGGCTTGGGCATGTCGTTGAGCGCTGCCGTGTATCCAAAATCATTGGGATCCGGTGTCACGTCGCTCGGACCGCATTTTCGGCTTCCCCGCTCGGACGACGTGAACTGGCAGACGCGAACGTAGTCGATCTTGAACGTCTGCGGGAAAGCCGCATCATCGACCCCGTGCCGGCCGGCCCAGGCTGCTCCGCCGACGGCGTAATTGAGATCAATGTGCGCCGGCGGCCCCAGTTGGCCGTCCTTCCTGAGCCACTGGTACATGCGCGTGTAGATGAGACGGCCGTCCCAGAAGAACGAAATGCGGTCAGGAGCCCAAACGAAGCCGGCAATATGCCAGTCCTTGTTCAGATCCTCCTTGCCGACCATGTCCTGAAACCTGAGCACGAACGAGTTGTCTACATACGTGTAGGACTGCGGCGTCCACTTATCTTTACTCATGGCATTCGAGTGCAGCATGTTCGGCTTGTCTTCCGCGCCATTGATGACGTACTCGAAAATGTCGATCTCCGGCGGATGCCAGAACTTTCCATCGATGTCGTAATCGGCTTCGAGCCAGAATGCCGGCCACGATCCCCGCGCATTCGGAAGAAAGACCCGCGCTTCATAGTAGCCATAGTAGAATGTCTGATGGCTACGGATCATCGCGGAATCGAACGTGTCCGCCCCCTCATTCTTTTTTGCAGTCAGATTCAGGGCACCTTCGGACACCACGTGGTTGTCGCGGTAGTGCTGCTTTTCATCGTTGAAACGATCCATCGTTTCGTTGTTGTAAATGTATCGGGTAGCCCATTTGGTTCGATCAAGCTTGTCGCCGTTGAACTCGTCCGAAAAAACCAGCTCCCAGCCAGCGCACCAGGCCGGCGCTGCGGATCCGAGTGCAACGACTATCGAGGCGACACAAAGGAGTTGCCTGCGCACGGCTGCGATCATCAACGAGATCCTTTCGGTTCGGCTGTTAGCCCGGCTGGGAAACGCTCTGCCGGCCCAATGCGCAAAGACGATGGCAATAGTGACGCGCCACGTCGTAAGCCGGCACAATCAAGCGCACGGCTGCGGCATTTTCCCGAATAGACAGTCAACTTGCGATCGTTTTGGGGCGGTGACTTGTCGAACAATCAAGAACATTTGACTGTTCCCCGATCAGGTTCCCTCCTTGAGTGCCGTCGAGTGCTTGATTGATCGGCCGGACTGGCGGTTTCGCTTCCGAGGCCCTGTCGAGCCGTTTTCGAATTTGTCCCGTCGCCTTCACTTCAAGGAAGCGATGGCTGATCGTTGCAACGATAAGCGACGGCGGAAGCGAAACCAGGAGGAAAAACAGTTGCGATCCGCTCCCCAATGCATCGACCATGCCCGTCCGATACATGATCAGCTTGACCCCGGCCATGACGATCGGCGGCCAGAGATAAAAACTGAAGCTGATCGTTCCAAGCCACTGCATCACCTGCCAACGCAGCATTCTTCCGATCAGACCGTTTCCTCGGGACATGCCAAGCAGGAAAATAGTCCCGAAGACGCCACCAAGAACAATAAATGGAAAAGCAGAGATCCAGTCATGGAATGACAAATATGCCGGCGTGACAAAGCCAACGTAGTCTGTTGCGCTGGCCAGCTCGAGGCCTCTCCAGACAGTCAGGAACAGCACGAAGAAGATCGCCGGGTACTTCGCCAGCGAATGCAACAAGGTCGACGATAGGTACTTCTCCGCAATGAGCACGCCACCAATCATCAGGAGCGCGCGGGGATAGTACACGAGCAACATCAGCGAACTGACGGCTAATGCCAGCGCCAGCGGCCGACTGACGCCGCTGATCAGGAAAACGACGGCACATACTCCATAGAACAGGAATTCGTATCCGAGCGACCACGCGGCGGGATTGATCTGGATGATGTCAACAAATGGAGGCGGCGCCAATAGATTTGCACCAACCAGCAGCAGACTTGGACCCTTTCCTAAAAGCCGGCCAAAAATCGCGATCGCGATCACGGTCGCCCAGAGCACAGGAAGAATCCTCGCATAGCGATCAAGAATAAAGGTCAAGACCGAGGATGCGCGATACAGGCTTGGCAGAATTACGATTCCACTGATGCCGAAGAAGAACTCGACACCGAATTTTCCGGTCTGCAGCGCTTCTCCCAACAGCCCCCTGGCAAACAGATCGAACGTCGGGAGGCCGGAATGAACGACGTGATAGACGAATACCATGAGGCAAAACAAACCTCTGGCACCATGAACGTAAGGGTTAAATCTTGCGCTCGTGTCGTGTTCCATGTGGGAAGTCACTACAGGCTCAAGTATAGAGGGTGAACAGCCTCACGAGCGAGACCAAGATCGACCGCGATCGTTGCCCTGCGCTCAGACGTACCCACCAACCGAGGCGCCAAGAAGCAGTAATCGACGAGTCCTAACATGGTGAGCCTCGACACATTCCCAGCCAGAACCTCGTCTAACAAGCGCGCTGCAGTAGCGTCAAGCGACGAGACCAACAGCGTCATTTTCGCGCATATCGCCTTCATTCTGTGCATTTGCATGCAGCGCTTCGGACTCCTCATCGGAACCGGACAGATCTTCTTTTCGCTGTTCGGATTCTTCGCGCTCGTCGCGTGGGGATGGTGGGTTGGTCTGGTGAGCATTCGCGGGCCGCAGACTCTCGCATTCGGACTCGTCGTCGTCTGGTTTCTCTTCAGCGCGGTCGCCGCAGCCGAATCTCCCGATCGCGGTGTCGAGACCAGTGCGGCATCACTTGCGATGGTTCTTGTCACGAATTCGATCTTCCTGTTCGGACCCTCGACGAGATTCTCGAACGAGGCGGTCCTTCCCGTCTTCCTGTTCTATGTTCGCCTGTGCGCCGTTCTGGCAATCGTCCAGATCGTTCTTCAATTCGGCGGAATACGCATCTTCTCGTTCAAGGATGCAATCCCGGCGCTCGATCCGGTCCTCGTCGAGTCCGCCTACAATCAAAATGCGGTAGAATTTTATGGGTCTTTGAATCGACGCGCGAACGGGTTTTTCCCGATGGAGCCGGGAGCGCTATCCCAATTGCTCGCTATAGGTGTGATCGTCGATGTGTTCATTTTGCGGCGACTTGCCTATCTTCCGTTGTACGCCATCTCGTACGTGCTCACTCGGTCCGGATCGGGCCTCCTGGTGCTCGTCGTGTCCCTCGGTGCCTATCCCCTGATTGCTCCGCTCAAATCACTGCGGGTTATCGCCATCGGGGCGGCCGTTGCCTTGGTGATCGGCACAACGTACCTCGTTGCGCCGGAACCTTTTGATCCCATCGTTAGTAGGCTTGATGAATTCAGTTCAACCAAGTCGAGCGGCTATGCTCGCTACGTCGCACAACTACAGACCTGGGACTATCTCTTTCAGACCGACAGAGTGCTTATCGGCTCCGGGCCCGGCGGGCTGGAACGGTCGCCCGCCTACTTTGGCGGCAGCGGAAATCCCGTTCTCAAGCTCGTCGCGGATTACGGAATTATCGGGCTACTGATTTTCCTGTTCTATCTCATCCTCTCGATATTCAGGAAAGACAACTCGATGCTCGCATTGACAATGCTGGCCTGCTATCAGCTCGGCGGCGGCAACCTCGCCATGGCCCCATTCCTGATCATGATGGCAATGCTGTGCGTATGGTCGCAGCCGCCAGGCGCCGGCCTGAGGTCGATCCGTCCCAAAGCTGCCGTCTGACCGAAGCGTCCCAGCCCTGCCTTGATCATCGAATGATGCGGAATCGACCGAGCAAAGCGCGCAACCATTTCGGCCGCTGGGCGGGCACGTAGCGCAAACTCACCAGGGCACGACGGAAGTACTGCGGACTGATCAGGATGCAGAAGATCCAGGCCAGCAGCGATATGCGCTGCGATCTTGAGAAACCTTGCGGCGACGCAGCCGCTCCAAGCGCATCGACAGCGATGCTCAACGAGCTATCCGCTGCGATTGGATGAAGGTCCGGCCGCAGCTTGAACGACGCTATCCGCAAACAAAGAAATATCAAATTGCGCTTGAGTGCATCGGGCGCAACCGGCAGCTTCTCCGTGCGCGCGATCTCGGAAAAGAACTTGTACCGCCTCCGCGTGAGGTCGATCTCTCTCGCAAAGCGGGTATCGTCGAGTTGAAGGAAAGCCCCGTGATTGAGGCCGTGCACGCGATAGTCTGCCAACGGCTTGGTGATCGTTACGATCTCGCCACATGCAGGAGCGGCCGCCAAAAGATAACTGTCCGGAGCCCGATCAACGAAGTCGGACTCAAAGCCGAAGACACGCTCGACAAACCATTTCGGGTAGGCATTTCCCGACCCGGGCGGCGTCGGATAAGCGCCGGTGGTTGCCATCCACTTGCGGACGTCCTCCGAGGACGGACAGGAGAAGTACTGCGGCAGGACATTTCCGGTCGGCTGCCCGTCGGCATCGATCACGCGCATCTGAAACTGATATTTGCTCGCGGCTTTGGACCAGACGGATACGATCTCCGTCATGACATCAGGACGCAAGGCGTCGTCCGAGTCGAGAAATATGATGATATCGCCGGACGACCTGCGAAAGCCATTCACACAGGACATCATCTGCCCGGCGTTCGCCTGGCTGATGATTGTGACTTCGTCTGCAAATTCGTTGATGACGTCGAGTGAATGGTCCGTCGACCCGTCATCGACGACGATCACTTCGACGTTTGACCATCGTATGTCCAGCGCGCTGCGGATCGCGGATCCCACGTAAGCTGCGTAATTGTGGTTCGGAATGACGACCGAGAGGCGCGGCAGGGTCGCCAGTTCGACTTCTGGCAACACAGCGTGCCCTGGTATCTCCTTCAACATTCGCCGCCCAGAATACTCGCGTTGTAAGTACGTCGCATGACCGTCGACAGAACATCACAGTCGACGGACGTCAGACATCCAATCCAGGAAGGTGCAGCCTCTAGCACGTGTTTTCAAGCGCAAGGAAGAGGCAAGATTCCTCCTGCAATCCCGGGAACCATTTTGCCTGTCATTCTGTTGCCGCAACTGCAAATCTATCCTGCCGCCGACAATCGCGGCTTCGTTTCGAGAGCTGGCCCCAACCATCATGGATGTGCAGAGCAGTGAAGATACATGATAACCGATCTAGGCGCTCAGACGGTTATGCGGCGATATGTGTAGCTATCGCTTCATCGCTCCTCGCAACGACGGCCGATGCTCAAATTTCCGGCTTCGGTCGCACATCTCCTCCGATGTATGGCGGCTCCGGCATTTCCACTCGGCCTTCGAGTTCGATTCGACCGATGGAAGGTACTTTCGCTCCAAATCACACGACAGCGGACGGAAAGCTTTGCATATCGGTCAATCCGTTGACGCACCCCCAAGCCAACAATCCCAAGATCATCGAGCAGATTGTGCTGGTTCAAAACATTTGCGGTCAATCGATCAGGGTTCGGGTTTGCTACGCGGGAAGTTCCGACTGCATTGTCGTTCCGCTCGCAGGCTACCAGAAGCTGCAGAGACTACTGGGGATTGCGGCCGGATCAACGAACTTTCAATTTGAGTATCGCGAGCTCTATTGAGTCGTTGATTCAGACGAACACCCCTGGTTGAACGCTCACAAGAAATGTGCGCGTTGCCGCTTGAACCAACGCCACCGCATTCGGGATCGCCAAGATGGAACTGATGTTTCCGCGTTCACACGCGCTGCCTGTAACGATCTTGTTATCGCCGCATCAAAAACGCACGACTAACCAATTGCTGCCCCGATTTGCTCGCTTCATTGATATCCAGCAGCGAAAACGCTCGCGGTCGCGAGCGGGCGTACTGCGCGTCAAGCGATCTTGGTCTGTGCGGGCACAACTCTTGCAACGGCGGGGCGTGCAGTTCTTCAATGCGCGTACTCGATCGTCAGCAAGCCTTGACCGAACTTCGTCGCAGTTGATTCAGCACCTTCACTCACGTTGACCCTCGCGCACATGTCCCATCCCACCCAGGCTATTGTATTCGGAGGCGCAGGCTTCATCGGTACACATCTGATGACGCGAATGCTCGCTTCCGGCCGCTACGACCGTATCGTCTCAGTGGATATCGGGAAGCCCAGGGCGTGCGTCGAAGGCGTCGAGTATGTCCATCATGATGTCCGTGAGCCAATCGACCCGAAGCTCGGTGGCGGGGTGCCTGCCGACATCTTCAACCTGGCTGCGGTCCATGTCACCCCGGGTCATCCGGACGGCGACTATTATTATACAAACGTGCTAGGTGCGGTGCACGTCTGCCGATTTGCGAGAGACACTGGCAGCCGGAATGTCATCTTTACCAGTTCGATATCGGTCTACGGTCCGACGGAAACCCCACTTACCGAAGATGCGACGCCAGTCCCGGTCAGTGCTTATGGACGTTCCAAACTCTCGGCCGAAGCAATCCATCGTCTATGGCAGTCGGAGGACCCGGACAGGCGGCTTACCATCGTGCGCCCCGCCGTCATCTATGGGCGCTACGAGCGAGGCAATTTCACGCGATTGTCGAGGCTTCTCGAAAGGCGGGCCTTCATCTATCCCGGCCGCACCGACACCATCAAGTCGTGCGGCTACGTGAAGGACCTGGTCTCGTCGATGCTCTTCATGGCGTCTCGCAACGACAGTCTGTCGATTTACAACTTCTGCTATGAGCACCGTTACACCATCAGCGAGATTTGCTCCGCCTTCTCTCAAGCTGCCGAATACCCCAAGCCGACGATAACGATTCCGGTATGGCTAATGAATCTCGCCGTGCTTCCATTCGAGGTGCTGCAGGCTGTCGGCATCAAGACCGGCATCAATCGTGACCGGATCAAGAAGTTGTGGTTTTCTACGAACATTCTGCCGAAGCATCTGATCGCAAGCGGGTTCAAATTCGACTACGATCTGGCAAGCTCGCTTGTGGATTGGAATCGGGAATCCTCAATCAAGGATTTTGATTGAGGTCTCGTTGCTTGATCTTTCGAGTGCCCGATCGATCGGGGATTCACCGTGGAACTGCGAAGCCGACCCTCGCCACCATAGTGGATGCTCCGAAACCGGACTCGTTCGCATTCCGCCGTCACGTGCTCAGTCGCAACCGCGAGACCGGATTCGCCTTGCCTGTGCCAGTTGCAAGATCCTCATGCTTGTCCGTCACACTCAGGTCGATATTGCATTGCAGAATTCGAGGCCGGTCGGACTCTGTCCACCGGCTCGGCACGTGAGATTCGTGGAACCCTGCCCAATTCGTGGGCGACCATGATCTTCTCAGGCGGCGTAATTCGTCTCGATCTTGAAAGTCGCTTTTTGGCAGAGTTGACGGAGATGGGCATTGTGACGATTTTGCGGCGAGCAGCACCGACAAAGGGCCGGCAGCGTTGCCGAAACTTCTCTGACCAACAACGTGTCGAACGATCTGGCTAGGTGTTTCGCCGAGAGCTTCGATGGCACAGGTCAACCCTCGAGCGCTGCGACGTCGACCATCACATCCGACGTGTCGAATTCTTACCAGCAGGAACTTCTACGTGACGCTTTAACGTTCACGAATTCAGCCGCGGCACGGCCAGCCTGATGCCGCATTCACAGAGATTTGGGTAGGCGGGCCGGATGCTTCAAAAAATCACATCTCGCGAGATTGAAACCACCGCACCAGAGGCTCCATCGCTGGAGCAGACCATCTCCTCTGCGCTTGCGCTGGTGAGCCGCCAGTATCCAGTGATGATTTTCACGCTGCTCCTGTGCATCTGTCTTGCCGGCGTTTACGTGTTCACGGCGCCGAAGCGATATACCGGAACGGCCATCCTGATGATCGACAGCCGCAAGATGCAGGGCCTGCAGACGCAAGCGCCTGCGAGCGGCGCAGACAACCCGATCGACTCGGCGATGGTCGACAGTCAGGTCGAACTTCTCAAGTCCGAAGCGATCGCCTCCAAAGTCATCAAGGACCTGAAACTTGCGGAGTCGGCAGACTTCATGAGCGACGGTGGCGGATTGCTCAGCAGCATCAGTAGCGCGATTACCGGAATATTCTCCGAGTCGACCCCGCCCACGGAAGAGCAAATACTGCGCGCGGCACTCGCTCGCTTTGCGAGCGGCCTCAGCATCAAGCGCGTCGGCGTGAGCTATGTTATCGAGATCTCCTTTCAGGCATTGTCGCAGGACCTGGCAGCACGGATCGCCAACGCGGTCGCCGACGGCTATATCGTGGACTCGTTGGAATCGAAATATCAGGCCTCGAGACGGGCGGCGGTCTGGCTGCAGGACCGATTGAAGGAATTGCGATCGCAGGCGTCTTCCGCTGAACGCACCGTCGCGGATTTCAAGGCCAAGAACAACATCGTCGACGCCGGCGGGCGACTGCTCACCGAGCAGCAACTCGCTGAAATCAATACTTCGCTGACGGCTGCGCGTAGCCAGCGTGCGGAGGCACAAGCTAAGCTCGAACGCATCACCGCGATATTGAATACGGACAGCGACGATTCCAAGGTCATTCTGAATGAACTGGCGACTGTGAGCGAGACGATGGCCAACCCGGTCATCACCAAATTGCGCCAGACCTATCTCGAGTACGCGGCCAAGCAAGCCGATTGGTCGAACCGGTATGGATCGACACATCTGGCGGTTGTCAATTTACGCAACCAGATGCGAGAAATCCGACGCTCGATCATTGACGAACTGCGACGCACGGCCGAGGTCTACAAGAGTGACCTTGAAATTGCCAAGGCGCGCGAGGAGTCCAGCCAGAAGAGCTTGAACGATACGATCGCGGTCTCGAATAATACCAGCCAGGCCCAAATCATCCTGAGAGATCTGGAAAGCAACGCTCAGAGCGCTCGCGCATTATCGGACAACTTCCTGCAACTGTACATGGTCTCGGTTCAGCAGCAGTCGTTTCCCGTTACCGAAGCGAGGGTGATCAGTCAGGCCGCGTCGACTCTTCCCAACAAGACGTCGCCAAGAACGACACTCATCCTGCTTGCGGCGATTGTGGGTGGGTCGATTCTCGCAGCTCTCGTCGCAATCCTGCTTGATATGATGGATCGCGTCTTCCGTACCGTTTCGCAGGTCGAGCAGTTCGTGGATACCCGCTGTCTCGCTTCGATCCCGGTCATAGAGCAGGGTGCCATCAAAGCGAATTCCGCTCAATCGGGCAAAGCGGCCTGGCGATTCGGCAAACGCGACAAGCCCAAACCGCAGCAGGCATCACCGAGTCACGGGGCATCCGGCACGACGTTGCCACTCCACGGGTCCGCGCCCGCGTTCAGCCACCAACAGTCGCATCGCGACCGTCTGCTTTCAACCGAGGAGAGCGTCGGGCGGCACGTGATCAATGCCCCGTTTTCACGCTTCGCGGAGGGATTTCGGTCGATCAAGCTCGCCAGCGATTTCGCAAATTTCGGTGCAGGGTCCAACAAGGTCCTGGGGATTACCTCCGCTCTTCCGAACGAGGGAAAGTCAACCGTCAGCGAAGCGCTGGCGCAGACCTTGGCGCAAAGCGGCTGCCGTACGCTGCTGATCGATGGCGACATCCGCAACCCCAGCCTCACCGCAAGGCTTACTCCGGCTGCGCAGGACGGCTTGATCCATGTCGTCATCGGCCAAGCCGACTGGAGGGACGTGGTCTGGATCGACCCGCAGACGAATCTACATTTTCTTCCTTGTGCTATCACATCCCGCTTCTCGAATTCGAGCGACCTGCTGGCCTCGCAACAGATGGACGATCTGTTCCAGCAACTACGGCAGCACTTTGATCGCATCGTTCTCGATCTTAGCCCGCTGGCGCCGGTCGTCGACGTTCGGGCGACCAGGGGGCTGGCTGATTCCTATATCCTTGTCATCGAATGGGCGAAGTCGAAAATCGATATCGTCGAGCGCGTGCTAGGCGAAACGCCGGTTGTGCGCGAGCGGATGCTCGGTGCGGTTCTTAACAAGGTGAACGTGTCGGTGATGAGCCGCTACGATACGTACGGCGCAGCCTACTATCGCAATCGATACTACAAGAGGTATGGTTACGTCGATTGACGTCAGATGCTTGATCCGGAGCGGTGGGCAGCACTACAGGGCCCTTGGATACAACATGAATGATTTGGCGCTAGCGCATGTTAGGTCGGCGCTTCTGATGGTGCGCTCAGTTCTGCTCGGTGCTGGTCTCTTGATGACGACGGCTCCTGGTCGAGCCGAGCCGGTGCGTCCGGGCATTCTGAACTGCGGGTCTGGCATCAGCGCCGAGCAGCGTCGACGTTGCGACGAAGAGGCGTTCAAGCAGATCGAGTCCGGCAGCCAATCGACACAGCTTGAGAGCGGATGGCGACTAGTTAAGAGCAAAAATCCAGACGGCGGCGCCGATGCCATTTCAGTGATGCATGTCGTCGATAGTGCCAAGTCGGATACGCGCCTTGCTGGTCTGAGCCTGCAATGCGGGAAGAGTGGCATCGAAATTGTACTCATTGTACTCGAGCCACTGTCCCGCTCGGCGCGACCGAACGTAGCCCTCATAGCAGGAGAGAAGCGCGCAGAGTTCCAGGCATCTGTGATCCAGGGCGGCGTGGCGCTCCTACTACCCGCCGACGCCTCGAAGCTTGCTGCCAGCGACTGGCAGACCGCAAACGAGCTTGCGGTTGAAATTGGGACCACACCGAGCGCGATCCGCGGCGCGGTGCCGATGGCTGGACTGGCGACGGCTCTCCGTTACTTGTCGCAGTACTGCTATGCTCGATAGTTTAGCCGGTCACGGAACTGTCATGCCGCGCGAATCCCGCAAATCGACTGCATGTGACCAGTTGGCAGGCCGCGTGTGATGATGCTTTATAGTGGCAACTATCCGGCCATCCATCACCGAGACGACGGTGGCCTCGCATGCTCGGATATGCGACGCGTATCAATGTCCCACTTGTGCAATGCTGCACTCCATTCCCGCTTCCACGTCTCACGGTTCTCCGATTGCTCATCGCTTCCTGGCTTTTGATCACATTGCTGGCCGCGACTCCGATCTTGGCCATCACAAGCGGGTCCTTCGCACAGCATGTGATTTCACTTGCTACTGCGTTAATGATGGCAATGGCAACAAGAGGTCCGGAGGCGCAAATCGCGTCGGCCGCGCAGTTGCTGAAGCAATTTCTCCTCATATTCTTGCTTCCGGTCGTCTGGATGACGTTGCAAATCTTTCCGATGTCTTCGCTTGCGAACCCGATCTGGTCGGCGACTTCGATCGCATTGAATCAGCCATCGCTGCCGGGCCGCATCAGCGTTGATACGGGCGCGACGTTGCAAAGCCTGTTCCTCTTTCTGGTCGATGTGTCGCTCCTGGTGTCGACCATCATCATCGCCAGGGATCGCCGTATGGCCGAAACGATCCTGTTCGTATTGAGCGCAGTGACGACCCTCATGTCAGTCGAGCTCCTACTCGGCCGGCTCGATTTATTCGCCGGAATCATTCCCCAATCCGGCGCAGCTACGAACCTGTTTCCGGCAGCAGCCGCTCTTGCGATATTGACAAATGGCGCGCTCGTCGCCCGGGCACTCGAACGCCACCTGCACCAGCAGAACATCCACAATCTGGCCTCGCCCCAACTGTGGGTCGGCGTTTTCTGCGGCCTGTTAGGAATTGCCGTAGCATTCGCCGCACTTGCGACCCTCGAACAACACACATTGGTGGCGGTTACTGGCTGCGGATTGATGGTCCTCGTGTTCATAGCCGCTGTCCGGCGCTTGGGATTTCGGTTTTGGCCTTCGGCGCTATTGTTCTTGGTCCTTGCAGCGGTCGCCAGCGCGATGGCTGTGCCGCACACTCTATCCGGAGGCTTGGGCCTGCTTGGATTCGTCAGCCTCCCCCCGGAAGCAGTTGCGCCGGCAAAGCACCTGCTCTCTGATGCACCGACGTGGGGCAATGGTCTCGGAACCTTTAGGCTGACTTCGAGAGCCTATCAGGAGTTCGGCGCTGCGCTGGCAGACCCTCCTTCCACCGCGGTCTTAATGGCTGTCGAGGCGGGAAGATTGGCGAGCGCCATCCTGGTAGTCTTCGCCGCCCAGTTCTTCCTTGTTAGCTTTCGCGGCGCCGTTCGGCGAGGACGTGATTCCTTTTTCGCGGCCGCCGCGGCCGCCGGCGTTGTCGTTGTACTCTGCGAGAGCTTTCTTGACTCAAGTCTCTCAAACCCCACGATTCAAGCGATCGTGGCGGTGATGGTCGGAGTTGGACTTGCACAGTCCGTGGGACGGACCAGTGGCGCCAACCACTCGGCGGCATCCGCGCGACCGTAACATTGGGCATCGAGAATGAGTTCATCGAGCAGATTTCGCATTCTTCTGATGGCGTCGGCCTTGACGGTCGGATCCTATGCGATCGTGTCGGCCGTAGCGGAGGTGACGGCGCTGGGGCGGATAACATTTCCCGCAGATGCGGCCGAGATTGGGGCGCGGTGGACTGGAGACGCCCCCTCATTGTTGGGAACGCGCTCGCCGTTTGGATCAGAGCTGGAGAGCAATTATGCATTGATCGCCGCGCTACAGACAATTGAGTCCGGTCAGCAAAGGGCCACGATCCTGCGATCAATAGCGCCCGATGCTCTCGGCCGGGTCAGGCGGACGCTGTCGATCTCGCCCTACAAACCCGAACTATGGCTGGCACTGGCTCTGCTTCAAGTCCAGCGCGACCCGTACGATCCGGTCGTGGTCGAGGCCCTGAAGATGGCATATTTTGTCGCACCAAACGACGCGCGATTGATGCCGGTGCGGATCGACATGGCGGCCCGCTTCGACGCACTCGCCCTTCCCGATGTCAAGGACCTCGTACGCAATGACGTCCGGCTCATCCTAATTCGCCGACCTGGGTCGAGATCGGCACTGGTGTCCGCTTATCGGCGGGCATCAAAACTGGGCAAGGCTTTCCTTGAGGATGCCGTTGAATCGATCGACCCGTCCTTCCTGGCGACACTGCGCGGTTGAATTCGGACAGGACACCTGATGAAGTGCGGGGAGCCGTCGGCACCAAAACACGAGGCGCGAACTTCGCCCGGAACAAGCACTCGCTTCGCTGCACTCATCCGAACCCAGCCTCACCGGTCGATCTGGGGTGATGCCGGAGTTGACCGCTTCGCTCATAGATTACAGATCTTCGATCGTTCAGGAAAACGGTTATGATTGGCGCGCTGCCGCGCGTTTTCTTTTCACGATCAATCCTCTTGCGCAATACGGGGGCGGTTGCCGCCGCCGGCGAACTCACCTAGCGCTCGCGCGATCCATAGGTCCAGCGCCAACCGTAGTGGTACGGAGTCCACAAACGACGGTCATTGTCGTAGCCGATGTTTGCGCGGATTGATGAAGGCGTGCGTGAGGTGATTGAGATAGAGTATCTCCGGGAACTCGTCGGCTGAAAGGAGCCGACTTACATTGCAACAGCGCTGTGCACCCTTTCCTTCTGAGGTTCCGACGGTTAATTTGACCCCATACTCTTGCATTTCGGTGGGACTGGATGACGGTACTTGCCATATTAAGCATCTGGCTACTGCTCAACGTTTTATTCGTGCTCATCGTGGTTCCTCCCCGCGGGGCGCGATCGCGGCTCAACAGGTCAGGAACAATCCTTGCGCCCGTCCCGATCGAAAAGCATCAAGACCAGCTCGATCACAACGAACAATTCTCCCTTCGCCACGCTCTCGGATCATTCGCAACGGGAGTTTTTTTCGTCCTGATGCCCCGGCTGATCGCAATACGGGAGGCCATCATGCGGCTGTGGAACAGGGCGCGTAGGCATAAGACCTAAAACTTGGTGATTGGCGCGACGGCTGAAAGGCTCCACAAGGAGCTCTCGCCTCAATCCGCATCTAGCTCAGCGCCTATGAGTCCGCGCCGCGGCGCCAATGACGCCGGCGCTGACCTAGTACGCCTCCTGTGAAATGACGGTAGCCGCCGTGCGCGCCATGATTTTCAGGTCGAGCCAAATGCTCCAGTTCCTTACATACCAAACGTCATATTCTACCCGCTTTTCCATCAGGTCGATGGTCGGCGTTTCGCCCCGGAAACCATTAACCTGAGCCCAGCCCGTGAGGCCCGGCTTCATGTGGTGGCGGTATACGTAATTGCTGATGATCTCGTCATAATAGTTGTCGTGGGCAAGCGCATGTGGGCGCGGTCCGACCAACGACATGTCGCCGCGCAGCACGTTCCAGAGCTGGGGCAACTCGTCAATGCTGGTCATGCGGAGGAAGCGCCCAATCCTCGTGACGCGCGCGTCCCTCTTGGTTGCTTGAGCAATCGAATGACCATTCTCGCACACGTACATGCTGCGAAATTTCCAGATGTCAAACGGCTTGCCGTTGAAGCCGCGGCGCGACTGTCGAAAGATCACGCTCCCAGGCGAATCCAGCTTGATCAGAATGGAGACGGTGATCAGCACCGGCGCCAGGGCCACTAGCGAAAACAACGCCAGGCCGACGTCGAGGCAGCGCTTCTGGAGACGTTCAAACACGCTGAGCGGTGGTCGCTGAATCTCGATTGCCACCGTGCCGCTGACCGGCAAAAACGGACGCGATACCAGATCTGCAATCGAGTTATCCGGCAACAGACGGATCGGCTGTGGTACGGCGCGCAGGTGCAGTTCGAGTTGCTGCAACGACGGCAGCTCGTTCCAGTCAACCGCCAACAGGTACTCCTCGACATCTGCTGCACGGGATTGGAGGATGACATCGCGGATTTGCCTCTCCCAGCCGTTCCCATGGCTGTTAGCGGGAAGCACGAAATGGCGAACCACGTCGAATCCGTTCTTGCGCAGGTCCTTGAAACGGCTCGAGGTGAAATCAAGCGGCTTCAGGCTGAGCAGGGCAACCTTGCGATCGACCAATCTGCCCTTGGCAAAGCTCGTGCCGAGCGCCCACTGCCACGCAAAGCGCAGGCTGAGCAACCCAACGCCGCCAACGCCGGTGAAGATAAGGAACGTGCCGCGGGACAAATTGTCCGACGATTTCAATAGAAACGCCGCGACAGCAAGGATTGTCAGTGACACCAGCCAGATGATCACCGCTTTGCGCAATTGCCAGACCAGGCTGAGCAAACGGTGCGTTGCATACACACCCTGAAAATATGCGATCGCAACGAACACTGCGCTGACGATCAGTCCGGCGCCGATGGGCGCTCCGTCTCCAGATGACGGCGTAGCGAGGCTATACAGTTCCGACGCCACCGCGTAGCAGAGCAAGATCAGCAAAAGGTCGGCCGCGATGACGAGAAGCTGAAAGGGCCTCTGAAGAGCCGTGCCCCGTGCGGAGGACACCGCATAGGTGCTTTCAGAACCATAAGTTGCAACAACCATTCGATCCTCTACGTGTGGAGAGTGCCTGGCGGTCATTGTGATGCTGAAGATTTGCCGCTTCCCAGACGAAGGGTGTTAAGTGATCGCAGCGACATTGTGGCGCTGCATGCAAAACTTTTGCGATGCACTGATGCGTCGCGTCGAATGAGAAGTGATAATCCGACGCGCTGAAAATCTCGTCACAGTGCTGACATATCGGCGACGCGCTGCCCTATTTTGAATCGAGTTCCACATCCAACACGATGCTTTAATGCTCGCGCGAGCGCGTCTTCGCTCATCTTTGAGGCGCCGATCCGTTGCGAGACTGCGAACAGTATTTGCGGGAACTTCAATTTCTGACTACGAGGGCATCGTAGGATTTGCATTGAGGCATGCATCTTTGCCGCGCTCTGCAGTTCAGCGATGCAATTTCCACGGACCGCTCTTCGCTCGACCCGTTGCAAACAGGTAGGCAAAAAGTTCCGCCCTTCTTTTGGCGTGATCAAGCCGGAGAACGACGACGCTACCCTATTCACCGCACATTGTTCGCGTCAGATGGGGGAGTTCTCAGGTGCCGGCGACTTGGGGAAATTTTCTCGACCACCTCATCGATTGTGCGCCATGATATCTTTCGCCCGACCACGTCGGCCAATCCACAAGCCGCACCTGCCGGAGGGAATTCGCATCTATGCGATCTCGGATATTCACGGCTGTGCGCACTTGCTCCAGCCGATGTTGCGGGTGATCGACGCCGACGTGGCTCGCAGCCGCCCGCACTATGCGATCGAGGTCTTCATGGGCGATTACATCGATCGCGGCCCGGACACGCGCGCCACCCTCGACATCCTGGTCGAGCGTAGTCGCCGGGGCAATGCGGTCTTCCTCAAGGGTAATCACGAGGCATTTCTGGTGAGCGTGTTCGAAGACCCTTCACTGTTCGCGGACTGGATTGCCGTCGGGGGGAGCCAGACATTGATGTCTTACGGGCTCGCCCCGCCGGACTTGAAGCGCGACGAGCCGACGTCGATCTTGCGCGATTTGATTCGCGCAATGCCGACTGAGCATCTGGAATTCCTGGACAATCTGCGGCTGAGCTTTACGTGCGGGGATTTCTTCTTTGTGCATGCGGGCGTTCGACCGGGCGTGGCGTTATCCGAACAGCAGGAGAACGATCTTTTGTGGATTCGCGAGGAGTTCCTGGAGAGCAAAAAGCATTTCGGCAAATATGTCGTGCACGGTCACACGCCGGTGCGGAACGCCGATGTGCGAAATAACCGCGCCAACATCGATACCGGCGCCTATGCGACCGGCAATCTCACCCTGATGAGCATCCAGGGAAGCCGCATGCTCGCGGTGTGACATCTGGCAACCGCTTGCCATCTGCCAAAGCCTCTTCCGCGACGAGGGTCGAATGGGCCTCGGCGCCCAGAGGTGAAGCGCCTTGCTAATTGAGGACTTGCCTAATTGAGCAAGCAGGGCTTCTGCGGCCGGGCACGCGTCTCGGCCATCCAATCGTTCCAGGCTCGCTCATGCTTGACGTAGAGCTCCAGCCAACGCGCGCCGTGCTCGTTCTGCTGCAGACGACGCTCCTGGTCAGGTAAACCGGCGCGCAATCGCGCATCCGGATTGTCCAGCGTTTCGAACTCGACCGTCTCCGAAATCGTCAGGCCGACGAGAACACGCTGTCCCGCGCCATCCACGATGTATCGCCGCGGAGCGTCCTTCTTGGGTTCACTCATCTCGTCATGCCCCCATTCGTTTCAGTGAGACCCCCGCGTGCCCGCCGACGAGCCGGACGGTGCCTAAAAGGCTCGTCGGGCATGGCCGAATGTTGAGGTGGGAGTCGAGGTCTCACCGGAACTTGCAGCCCTTCGCTGGACGCGCCAAGCACGCAGCGCATATCCCAAGATGAGGCCAGCGCCAAAAATGGAAGCGGAGACAAATGCAGAAGCCATGGAGAGTCGTCCCGGATAGTCCGGGGACACATCAAGACCGAGCAGTGTGTCGACATCATGATTCTCGATGGCTCCCGGCGCCGAAAGATTGTTCACGCCTCGACTTCTTGTGTGCATGCAATGCGGTGCCGTGTCAGATCGTCCTTTCCCACCTCTCATCTCGGTCGGCAACGATCACTCTCTCTATATAGAGAAGCCTTTGCGACCTTGCGGGCCGGGCCTTTATCGTCGAACAGGAGCGCTTCGAGCTGACCTCGCCTCCCGCAATGGGAAATTTCGGGCTGATCGGTCGACCGATGCCCTTGCAACCGTCCGGGAGCCGTCGCATTATTTCGCATCGCATTTAGAAGGGATTCAATCCAATGAACTTCCGCGTGCTTATTCCATGCATTGCCCTGTCTGCCCTTGGCCTCACCTTGACGGCATCCGTGGCGCCAGCCGCCGAGCTCGCGCTTGGTCCGGCGCATCATCGGGCGGCTTCCGTCCAAGGCGGAGTTGTGCTGTGGGATGATGTCTACCCGCCCGCGATCTATGGTCCCCAGCTTCGCCCGGTCGAGGAAGTCGCGGCCATGAAGGCGCAGGCACGGCCCGTGTCCCAGCGCTGGTGGGGATACTGGTACGCCTGGTAAATTCGAGAGCGCTTGGCTGAGGCCGAGCCAGGCTGGACTAACGACCGCCGCCACATCGGGCAACCGGATGGCGGCGGTCTTTGTTTTGAGGCGCGCCGCATATATCCGGCGGCCGCGGTGGGCCATAGGGCCCCGACGCCTCCAAAGCCTAGGTGATGAGGAAGTTGCCATTGTGCAGCGTGCCAGTGGCGTTTTGCAGGCTAACGTCCATATCACTGGCGCCGTCGCCGTCGATATCGATCTGGAGGTAGTCGTTGCCAGGCCCAAAACTCTGCAAATGGGCCGAAGCCTGGTTGGCGCCGAGGAGCGCCGCACTGTCCACATACTCGATGTGACCGCCGGCGATGCTGATGCCTGAGAAGGTAAAGCTATCGTTGCCCGCATCGAAATTGTGAATGGTGTCGGCAGCACCGGCGGCGGAATCTGCGATGCTGGCGAAACGGAAACTGTCGTGGCCCGCACTGGCGAAGATCTCATCCGCGCCCGCGCCGGCAGTGATCGTCGTGTTGCCTGACGTATTGCCGATCGTGATCCTGTCGAAATTCGCGCCAGCATTGATGTTTTCGACGTTGCTTACCGTGATGTCGTAGACGTTCGCGTTGAAGGTCAAGCTGTCGTTGCCGTCGCCGAGATCGATCACGTTCGCCGGACTGCCGTTCAACGTCAGGGTATCGTTCGACGAGCTCCCGTTGAGCAGATTCACGTTCCAGAGATTGTCGAACGAATTGCTGCCTGCGGCGAGATTCAGCACGTTGGCTGTACCCTCGCCGAGATTGACCGTGACGCCGGACACGGTGTTCAGGAGTGTGACCGTGTCGTCCGATGGGTTGAGATTGCCGGTAAAATCACTGCCGTTGAGGTTTTCGACGCCAACGATGCTGAGCGAATTGACGCCGTTGGCGAGAGAAACCAGATCGCTGCCACCGCCCATGTCGATGGCAATGCCGTCGACATTATCCGTCAAGCTCAAGGAATTATCGCCTGCATTGCCGTTGATGTGCTCGACACCGACCGCGGCAAATGCAGCGAAGTTTCCGTTAAGGACGATGGTGTCCTCGCCATTGCCGAGGTCAATTGCGACCCCGTTCGCAGCAGAGATCGCACCGGTCACGCTGAGAGTGTCATCACCCGCGGTTCCGTTGACGTGATTGACATCGAAGATATTCACGAACGAGTTCGCGCCGGCGGCGAGATTCATCGTGTTGTCGCCGTTGCCGAGGCTGATCTCCAGGCCAGTGACCGTCGTCGACAAGTTGAGCACGTCATTGACGCCAGGCGTCGCACCGAAATCGGATCCGGCGATCCCCTCGACGTCCACGAGGCTCAGCGTGTTGGTACCGCCCACGAGGCCGAGATGGTCATTGCCGCCACCGAGGTTTACGACCAATCCGTCAGCGTTGTTCGTCAGGTTGACGAATTCGTCGCTATTGCTGCCGACCAGATTCTCGACGCCGGTAAGATTGAGCGTGTAACCGTTGCCGAAGACGCTGCCGTTGAGCAAGACCGTATCCGCGACCCCGCCCCCCAGATTGATCTGATGGCCGAAGATGTTGCTCCCGATACGAAGGTAATCGTCACCGGCCGTTCCGATGACGGGCGCACTGCCGGAGATCTGCTGTTGCGTCGAGAGATCAATCGGACTGCCCGAAGCACCCGACGACAGCAGCACGATGCCGTCGCTGAACTGCAGAACTTCGACATTGGTCAGGCTGTCGGTGCCGTCACGGCCCGCCGTATTGTCTTGAACCACAATCGGTCCAGGCGTCGTGACGGTGTATTGCGATTGCGTCCCGCTGAAGATCACCATGTCGGTGCCGGCGCCGCCGTCGATCGTGTCGTTGCCGCCCTGGCCGGTGATGCCGTCATTGCCGCCGCCGGCACTGATCGCGTCGGCGCCGCCACCGCCGAAGAAGTACTCGTCATTTGAGCTGCCGACCAACGTGTCGGCCAGATTGGAACCCTGAACGCTGTTGACGCCACCCGTGATGACGTCGGCGCCTGCGGCCCCGCTCACCACTCCCGTCGAGAGATCGACGGAAACGCCTCCGCTTGCCTGGGAGTATGAGACGCGCGTATTGCCGTTGCCGGTGATGGTATCATTGCCGAGGAGGCCTTCGAACAAATTGAAGGTACCGAACAATCCGACGAATGTCGCCGCATTGTAAGTGTCGGCCTGATTGCTGCCGGTCACACTGTTGACACCCGTGTAGGTGTCGGCGCCGATCGAGCTGCCGCCGGTTGCAGTTCCTGCCTGCAGGTTGATCGTCACGGCATCGGTCGCGCTGGCGTAGATGATGCGGGTGTTGCCGTTTCCGGTGATGGTGTCGTTGCCGGCCAAGCCTTCGAACTGGTTGAAATTGCCGTTGTTGCCGACGTTGTTGACGGCGGCATTCTGGAAGCCAATCGCACCGAAATTCGTCGCCGTGAAGACGTCGTTGAAAGTCGTGCCCTGGGCGCCCTCGATCCCGCGGAACGTGTCATTGCCGATCGAACTGTCACCGGTCGCCGTGCCGGCCGTGAAGTCGATGGTTACCGGGCCGGTGGAGAAGTAGATATTGTTGTAACTGATGACGTCGAAGCCGCCGCGACCATCGATGGAGTCGTCACCGGCAAGGCCAGTGAACGTCTCGGTAGCTGCAGTGTTGTTGCTTCCATAAAGGACATCGTTGAACATCGAGGCCATCACGGCATTGACGCCGCTGAAGGTGTCGCTGCCCGTGGATGCGTCACCACTCGCCGTGCCCGCCAGCAGGTCGACCGTCACGAGACCGGTCGCATTGGTGAACGCGATGCGCGTGTTGCCGTTACCGGTGATGCTGTCGTTGCCTCCCATGCCGATGAATTCGTTGAAGGTCCCGTTGGAGCCGGCATTCGTGCTGCCTGCACCGAAGCCGGTGGCGTTGAAGACGTCCGCGTCGTTCGAGCCGCGCACGGATTCGATCGATCGAAGCGTGTCGGTGCCGACCGTCGCGGCGTCGCCCGTCACGGTTCCCGCAGCGAGCTGAACGTTGATCCCGCCCACGGCTGCCGGATCGAGCGCGTAGTCCGCCCGGTCGAAACCGGCCCGGCCATCGATCGAGTCGTTGCCGGCGCGACCTTCGAAGGTCTCCACGGTCCCCGGTCCGTTGGTGCTGCCCAGCAACTGGTCGGCAAATCCGGAGCCGACGATGCCGGCAAAGCCCGAGCCCACCAGGGTATCGGTCCCGACCGAGCTATCTCCCGTCGCCGAATGCGCGGCCAGATCCACTGTCACGCTACCCGTCGCGTTGGCGTAAGAGATGCGCGTCAGCAGCGCACCCAGGCTGTTGGTGGCTCCCGTGATGTTGTCGTCGCCGCCGCGGCCCTCGAATTCGTTGAAGCCGAGATTCGTGCCGGCAATGCCGGTGTTGCCCGCAAAGCCGGTCGCGTTGAACGTGTCGGCAAAGCTGCTGCCGACGATGCCCTCGACGTTCACGAGCGTGTCAGTTCCGACACCCGGACCTGTCACCGAGCCTGCGGCGAGACTTGCGGTAATGCCGCCCGTCGCATCGGTATAATCGGCGCGGTCGAAGCCGAGGCCGCCGTCGAGCAAATCATTGCCATCGAGGCCTTTCAGGCGGTCGTTGCCGCCGAGGCCACTCAGGCTGTCGGCATAGGCCGTGCCGGTCAGCGTGTTCGCGTTGCCGTCGCCAGTGAGGTTGACGCCTTGCCCCAGGATGAAATCGGCCGCCGTGAGGTTCGAGAGCGTCACGTTCGAGAGCGTCAGGCTGTCGCCATTGCCGAAGTCGATGACCGTGTTCAGCCCAACCTGAGTGGCAAGCGCCTGAACCTGCGCAAAGCTGGAGACACCCGCGACGCCCGTGAGGTCGATCTTGTCAGTCTGCGTCTGCAAGAAGTCGCCGATGGTGTCCGCGCCTCCGCCGGTGGCGTAGACGAAGGTATCGGCGCCGAAACCGCCACCGAGGAAATCGTTGCCGGCACCGCCGTTGATCAGGTCGTTGCCGTTGTTACCGAACAACTGGTCGCCACTGACCGAGCCGGTGATCGTGTCGTTGAAGTTCGAGCCCGCGACGTTGGTCACCCCTCCCGTGATGGTGTCGTGACCCACCGAGCCGTCGCCGTCCGCGGTACCGCCAGCGAGATTGACGGTCACACCCGACGTGGCGCTGCCGTACTGGATCTGGGTGGAGCCATTGCCGATGATGGTATCGTTGCCGGAGCCGCCCTGGAAGAAGTTGGCCCCGACGAAACCGGCCGCGTCGAACGTATCGTTGCCGCTGCCGCCGACCGCACTGTTGACGCCTGTGAAGCTGTCATGGCCGGTCGAAGCATCGCCATTGGCCGTGCCTGCCGCGAGGTTGATGGTCACGCCGGACATCGCATTCCCGAACAGGATCTGCGTGCTGCCATTGCCGATGATGGTATCGTCGCCGCCCTGGCCCTGGAACGCGTTGAACCCGGCGAACCCCGTCGCGTCGAAACTGTCGGCAAGATTGCTGCCGGTTGCACTGTTGACACCCGTAAAGCTGTCATGCCCGACCGAGGCATCGCCGCTGGCGATTCCGGCCTGAAGGTTGATGGTCACCCCGCCGGTTGCATTGGCGTAGATGATGCGGGTGTTGCCGCTGCCGGTGACGACGTCATCGCCGCCCAGGCCTTCGAACTGGTTGTAGGTGCCGTTGTTACCGACGTTGGAAGCACCGTTCTGGCCGTAGCCCGTTGCGTCGTAGCTGTCGGCGTAGCCCGTGCCCTGAATGCCCTCGATCGAGCGCAGCGTATCGCTGCCGATCGACGCATCGCCGGTCGCCGTGCCTGCCGCCATGTCGACGGTCACGCCGCCCGTGACCGTGCTGAGGCTGTTGTAGATGGCAACGTCGAACCCGCCGCGACCGTCGATGTAATCGTCACCGCCAAGTCCGGTGAAATTGTTGTTGAAGCTGCTCCCGAGCAACGTGTCCGAGAAAGTCGAGCCCTGCACGGCGTTGACGCCGGTGAAGGTGTCGGTTCCCTCGGTCGCACCCGTGGCACTGCCGGCGACCGTGACTGCATTCGTCGTCCCGACGGCGCTGGTCTCGAGGTCGACGCTGACGCTCGAGGCGGCGATCTGGTAGTTCAGGCGGGTGAAGCCGTTGCCGATGATGGTGTCGTTGCCGCCGGCGCCGGCGAAGTCATTGTAGGCCCCCGAGGAGCCGACATTGGTCGCCCCAACCTGACCGAAGCCGGCCGCATCGAAGGTGTCGTCAAAATTGGTGCCGCGGGCGGCCTCGACGTTGCGCAACGTGTCGGTGCCGACCGTCGCATCGCCGTTCACAACGCCTGCCGCAAGGTGAACATAGATGCCTGACGTCGTCGTCGTATCCGAATTGTAGGTGACCTGGTCGTAGCCGCCGCGGCCATCGATATAGTCGTCGCCGCCGCGACCCTCATAGGTCTCGTAGGTGAAGGCGGCATTGTCGCTGCCGTAGATGGTGTCGTTGTAGGCCGAGGCCCAGATGGTCGAGACATTGGAGAAGGTGTCGTGACCGACGGAGGCGTCGCCGTCGGCGGTGCCTGCGCCGATGTCGACCGTGACGGCACCGGTCGCGCTCAGATAGGACAATCGCGTCACCGCCTGCCCCAGGGCGTTCAGATCGCCAATCACGCTGTCGTCGCCGCCACGTCCTTCGAACTCACTTTGACCGGCTGCCACGCCGGGCAGGCCGGTCGAGTCGGTAAATCCAGCCGCGTTGAACGTATCCGCAAAATTGCTGCCGACCGCCCCCTCGATACCAACGAGCGTGTCGGTTCCGACGCCCGATCCTGAGGCGACGCCTGCTGCCAGATTGACCGTGATACCGCCGGTCGCGTCGGTATAGACGGCGCGGTCGAAGCCCGCTCCGCCATCCAGGAGGTCGCTGCCACCCAGGCCCTGAAGGCGATCGTTGCCGCCGAGGCCGCTGATGGATTCGGCATTTGCCGTTCCGACGAGGCTGTTGGCGTCGTCGTCGCCGACGATCGGCGCGGCCGGCGTTCCGAACAGGAAATCGCTCGCCGTCAGGCTGCTCAGAGTGACGTTCTGAAGCGTGAGCCCGTCACCGGAACTGAACGTGATGATCGTGTTCGGGCCGCTCTGCTCCGCGTGCGATTGCAGATCGGAGAGGCTATAGATGCCGTAGACTCCGGTCAGATCGATCTTGTCCTGGCCATGGACGAAATCCTGGATGAAGTCGAAACCACCGCCGCTCGCATAGACAAAGGTGTCTGCACCGGCTCCGCCGCTAAGGAAATCGTTGCCGGCTCGGCCATCCAGCGTGTCATTGCCGCCGCTGCCGGAGAGGCCGTCATTGCTGGCGCTACCGACGATCGTATCGTTGAAATTCGATCCGAAGACGTTGAAGACGCCCCCGGTGATGGTGTCATGGCCGACCGAGCCGTCACCGTCAGCCGTACCCGCGGTGAGATTGATGGTCACGCCGCTGGTCGCGCTGCCATACTGAATCAGGGTGTTGCCGTTGCCGGTAATGCTGTCGTTTCCGGCGTTGCCCTGGAATGAATTGAAATTCGCGTTGACGCCGGTGAAGCCCGTTGCGTCATAGACGTCGTTGAAATTGCTGCCGATGGCGCTGTTCACGCCGCTGAAACTGTCGTGGCCGACTGACGTGTCGCCGCTGGCAGAACCGGCCGCGAGATTGATGGTCACACCGCCGGTGGCGTTGTTGTACTGGATCTGGGTCGTGCCGTTGCCGATGATCTGGTCGTCGCCCCCCTGCCCCTGGAACGAGGTCCCGCTCGGGCCAGAGAATCCGGTCGCGTCGAAAATGTCGGCAAAGTTGCTGCCGAGGGCACTGTTGACACCGGTGAAGGTGTCGTGACCGATTGAACCGTCACCGGTAGCGGTGCCGCCCACGAGATTGATGGTCACGCCGCCGGTGGCGTTGGCGAAAATGAGGCGAGTGTTGCCGTTGCCGGTGATGACGTCGTCACCGCGCAGCCCTTCGAACTGGTTGAAGGTCCCGTTGTTGCCGATGTTGTCCCCGGTCACGCCGTAACCGGTCGCGTCATAGGTATCGTTGAAGTTTGTGCCCTGAATGCCTTCGATCGAACGAAGCGTATCCGTGCCGTTCGAGACATCGCCGGTGACGATGCCGGCCGCCATATTGACGGTGATGCTCCCCGTGGTGAAAAAGATGTTGTTGTAGGACGACACGTCGAAGCCACCGCGGCCGTCGATATGATCGTTGCCGGCAAGGCCGGTGAAGGTATCGTTGGTCGCGCCGCCGTAAAGGGAATCATCGAACATCGATGCCTGGACGGCGTTGACGCCCGTGAAATGATCGGTGCCGACGGATGAATCACCGGTGGCGATGCCGGTCACGAAGTCGACCTGGACGCCCGCCGTCGCATTGTTGAAACCGAGCCGCGTAAAGCCATTGCCGGTGATGGTGTCGTTGCCACCATTGCCGGTGAACTCGTTGAACGTCCCATTCGAGCCGGCATTGACGCTGTTGGAGCCGAAACCGACGGCATTGTAGGTATCCGCGAAGTTGGTGCCGCGGATTGCCTCGATCGCGCGCAGCGTGTCCGTTCCGACGGTGGCGTCGCCGGTCACGATGCCGGCTGCCAGATTGACCGTGATTCCCGTCGCCGTGGTCGGATCGACGTTATAGTCGACGCGGTCATAGCCGCCGCGACCGTCGATATAGTCGTTACCGGCCAAGCCCGAGTACACTTCCGCGGTGAACATCGGATTGTTGCTGCCGAGAATCGTGTCGTCATGGGCTGAGCCCCAGACGCCGTTGAAGCCGGAACCGACCAGCGTATCGTGGCCCACCGACGCATCACCCTGCGCATAGCCGGCGGCGAGATCCACCGTCACCGCCCCGGTCGCGCTCACATAGGAGACGCGCGTGAGCTCCGCCCCCTGGCTGTTGGTATTGCTGATGATGGTGTCGTCGCCGCCCTTGCCCTCGAACTCATTGTAGCCGACGGGGCTGCCCGGAGCACGCGCGTCGCCGGTGAATCCGGCGCCGTTGAATATGTCGGCGAATTCGCTGCCGATGGCGGCTTCGATATTGACAAGCGTGTCCGTATCCACTCCTGCGCCGGACGCTGTTCCCGCCGCGAGATTGATCGTGACTCCGCCGGTCGCATCGGTATAGACGGCGCGGTCGAATCCTGGGCCGCCGTCGAGAACATCGTCGCCGGCACCGCCCGTGAGATAATCCTTGCCCGCGCCACCAAAGAGAATGTCGTTCCCGGCGCCGCCGCTGATGCGGTCGTTGCCGTCCTGACCGTCGATGAGATCGCTGCCGCCCCCACCCGAGAGCACGTCATCGCCGAGCGAGCCGAACTGGGCGCTGCCGACGGGCGTCAGCACGGCATTCTCGACCTGCTGGTCAAGGTTGTCGACGTAGAGAGTGGTGAGCTCGGTTACCGAATCCGGGTCGGAAAAGTTCGTCGCGGCCAATTGGTCGGCGGCCGCGCCTTGAGCGACCTGGCCGGCCTGCGCCAGTTCAGTGACATTCGTCGCCGACTGAATGCTGTCGTTCGCGGCGGCAACGACCTCGATAACCGTCGCCGCAGCCGCCGCGTCGACGCCAGAGGACACCACCACGCTCTGCACCGTTTCCTGCGAGCTGAGATCGAAGGGCAGTGGATTGTCCGGATCGGCCTGAGCGGTCGCAACCGCATCCGCAATTGCGGCTATGACCGTATCCGGCGCAACGCCGACGGCCGAGACCTGCGCCACCGTGCTCTGGACCTGGATGGCCGCCGCAAGCACCGCGGTCGCCGTTGGATCGCTATTCACCGCGTCAGGCACCGGATCGTACGACCTCAAGTCGATACCGGTGAGGTCAAGGTCGAAGGCGGCGGCCACGGCGTTCATGGCTTGGTCCGCCGTCAGCGACGTGCTGTCGATCAAGGCAGCGATCAACGTCGTCAGCGGCGTGATGATGGTGGATCCCTCCGGCGCCCTCAGCACGCCATCGACCTGCAGTCCCGTCGAGATGTCGACACCGCCGATGCTCACGAGCGGACCGGATCCGCCGGACAGCGTGAAGCTGCCGTCGGCCCGGGTCGTCGTGAACGCCTCGCCCGCATCGAGAATTCCGTTGTTGTTGGCGTCTGCAAAGACCGTGGCTCCGCCGATGTAGCCGTCAATATCCAGCGCGTTGATCTCGTTGGCGCCGGGCGTCACGGTCAGCGTGAGGTCGGCCGAGCTCGACGCCTGATGCACGCCGTCGTCGGAGGTGGCCGTGACCTTCAGCGTGAACGGGGTCGTGCTGCCGACGGCATTGTGCGGGATCAAGACGATCTCGGAGATTGAATCGCCGGTCACGAGCCAGGTGCCGTCCCCGATTGCCACGCCGTTCTCGACGTCAAACGTCGTCGGCACACCTTCGATCTTGACCGACAGGATGCTGCCTTGGTCGACTTTGCTGGCCGCGACGTTGAGCGTGATCTCTCCGTCGGCGGCGCCAGATGCGTCCTGAACGCTCAAGCTCGGCGCGTCCTGCGCGCCGTGGATATCGAAGCTGATCTCCTTGGTCGTGCCATCGGCCGACGTGACGGTGAAGGTCTCCGTCTTGGTGTCGGTGGCACCGAGATATTGGATCGCCGCGTTATCGACCGAATAGGTGTAGTGACCGTCGGCAGACAGTGTCACCGCACCGAGATTGCCCGGTGCCGTAATGACGCCAGCCTGGAATGCGGCCTGGTTCTGGTCGGGATCGCTGATGGACAGCTGCCCCGATGCCGTCAGCTGGCTGTCCTCGGTGACGTTGTGCTCTGCAGGATTGCCTATCGCGGCTACGTCGTTGGCGCCCGTGATGTTCACCACGATATCAGAGGTGGCGCTACCGTCGGCCGAGGCGACCGTCAGGGTGTCGGTGACGTGCTGCCCTGCGACGAGCGAATCCGATTTCGCAGGATCGAGCGTATAGGTCCAGGCACCGGTCGCTGGATTGAAGGTGAAGTTGCCGTAGGCGCCGGCCAGGGAGGCCGGGGCGGCGAAATGGTCTTGGCCGCTGTCGAGGTCGTGCACCGCGAGTTGGCCCGACGCGTTGGGATCGCCGGCCACTGCGTCGGCAACGCCGCCAGCCTCGATCACCGAAATATCCTGGGTCCCTGACACCGTGATCGTGGCCGCGTCGTTGCTGCCGGTGACGGTCACCGTGAGCGTCGACAAGCCCGTGCCTCCGTGGTTGTCGGCATTCGTGTAGGTGAACTGATCCGTTACCTGCTGGCCTTCGGCGAGCGCCTGCACGGACGCGCTGGAATTGTTGAGCGTATAGGTGTAGGCGCCGGTCGCCTTGGTGACGACCAGCGTTCCATAGGCGCTGACGACGGTGATCGTGGTGCCGTTGTCGGTGCCTCCCGCTACCGCCGACACGATGTGGGTGTCGCCGACATCGGCGTCCGTGTCGTTTGCGAGCAAATTGCCGCTCGCAACCGTCGTCGCATCCTCCGTGACGGAGACGATATCTGCGACTGCGACCGGCGCATGATTGGTCGCGCCTTCGATGACGACCTCGACCTTCTCGATCGAGACGATGGCCAGGTTGAAGCTCCTGAACGCGTAGTCCGCGCTGCCATAGCGCGCGATAAGCGCCTGGATTGCCGCAAGATCGGACCTGAACGAAGCCGAGTTCGCCAGTTCCTGCGTGACGACGAGGCGGAGCGTGTCCTGGCCCTTGCCGCCGTCATAGATATCGCAAGAACCCACATTCTCCGAAACGCGGTAGATGAGGGTATCGTTGCCATTCTCGCCGCTGACGATGTCAAGACCCGCGCCGCCGTCGATGACGTCGTCGCCGTTGCCGCCGCCGATCAGATCGTTGCCCGTCCCACCGAGTAGCGTATCGTTGCCGTTGCCGCCGAAAATGAGGTCATTACCGGTGCCGCCATCCACCGTGTCGTTGCCATTTCCGGCGTCGATCAGGTCGTTGCCCGCACCGGCGTTTATACTGTCATTGCCGTTGCCGCCCTGAATGAGATCATTGCCTGCCCCGGCGTTGACGGTATCGTCGCCGTTTTTTGCATTGATGACGTCAGCCGCGTTAGTGCCGGCGATCTGATTGCTTGCGTCGGTGCCGTTGATGATCATGGCGGTTCATCTTCCTCGATAGGGCAACAGGCATTGCTCGCGAGCGCGCGGAAGCGGCTTGCGTTATGCGGATGGAGAAATCTTCAATCGTCGATGGTGGAACGCGATATGGACGCGACGCGTAACGTCGTGCGGTCCCTCATGGTGAGCCCCTTCGTAACCTCTTTGATTTTTCAAGTTCGCCGTCAGCCCAACGGCGCGAGTTGGAAATGAACTGGTCTTGTTATTGTTCTACTGAAGTACCGCTCGACGAGGCATTGTGATGCAGCGTCGAACGTCGAAGTCGTATCGCGGACCGTCAAAAGGTTTTTGACAATTGCAAATTGTTTCCATTGTTGCGCGACAGCGTCAAGACAGCACAGCTGCTAACCTTAAGCAGGACGCGAACCGAACGGTGCAGCTGCGAAATCATGCGTTTCCGATTTGCGACGGCCGGCCATCTCACCGAGCCAGAGCATCGACGCATCGCTGGGCCACGGCGCAATCCGCACCGAAATGAAATGTGCGCGCTCTCCACCTGTCGCGATCGGGCCAGATCGCTCAAGCTGCTGATAAAACGAATTGCTACCGTTGACAGCGCCGGCCCCCGGGCCGCGTCGCGTGCTGCAGACCGCACTGCGACACTCTGACGCGCCGAGGCGTCCCCACAGAAACAGAGCATGAGCGGAAACCGAAAACCTGCAACAAACTGGCTCAAGGCCTTAATTCCTCGATCAAAGGCTATTCCTCGCCAATGGAATAGCGTTGGCACGTCTCGACGCATGACCCGAATGGGTCATTGAGAGCTTGCTGGCGCCGCCTCACGGCGCCGATCTCATTAGACTTTCGTCGACCGCGATTCTTCAGGAAAAGCAGGCAGCAGGGCTTGCTTCGAGCTGCCGCCTCACGAACATCCTGGACCAGGGAAGCGCGTTCGAGGGGGCCCAGGGTCGGTTGTGGACCTTCTGCACGGCGTGCAACGAAGCTCGCCGGCTGCAACGAATGCTTGGGCACGGCGGAGGGGGGCCGCTCTTGAGGACCAATAAGATAGACGATCAGGAATTGTCGAAAGTCATCGATCGGCTTGGCGAAGCCGCGGTGAATCCGGATGCGTGGCGCGACATCATGGATGACATCTGCAAGGCGGTCGGGGCGTCGGCGGCACTCCTGCTTCAGAGCGACATCAGGACCCCAGACGTCCCACGCACCGAATCGATCGACGAAGGGACCCAATTCTACTTCAGGAATAACTGGCATCTCAGGGATCCCCGCGCCAGGGGGTTTCCGCGCATGATGGCGGGCGAGGTCGTGACCGACCTCGACGTGATGACCCTGGAGCAGATCCGCTCCGATCCCATGTACAACGAGGTGCTATTTCCGTTCGGATACCGTTGGTTCGCCGGCATAGGCTTCTGGGCCGATACCGCAGCATGGGCATTGACGATCCAGCGAACGGGACCCGAGGGCATGTTCGAGGCCCGCGACAAGCAATTGCTCGCGCAATTGGCGCCGCGCCTCACCGAGACCGCCACGCTCGCGACCGCCGTCGGCAGGGTCGCGCTGACGTCGATGACCGACGTCCTCAGCCGTGTTCGTCAACCTGCATTGGTCCTCAACCGAGAGGGAATGGTCCTGCGCACGAACGAGGTGGCCGACTGTGGCTTTGACGATGAGATCCGCATCAGGGAGCGGCGTCTCGTTCTGCGCGACAAGCAGGCGATGACGAAACTCGATCAGCTGATCAGCTTGATCCGGTCTACGCCTGACGCCATCGCTATCCCCGCCTCTCCGATCCTCATTCGTCGGACGACAAAGCCGCCGGTTGTCTTGCGCATCTTGCCAGTGGACGGCGCCGCGCGTTCCGTCTTCCTCGGAGCGCGTGCCGTGCTGATCCTATCCAACCTCGTCCCGCGCACTGCGCCAGACCCGGCGCTCATCGGCCAAGCCTTCGACCTCACACGAGCCGAATCTCGATTGGCCGCGCTGCTTGCAACTGGCGCATCGATCGACAGCGCCTCCGAACACCTCGGCATTTCGCGCGAAACGGCTCGCAATCACCTGAAAGCGATCTTCTCGAAGACGGGAGCGCACCGCCAGTCGGAGCTGGTCACTCTCGTTTCTCAACTGGCATGAGCGGGACGTTACTATCAACGCTGCAAGACTCTTCGGCGTCCTCAAACAAAGGTCGCTACAGGTCCAGCTGGTTACGCAATGCGTCACGCTCTTCGAAGAGTTCTCGGAGTCGCTGAGCATTGTCGGATTGCATCTCCTGCCACTCGATGCGATCCTCCGCGGTCCACAAGTAAGACTCGCGATTGAATCGGTCTTTTTCTGCCTTATCAAATTCCATGTACAGTTTGATATCGCACTCAACTTGGTCAAGTTGCTCTCGAAGAGTTCTTGGCATCAGCCGTTCCCTCGGCTCTGCCTCTAGCCCACTTTTGATCTTTGACGCTATCGGTGCGGCGATCAATAGGCCTTCTCTCCCCACGGATGACACCCTCAATCTTATTTAAAGTTGTGTGGTCGGCGTGGCTCTCTCTGCGTCAATCCTTGGCCCGAACGATCAACAAGTCGGCCCTGTATAGGCCGCCTGCTGATGAACGCGTCACTCCAAGCTGCCGTAGCATTGTCCAGAATTATTCACTTACGATTTCAACGTATGCAAAGTGAAGAGTGATCGGTGTTTTTGAACCGTCCAATATGATCCGGAGGCTTTTGGGATGATATCCAGCACCAATCAAAGTCCCAGTTCTGCCAGACAACCGTGGCCCGGCAGATGGTCTTACCTCGATGCGAGCACCGACAGTAAATTGCTCTTTGATTGAGAGAGAATCTTGCATCGCTGATGCCTGCACCAAATTCCGGGTTTACTCGATCCAGGCTACGGCTTCTTGGTCGAAGCGCCGAAGACGCTGGCTTGCCATTTCATCACCAGGCGCGGTCCAACAAGGATTTCCTCGTCGGCGACTTTCGCTCAGCCGGCCGCTGTTGCTTGCGGACTCGCGAGCCGAAGGCAATAGTGACCTCACTTAGTAGCAAGCGTATTTTGCCCCCGGCCTACATCCCTTCTTAGCGCCCTTGGTTTTGTCGGGTGTGTTTTGCTGCGCCAGTGCTGGTGGCGAATAGAGCGGCGCCACGGTTGAAATCGCGAATAGAATTAGGACTGTGAGCATGATCGATTTCATCGAAGACACCCCTTCTTGACCCGCACTGATTTATCTGCCATTTTAAATCAGACGCATTGGTATAAAGTATTTAACAACATCTCTTCAAGAGATATTTTCAAATATCGTACTCATTCCCGCCCGGATGGAAGATGATGGACGAGAAGATTGTCCGTTTGCGCACATATCAGAAGAACATAGATCGGTATGTGCGCCTGCTCGAAACGACGCTGACCGAAGTTGAACGGCAGTACATTGAGAGGCGCCTGACCGAAGAACGATCGGCTATGGCACTGCTGTCTGCCTCGTCGCTTCAGATGGCCATCGAGGCTAACGTTGCCAATCAGGCATGCAATCGCCAGCCCAGCTTCAACGCCGCAGAATAGAGCTAACATCGGTCAACCGAGATCCGCTGTGCAACTGCCCCGCAAGTGAGGATGCACAGAGATCCGGGCAGCGACGAATGCACGAATCTGCGCAAGCGGCTGCGGTCCGCAACTCTACGCCAGCATGGCCGGAATCGGGTCCGGTGCCAAAAGCCGATATTTTTTTGGTCATTGCATCGGTGACGCGCGCGCCGACGCTCCGGGCCTGCTGCTGCTTGCACTAAGCTGAAGGACAAGCTTGGGCAGCGGTTGCCTCTCTGATCCGAGGGCCTGACTTAGATCAACTAACCTTCGGATGTGCCTCGGAGCGCAATTTGAACAGCTTTGCGAATTCGCTCACCTTGGCTGGGGGCGATGCCATCCAAGTGGTAAATCCGGCATAGCAGGCTGTTGATACGCCTTACGATAACGCGATTACTGGAATGCCGGTTGCGCGCGTGCACCAACTGACGCCGCACCTCGATCAGGTCAAGGCGACGAAACGCTCTTGATCGTACCATGTGAGTTGGACCTTCCGCACGGGCCCCAATGCTCTCGTTTGATTCCGGGGTCGAACGATCATGGGCTTCAAACAGATTCCGGTGCCGACCGCACAATCTGTTTGCAGTTAATTTACGATGTGTTATTAACACGAAATTAATTAATTTCAATTTCTGAGTGGGGCACTATTTGAATACCCCATTAAACCAAAAGCTCGATGTTGCCGGATCTGAGGTCGCTTGGGAGTCCTTCAGCTTCCCTGAACCTCGCCCAGCCAACTCTCTCATCATTCCTGACGCGCATCTCCTGTTCTCGGGTGAATATGCACGTTCGGGCCATGATCTCATCATTTCCGATCCCAACCATCGGATCACGATCCCCAATTACTTTCTCGGTGAGAAGCGTTCGCCGCTCAGCTCTGCGGACGGCGCGCTGCTCGATGCAAGAGTCGTTGAAGCTCTCACCGGCTACCAAACCTTTGCTCAAGCCGGAGGAAATGCTGCCGCTGGAAAGGTGATTGGCCATGTCGCCACCATAACGGGCAGCGCCAGCATCGTTCGCAACGGCGTTACTATCGAGGCGAATAACGGGGACGTCGTCTATCAGAACGATATCGTGCAGACTGGAAGCAGCTCTACCCTCGGCCTCGTTCTGATCGACGGCTCAACGTTCAACCTGAGTGCCAACGCTCGCTTCATGTTGAACGAGTTGGGGTATGAGGGGCAGAGTAGTGCGAGCGGTACCTTAGTCAGTCTGACGAGTGGCGCGAACCATTCGCTGTTCACTCTCGTCCAGGGCGCTGCCAGTTTCGTCGCCGGCCAGGTTGCCAAAACGGGTGAGATGCAGGTTGCAACGCCTACCGCCGTGATCGGAATTCGCGGTACAGCCGTCCTTCTTAACGTCGATGCAGTGGATGGACAGGTCTCGGTTTCCGTTGCTGATCAGCAAGACGGTCAGGTTCATTCCGTACAGGTCTTCAAATGCGTCCCAACGAACTTGCTTCAAGGCGTTTGTACCGCGGGGGATCCAATCGGGATAGTTACCAGCGACGGTCCATCGATGACCATCACGCCAACCGCGAATTTCGAGGTGATCACCCAAGCCGTCAGTAAGAGCCCAGGCCAGGTTGCGCAGGAATTCAACGCCTTTCAGCAGGTGTTAACGACCTACGATATCGGGAAACAGATCGCTCCAGACACTCCGGCACCTAGCGACGGCAAGCGAGGAGACGTCGATACAAAATCACTGCAGAAGTTCGCTGGGAGCCCGCCACCATCACCCACCGAGGCTCCGACTACCGTTGTTGCGGACGACGTCAAGGGCCAACCTGGTGGCGGCTCGATCACTCCAACTTTTGCGCCCCTCGCCTCCATCACGGGAGGTTCTGCGTCCGCATCGAAACCGCTCGTCCCGACTTTGGATACAACGCAAGCTATCGCCTTGGTGTCGTTGGCGCCTGTAACAATCGCCAATGCAGGTGGGCCAACCAATCAAGGAGGCCAAACGATCAGCGGAACTGTCGATGCGTCCCTCGTTGGAACGACAGTGACGCTGTACGATACCTACAATGGTGTCACCACACAAATTGGAACGGTGACCGTTGGCTCCGGCGGTGTTTGGAGCACGGCAGTCACTCTGGCAGGAGATGGCGACCACAGCATCGTCGCTTTGGACGCTAGCGCCAACGTTAGCACAAGCGTGCCCGTTGTTTTCACCCTCGACACCACGGCACCCGCGGTCGCCATCACGAGCGCGGGCGGGCCAGTCAACCAGGCCAGCCAGACAATCACCGGCACGGTGGGCGTCGCCGATGCCGGCGCCACCGTCACCATCCTGGACGGCACCACCGCGATCGGCACCGCCACCGTGCAGGGCAACGGCAGCTGGAGCAGCACGGTCACGCTCAATAACGGCCCGAACTCGCTGACGGCACGGGTGAGCGATGCGGCCGGCAACACCGCGACCAGCAGCGCGGTGGTCTACACGCTCAGCACCACCGGCCTGACCGTGACCGAGACCCTGGTCGCCGACACCGGCACCTCGGTCACCGACCACGTCACCGCCAACCCGGCGCTGAACGGCACCGGTCTCGCCAACACCGTGGTGCACTTCACCATCGACGGCAGCCCGATCGCGGCAACCGTGACCACCGATGCGCAAGGCGCCTGGTCGTTTACGCCGAGCGGGCTGGCCGACGGACCGCACACCATCGTGGCGAGCCAGACCGACAGCTTCGGCAACACCGGCTCGGCCTCGCTGAGCTTCACGCTCGACACCACGGCACCCACCGTCGCGATCACCAGTGCGGGCGGACCGGTCAACCAGGCGAGCCAGACCATCACCGGCACGGTGGACGTCGCCGATGCCGGCGCCACCGTCACCATCCTGGACGGCACCACCGCGATCGGCACCGCCACCGTGCAAGGTAACGGCAGCTGGAGCACCACGGTCACGCTGAACCAGGGCGGTAACTCCCTGACCGCACGGGTGAGCGATGCGGCCGGCAACATCGCAACCAGCAGCGCGGTGGTCTACACGCTCGGCACCACCGGCCCGACGGTGACCGAGGCCCTGGTCGCCGACACCGGCACTTCGGCCAGCGACCACGTCACCGCCAACCCGGCCGTGAGCGGCACCGGCCTCGCCAACACCGTGGTGCACTTCACCATCGACGGCAGCTCGATCGCCGCAACCGCGACCACCGATGCGCAGGGCGCCTGGTCGTTCGCGCCGAGCGGGCTGGCCGACGGACCGCACACCATCGTGGCGAGCCAGACCGACGCGTTCGGCAACACCGGCTCGGCGTCGCTGAGCTTCACGCTGGACACGACGGCACCCGCGGTCGCGATCACCAGCGCGGGCGGGCCGGTCAACCAGGCGAGCCAGACCATCACCGGCACGGTCGGCGTCGCCGATGCCGGCGCCACCGTCACCATCCTGGACGGCACCACCACAATCGGCACCGCCATCGTGCAGGCCAACGGCAGCTGGAGCAGCACAGTCACGCTCAACAACGGCCCGAACTCCCTGACCGCACGGGTGAGCGATACGGCCGGCAACACCGCGACCAGCAGCGCGGTGGTCTACACGCTCAGCACCACCGGCCCGACGGTGACCGAGGCCCTGGTCGTCGACACCGGCACCTCAGTCACCGACCACGTCACCGCCAACCCAGCGCTGAGCGGCACCGGCCTCGCCAACACCGTGGTGCACTTCACCATCGACGGCAGCCCGATCGCGGCAACGGTGACCGCCGATGCGCAAGGCGCCTGGTCGTTTACGCCGAGCGGGCTGGCCGACGGACCGCACACCATCGTGGCGAGCCAGACCGACAGCTTCGGCAACACCGGTTCGGCCTCGTTGAGCTTCACGCTGGACACGACGGCACCGAGCGGCGGCACGCCAGATCTGACGGCGGGCTCGGACAGCGGCAGCTCGAACACGGACAACATCACCTCGACGACGTCGCCGAGCTTCACGGTGGCGCTGAACCCGGCGGCTGCCATCGGCGATACGGTGCAGCTGTTGCTGGGCGGCTCGCCGCTGGCACATCCGGTCACGCATGTGATCACGGCCACCGACGTCACGGCCGGCAGCGTCAGCCTGACGGTGACTGCCGGCGATCTCGGAGCCGATGGCGCCAAGCAGGTCACGGCGCAGTTCAGCGATGCCGCCGGCAACAATTCGATGACTGCAGCGCTGAGCTTCACCCTCGATACCACGGCGCCCGCCGTCGCCATCACCAGCGCCGGCGGACCGGTCAACCAGGCGAGCCAAACCATCACCGGCACGGTGGGCGTCGCCGATGCCGGCGCCACCGTCACCATCCTGGACGGCACTACCACAATCGGCACCGCCATCGTGCAAGGCAACGGCAGCTGGAGCAGCGCGGTCACGCTCAACGACGGCCCGAACTCGCTGACGGCGCGGGTGAGCGATGCCGCCGGCAACACCGCGACCAGCAGCGCGGTGGTCTATTTTGTCGGCGTGCCCGGCGCCATTCTCGGCGACGCTGGCGACAACATCCTGACCGGGACCGTCGGGAACGATGTATTCCAGGGCTTTGGCGGTAATGACATATTCAACGGGTTGTCGGGTGTTGATCGCGCGGTCTATGTCGACGCGACCGGGGGCATTACCGCCGATCTGACGGCAGGGATCGTGACGGGTCCAGGTGTCGGCACCGACACGTTGATCGGTATCGAAGCCATCCAGGGCAGCAACTTTGCCGACCATTACTCGGCGGTCGGTTTCAGCGGCAATTCCGGGGTCCCCGGTACGCCAATTGGCTTCAACAGTTTCGAAGGCATGGGGGGCGACGATATCATCGCCGGCACGGTCAATCCTTCCGGAGAGATTCTGACCCGCATTTCCTATGTCAGTGCGACAGCGGCAGTCGTCGTAGATTTCGCCGCGGGAACGGCGAACGGCGATTCGTCAGTTGGCAGCGACACTTTCACCAACGTCAACTCGGTCATTGGCTCGGCATTTGGAGACACGCTGCGGGGCAGCGACAATCCGAATGGTACTTTCGAGCAATATGACGGTCGTGCCGGCAACGATCTGATCGATGGCCGCGGCGGCTACGATTTCGCCATCTACAACAACGACGTCGCCACAGCCACGGGCATAACCGTCAATCTGGCAACCGGAACCGTCACTGGCGATGCGACGATCGGAACCGACACGCTGCGTTCAGTGGAAGCTGTGCGCGGCACCAACTTCGCTGATACTTACGATGCCACCGGTTTCAGCGGCACCAGCACCAATGCCGGATCGAGCGGCACCTTCAACAATTTTGAAGGCATGGGCGGCAACGATACCATCATCGGAAATGGCAACACCCGAATCCAATATACGCAATCAAGCGCCGCCGTAACGGTCGATTTCCTCGCGGGCACTGCGATCGGCGATGCCTCGGTGGGTACCGATACATTCACCGGCGTCAACGCCGTCATGGGCTCGATGTTTGCCGACACCTTTTCGGGCAGCGGCGCCAACGAGAACTTCATGGGCCTTGCCGGCGATGATTTCATCGACGGAAAAGGCGGCTTCGACACGGCGCAGTATGCCAACCTCACCTTCACGACGGGTGGGATCAGCGTTCACCTTGCAGCTGGAACGGTGACAGGCGATGCCTCGAGCGGCACCGACACCTTGCGTTCAATCGAAGCCATTCAGGGCACTAACTTTATCGACACCTATGACGCGATCAATTTCGGCGTCACGGGAGCTATTGATCCCGCTACCGGCCTCCCCTATGCCAACGTCGGCAACAATGGCACCTTCAATCAATTTGAGGGAATGGGCGGTAACGACATCATCACCGGTAACGGCAACACGCGTCTGATCTACGCCAATGCGACCGGCCCTGTGACAATCACTTTCAGTCTCAATGGCTGGACCAGCAGCACCAGCGGTGCGTCGGGCACCGTGACCGGCGATGGGTCCGTAGGCACCGACACCTTCTCCGGTGTCGGCTCGGTATCGGGATCGTCATTTGCCGACACCATCACCGGCTCGAACAATCCAAACAACACCTCCGAAGAATTTTCGGGTCGCGCCGGCAATGACTTCATCGACGGCAAGGGTGGGTTCGACAGAGCATTCTACAACAACGACGGCACGGCTTCAGGTATTCAAGTCGATCTGGCTTCGGGCGTGGTGACTGGCGATGCGGCTATCGGAACGGACACCCTCCGATCGGTTGAAGCGATCCGCGGGACCGCCTTCGCCGACACTTATGTCGCGACCAATTTCGGCGTGTCCGGGCCGAATCTCGGCGATTTCGGTACTTTCAACGAGTTTGAGGGGATGGCCGGCAATGACACCATCACCGGCAACGGCAATACCCGCATTGCATTCTACAATGCCCTGGATGGAGTGACCGTGGATCTCGCCGCCGGCGACTCCCACGGGACGGCCTCCGGTGATGCCGCAGGTGTCGGGACAGATGCGTTCACCGGCGTGAATGCCGTCCGTGGCTCGTCGTTTGCCGACATCATCCTCGGAGATGCCAATGCCAATACGCTCGACGGCAGAGATGGCAACGACCGGATCGATGGCCGTGGCGGTGCCGATACCCTGACTGGCGGGAACGGCTCTGACATTTTCGTCTATGCCGATGGCGGCGGAACAGACACCATCACGGACTTTGACCGCAGCCAGGGCGACACCATTGATCTGACAGGTTTGTCCGGCATCTTCACGCTCGCGGACGTTCAATCGAAATCGACGGTGAGTGCCGGCAATACCATAATCAATTTCGGGAGCGGAAATACTCTGACGCTGATTGGTGTGACAAGCCTCCAGCAAAGCGACTTCATCTTTCCGAACGCCACTAACGGCACCTCGGGCTCGGATGTGCTGCTCGGAACGAGCCAAGCGGATGCAATTTACGGGCTTGCAGGAAATGATCGGCTTCAGGGATTCGGTGGCAACGATCTGCTCAATGGCGGGGCCGATTTCGACCGCGCTGTCTACACCGATGCCACGGGCGGAATCTCCGTCGACCTGGCGGCGGGCACGGCATCCGGTCCGGGAGTGGGCACCGACACGCTCGTCGCGATCGAAGGTGCGATTGGCAGTGATTTCGCGGACACATTCAATGCGACCGGTTTCGCGGGAGCCACCGGTATTCCCGGTACACCGATCGGGTTTAACGAGTTCGAGGGTCGAGGCGGCAATGACACCATTCTAAGTGCCGTGAACTCTCTGGGCGCGGCTCTGACGCGGGTTTCTTATGTGAGCGCCACCGCGGGTGTGACTGTCGATATCTTGGCCGGTACGGCGGATGGAGATGGATCCGTTGGTCACGACACGTTTGTCGGCTCGGGAATTATTGCAGTCTGGGGCTCTTCGTTCGCCGATACCCTTTTCGGAAGCAACAATGGATTCGGCACGATCGAGGTCTTTGCAGGCTTTGCTGGCAACGATGTGATCGACGGCCGCGGCGGCTTCGACCGTGTCGACTACAATAACGATCCGACCACCGCGTCAGGCATCACTGTCAATCTCGCGGCCGGCACCCTGACGGGAGACGCCACGGTTGGTCATGATACACTGGTGTCGATCGAAGCTGTCCGCGGCACCAATTTTGCCGACACCTACAACGCCTCCGGGTTTAGCAACACCAGCACGAACTCCGGATCATTGGGGACCTTCAACGAGTTCACCGGCGAGGGCGGCAACGACATCATCACCGGCAATGGCAACACGCGCATCGGATTCAATAATGCGACCGCGGGCGTTGTGGTGGATATAGCAGCCGGCACGGCTACCGGGGACTCCTCGGTCGGAAGCGATACGTTCACCGGCGTCAATGCCATCATGGGCACGATGTTCATCGATTCCCTGTCGGGAAGCAGCACCAACGAGACATTTACAGGGCTTGGCGGCAACGACACGATTGACGGTCGCGGCGGCTTTGATACCGCCAGCTATCACAACATCTACCTTTCGACCGGCAGTGTCACCATTGACATGGCGACCGGCACGGCTACGGGCGATTCCTCGATCGGCGTGGACACGCTGCGCTCGATCGAAGCTATCCAGGGAACCATCCTTGCCGATGCCTACGTGGCAACCGGATACGGCCTCGCAGGCGCTCTTAACGTCGGCAACAACGGCACCTTCAACCAGTTCGAGGGACTTGGTGGTGACGATTCGATCACCGGCAACGGCAACACGCGCCTGATCTACACCAATGCGACCGGTCCCGTGACAATCACTTTCAGCCTCAATAGCTGGACCAGCACCACCAGCGGCGCGTCGGGTACCGTGACCGGCGATGGGTCCGTAGGCACCGACACCTTCTCGGGCGTTGGCTCGGTGTCAGGGTCGTCATTTGCCGACACCATCACCGGCTCGAACAATCCCAATGGTACAGCGGAAGATTTTGCGGGTCGCGGTGGCAACGACTTCATCGACGGTAAAGCTGGCTTTGACCGAGCGTTCTACAACAACGATGGCTCGGCTTCAGGTATTCAAGTCGATCTGGCTTCGGGTGTGGTGAGCGGCGACGCTACTATCGGAACGGACACCCTTCGATCGGTCGAAGCGATCCGCGGGACCGCTTTCGCCGACACTTATGTCGCGACCAATTTCGGCGTGTCCGGGCCGAATCTCGGCGATTTCGGTACTTTCAACGAGTTTGAGGGGATGGCCGGCAATGACACCATCACCGGCAACGGCAATACCCGCATTGCATTCTACAATGCCCTGGATGGAGTGACCGTGGATCTCGCCGCCGGCGACTCCCACGGGACGGCCTCCGGTGATGCCGCAGGTGTCGGGACAGATGCGTTCACCGGCGTGAATGCCGTCCGTGGTTCAGCCTTCGCTGACTTCATTTTCGGCGATGCCGGCAACAACACATTGGATGGGCAAGCAGGAAATGACGTGATCCAGGGGCGCGGAGGCGCCGACACCCTGATAGGAGGAGCGGGAAACGACCAATTCGTCTTCGCCGCGGTTTCCGACTCTACGGTAGCAAGCCATGATACGATCAGTGATTTCGTTCATGGTGCAGACCTCATCGACACCTCGGCGATCGCGGGAGTAACGAGTGTCCAGGGCCTGCTAAGCGGGAGCGCCCAAGTCGCCGCACATAGTATCGCGTGGATTCAGAGCGGCGCGAATACGATTGTCTACGTCAACAGCTCGGGCGCTGCGCAGAACCAGGGGTCGGCGGATATGGAAATTGTCTTGACCAGCGTTACTGCGAATACTTTGACCAATCAGGACTTTCTCTTCCAGATCTAACGGCGCAATTCTTTGCCCCTCGGAGATCGAGGACAACCCGCTGCGCTACGGTTGTCGTTAGCCGGTCAAGCTCGAATGCACGCACTGCTTCGCGATTGTGCATCGGCTGCCTCACAATTGTCATAGCGCTTCCATTGCATCGCAATATAATTCGACTAGCAATCAGGAATGTCAGGCGAACTTTCGATGATCAGACATGCTATGCGCATGCTGGCCATAATGTATTGCGTTTGCAGCCAGCCAGCCTATTCACACTACGAATCTCAAGCGGTGGCACCTCCGCTTTCATTCTCTCAATTCTGCATTCAATATCCCGAGGACTGCCAGCGCCACGATGACCGCAGGATTCGAGATTTCCGCTCCTCCATTCAACGTTGGCGAGAACTCGCCCAGATCAACTCGACGGTGAATTTCGGAATAACACCGAGAGATCCGCCCGCAAGTCGAAATGACGCGGAGTGGCAGATATTCCCTTACGAAGGCAATTGCGGCGACTATGCCGTCACCAAGCGCCATCTGCTGCTGCGATCCGGCTGGCCCAGCTCATCAGTCCTTCTCGCCGAGGTCGTCATCCGAGCAACCGGAGAGCACCACCTCGTGCTGCTTGTGCGTGAGGGAAGAGCGGTCCTTGTACTCGATAATCTGAGCCCGGTCGTGACGCCGCTAGTCGATGCGCTGGATCGGTACGTCATCGTGCGCGCGGAGTCTGGCACAGATCCACAACAGTGGACACGAGACGTCACCGCCTTCTAGCTAGGCTACTGGCCGACTACCGGTCCAAGCCTGAAAGCTGTCATCAATCCAATCCACCCTTTCTCTGGGGAGGACTTTTGGCACACCCGCTGCAGCCAAGCTGCCGTTAATCTAAGCTTGATTTTCGTCCTGTTTCACCCTCCCTAGCCAAGTCAATTCCGTGTAAGCACATATTTCCATTTTTGGGACTGATATGACAAAGAAACGAGCACTTATTACCGGCGTCACCGGCCAGGACGGCGCTTATTTGGCCGAACTTCTTCTACAGAAGGGATACGAGGTCCACGGCATCAAGCGCCGGACCTCCCTCTTCAATACCGACCGAATCGATCACCTTTACCTTGACCCGCATGAGCCGGACCCGCCGTTCCGGTTGCACTACGGCGACCTCACGGACTCGTCGAGCTTGATCCGGATCGTCGGGCAGGTGCAGCCTAATGAGATCTATAATCTCGCTGCCCAGAGCCATGTTGCCGTTTCGTTTGAGGAACCGGAATACACCGCAAATTCAGACGCGCTGGGCGCGCTTCGGATTTTAGAGGCGATCCGGATCGTTGGCCTGGAGAAGAAGACGCGTTTCTACCAAGCCTCGACGTCCGAACTCTATGGCCTCGTGCAGGAGATCCCGCAAAAGGAGACGACGCCCTTCTACCCACGTTCCCCTTACGCGGTCGCCAAGCTCTATGCGTATTGGATCACCGTGAACTATCGTGAAGCCTACGGCATGTATGCCTGCAATGGCATCCTGTTCAATCACGAGTCTCCCGTCCGCGGCGAGACCTTTGTCACCCGAAAAATCACGCGCGCCATGGCGCGGATCCATTTGGGCCTGCAGGAACGTTTGTATCTCGGTAATCTCGACGCGCTGCGCGACTGGGGACATGCCCGCGATTATGTTGAGATGCAGTGGTTGATGTTGCAGCAGGAGAAGGCAGAGGATTTCGTCATCGCTACCGGCAAACAACACTCGGTGAGGGATTTCGTCAACGTCGCGGCCAGCGAGATTGGAATGCGAATTCGCTGGGAAGGCGCGGGGGTCGATGAAAAGGGATACGATGCCAAAACTGGAAAGTGCGTTGTATCGGTCGATCCCAGGTACTTCCGACCGACCGAAGTCGAGACGCTTCTCGGTGATCCTGCCAAGGCGAAACAGAAGCTCGGGTGGGAGCCGAAAACGTCGTTCGAAAGCCTAGTTCGGGAGATGATGAAGGAGGATCTCGAATCCGCGAAGCGGGACGAACTGATCAAGCAGCACGGCTTCCGCTACTTCGCGCGACACGAATAGCCCTGTCGGTGGGTCGACATCGCGATTGATGAGAAGCAAGTAAGCGCTCTCGCGGCGCTTACTGGTGGCTGCTCTTGCCCAAGCGTCGTCATCGCGGTGTCATCCCTCTTTAGGCAAGCGAACCGCATCGTCCACCGGCAGTGAGGAATGAGGCGTTAGAGACCGGACCGACGTCTCGCTGCTCTTGCCAAGACCCCAAGGTTTCCGAGGAGATGTCTTGCCGCTATCGCCGCACTCTTGCCTTCGGTGACTTCCTGGAGCTTATACTCAAAGTAGTCGGGCAAGACGCGATCCAGATCGAACGGGCTGGTTAGCGAGGAATAGCCTGCGGGACAACAATCGCCGCGACAAAAAACGAGAAGGTTCTGTCGATACCAGGGCCGAATTCGGCTGTCGTCATATATCTGCGGTCGGACGCAATCGAAGGCGCTGTAACCATGGCCGCCGAAACGTTCTGCCCAGTAGGATGGCCACTGCTCGTTCAGGTGGTTTCTACCGCCTTGTCCTTTGACTGCAGCAGAGAACAATACGACTGGTGCAGCGGCCACGAGCGCGGAAACGAACTCATTCGCGCTACTCTCGGGCAAATGCTCGGCCACCTCTAACGAACAAGCCAAATCGAATTTGCGGCCGATATCGGTGATGGATCGAAGGTCCATGGATCTGAACCGTTCCGACGGAATTCTGAGCTGATCACGAGGCACATAGTCGCCGTCAATTCCGAGATAATCGCTCACACCGTTCGTAGCGAATTCGTGCAGCCAAGCGCCGATACCGCAGCCGACGTCAACGACCGAATTGACTTTGAAAAGTCGAAGCACCAGTGGGACGATCACCGACGCAGATTCGAAAGACCCGCCTGACTGCTCCTTAAAGAACTGCGCACCGTAATGCTCAGCGACAGACTTCTCCATATCGACACCTCCGGACAATCAAGGCTGCTCCATGCCGGCGCACAACGTCAAGCCCGTCACCCATTGGAGTTTGCAGCAAAAATGTGACCTGTGCGATCGAGTTCCGCACTGCCACATTTGTGGTGCCGACCTCGGCTCGCGGATCGCACTCTCAACTTCGGGCGCTGCAATAACGCATGCTCTATCGCGGCAATACGTTCGGCTTTCGGAAAAGACCTTCCTCCCTTCTTCAATTGATCTTTCACCGACTTTGAAGCAACTGGGCAACATCGCGTACTTCGTCGAATGCGTCGCCGCTTTGTCGCCATTGTTTCCAACGGAACACTGGCGTGCTTAGCATAGAGCGGGTTGACCTCCCTTCATGTGGAGGTCAAGTTGCCGGGTGGGCTGTTCAGGCGACAAGTACAGGCGAACTCATTATGCTCACAGCGCCGCTACGTTTTGCCGGCCGATTGCGCCGCTACATTTCCCGCCGCCTTTACGGCGATCCCGACTCCTATCTTGAACTATGTTCCGGCGTGATTCATGTCGGGGCAAATGCTGGCCAAGAACGAGAGCTCTATGCCCGACACAAGCTCAAGGTGGCGTGGATAGAACCTGTCCCGGAGCAATTTGAAAAGCTTCGACAAAACATCCGCTCGCTGCCTGACCAGCGGGCAATCAACGCGCTGATCGCCGATACTGATGGCAAGCCCTATACTTTCCATGTCTCGAACAATGATGGCCTGTCATCGTCCATTCTGGATTTGCATGACCACAAGGACATTTGGCCGGATGTGCACTTCGTCCGCGACATAACGATTCGTTCTTCGACGTTGAAAACGGCTCTTGAAATGTGGCAAGTCGATCCCGGGCAATACAATGCCCTTGTGTTGGACACCCAGGGCTCGGAGTTGCTGGTTCTGCGGGGTGCGCAAGAAATCTTGCGGCAATTCAGATTCATCAAGGCCGAAGCGGCGGACTTCGAGTCATACCGGAATTGTGCGACCGTTGATCAAATACGCTCGTATCTGAAAGCTTTTGGCTTTCAGGTGAGACGCGAGGACCGGTTTGCGAAGCGTGCATCTGGTGGCGCCTATTTCGACATCTTGTTCGAACGCGTCTAAGGCTGAGGTCACCGAATGACGCCAACCTGCCGGCTTTGGTCCGAGCGGATATTATCTGCAGATTACTTCCCCGCGCTTGGCGGGTCAGGCCCGACTTCTCCTTCGCGTATCCGCCGACACTAGCCCTTGCCTCGCCGCCGCCCCACGAACAGCCGAAAACGGACAAACTCCCCGAACGAAATGCGTGGTACTGATTGTTCGCGCGTTTCTAGACGCAATGTGCACAGCAATAGACATGCAGCCCGTATCGCGAGCGGCGACCCATTTCAGAGCTGATGTCGAGGGGCTGAGGGCGATCGCAGTTCTATCGGTGGTCGCCTTTCATTACGGAGTTCCGGGCTTAACCGGCGGATTTGTCGGTGTAGACGTGTTCTTCGTCATATCCGGCTTCCTGATCACGCAACTTTTGCTTCGGGAGATAGCCGCGACCGGGAAAGTCGATTTTCTTGGCTTCTATGGTCGCAGGGCTAAGAGACTCTTGCCTGCCGCCTTCGCGGTCACGCTAGCGACCTTGATCATCGGATACTTCGTGCTGGCGCCCTTTGAACAGAAGGAGATGGCCAAGTCGGCCGCAGCTTCAGCGCTGTATGCCGCCAATGTTTGGCTCCTCCGCCAATCCATGAACTATTTCGCCCCCGAAAGTTCGCTCAATCCCTTCCTTCATACGTGGTCACTTTCAGTCGAGGAACAATTTTACTTGGTCTGGCCCGCGTTTCTCCTCATTGTCGGTCGTTTCAGCCAAAAGATCATCCTGCCAGCTTTGCTGATCGTAGTGTTCGGATCGTTCGCTGGCTGCAGCTACCTGACCTACGGCAAGCAAGCTTGGGCGTTCTATCTCGCGCCCCCTCGGGCGTGGGAGTTTGGAGCAGGAGCTCTGATCGCAACAAGACCCTTCGAGCGCTGGGCAAAGCAGCATGGCTCGAGTTCAATCGTTGGATGGTTGTCATTCGCACTTCTCATCCTGTCATTCTTTGCTATCGACGGCTTCATGGCGTTCCCGGGAGTAGTTGCCGTTGTTCCAGTGGCAGCTACGGCACTGCTGCTGCTCACGGGGAACAATCCTGCTGGACCGTCGGCTTTGCTCAGGACGTATCCGTTTCAGTTCTTCGGTGCACGGTCCTACGCCATTTACCTCTGGCATTGGCCGATTGCAGTTCTTGGTACGGTGCTTGTTGGCAGCACGGCACTCGCCAATTGCCTTTTCTTTGCCATGACGATCGTTCTCTCGTCGCTCAGCCTTGCCTGGCTCGAATACCCCATCAGAGCTAGTCACTGGCTGGCACAACGACCTGTACGATCAATAATCATGGGCGGCGCCGTTACGTTAACCGCCACAATTGCCGGCATCCTTTCGTTCGCGATTGCGCAGTACGTCACGAATGGCGCGCAAGCGAAGATAATTGCTTCGACTTCGAAATATTCGCTCTCGAGCGAGAGTGGTTGTCTGGCCGGGTTCACCACACAAAGTCCCATCCGCTGCGTGTTCGGCCCATCCAGCTATACAAAGACAATTGTGCTGTTGGGAGATTCTCACGCCGATCAATGGACGACCGCGCTCGCGGCTATTGCCGAACAGAGAGGATGGCGGCTTATTACCTACCTGAAGGCCTCGTGTCCTATAGCCGATATCCCGGTTTCCAAGGTCTACAGTTTGCGACTTCGCCGGCTTTCGCCCCAGTGCGCGAGTTGGCGCGAGCAGGCAATCGCGATGATAAAAACTCAAGATGGCCCCGACGCGATACTGTTGGCGCAGTTTTCGAGCGGAAACGTCAAGGGACCATTCACCAATCTGGGACCTCACGCAGTGAGCATTGAGACCTGGGAGCGTGGATTATTTGGAGCGCTCAAGGAACTCGAACCGGTCAACGCCAAGCTCATTGTGATCCGCGACAATCCCACTCCTTACCACCCGGTCGGCAATTGTCTTGCTCGGGCGGAATGGCGGCGCTTACCATTCAGCACCTGCAGTCGCAGTCTTTCGCTCACTACAAGCAACGAAGTGTTCGAAGCGGAGCAACGTGCCGTCTCGTCCATCAACAACGCGCGCATGATCGACCTAACATCGTCGATTTGCACAGGCTTGGTATGTCCGGCCATTCGCGACGGCGTCGTTGTCTATAGAGACGCAAACCATCTCACAGTCGATTTCACACTAGCGCTTATGGATCGTCTCGCCGCAGAACTAACAGCCGCCCTCTGAGGAAGATCGTGTCGGTCAAGCATCGCAGCGAGCGAGACTCGGGTATGAGCGCTCATCGCGGCGCTTACTTCCGGCTAGTCTCGGTCGACAAAACTATCGCAGCGCAGCTGGTTGAGGCTAGGCACCTCAGGGCACACGAACCGCATCCTCCACCGGCAAAGCAACGTTGTCGTTAGCGCCTGCCGAGCCGCTTTCCTCTTTCCCAGTTGAGTTGGACTCGCCTGCCATGACTTCCGCCCACCGCCGAACGATGGTCCACCGATCCCATCGCTCGAGGGCGCGCTTTCGTCCTTCATCGCCGTAACGCCGGCGGAGTGCGGGCGACTCACTGAGCTGGCAGACCGCAACTTCCAGAGCGGACAAATCTCCCGGCGGAATCACGAGACCGGCGCCGGTCACTTCCGCCGCCAGCCCCGTACCTTCTTCGGCCATCGCTATGACCGGCCGCGCGGACGCGAAGATCGCACCAAGTTTCGAGGGCAACACCAGATCGGCCGCCTCGGCCTTCTGCGGAATGAGATGAAAATCGGCCGTCGCCATCAATTCGTTGAAGCTCTCGCTGGGCTGAAGTCCGAAAAAATGGATGTTGGAATGTCCGGCGCCCATCTGCTCGAGCCTCGTTTTGTGCGGTCCCTCGCCGGCAAGAATAAAGTGAACATTTGGACGGCTTTGCTCCAAGCTGATCGCAGCCTCGATTACGAGATCGAGCCCCTGCTTGTTCGACATCGTTCCAGAGTAGAGCGCAACAATATCGCCCTCGCCAAGGTTTAACTGCCGGCGGTATTTTGTCATTCGTGATCCGGGGCAGACCGCGCTGGTATCAATCCAGTTTCTGACCTCAAGCGCTTTGTTGGGCGCTAGCCCCTTGATTGCCAGCCGCAGCAGCATCGCCTCGGAAATAGTTGAGACGCGATCGAAGGATTTGAGGATTGCAGCTTCCATTCTCAACATCCACTTGCGCAGTGAATGGTTGCGCAGGAGACCAAGATCAAATGCCGCGTCGACCTCGAAGTCCTGCACATGAAGCCATGATTTGGCACCGACGCGACGAGCGACGAACGAGACGAAGGCAGCCGACATCAGCGATGGCGCGACAGCGATCATAACGTCTGGTCGCCAGGATAGCGCCTCGAAGAGGACCGGCGCCGCGCTTGTGAGTGCGAACGAAGCGTGATGGACCAGCCGTTTAGCGCCCGAGGGATGTCCGGGCACATAAATCGGCGCACGTGTTACTCGAACACCGCCAACATCTCTCGATCTGAAGTACGACGATTTGAACGCGGGGGGGATCTTCCAGGCCGGATAATAGGGAGGCGCCGTAATGACCCGAACTTCATGACCGTCGGCTGCCAAACTTTCGCAGAGCTCGGCGTTGTATTTCGCAACGCCGATCAGATCTGGGGCATAGTTGATGCCGACCAAGAGAACACGCATAAAGCCCGCCCCAGTTCAAACTTCAGAATAAAAAAGCTTCTTGCAATCTAAGTCGTCTACTCAGCGCGTTGCGCCGACTTCCAGATGACGTCCGTAGCCTTCTAGATAATCTGCGTAGGCCGTCGCGAGGCCGACCCGCAGAGCAACTTTCGGTCGCCAGCCGAGCCCTCGAATTCTCGAACTATCCAGCAGCTTGCGTGGCGTTCCGTCAGGCTTGGAGGTATCGAACGCGAGCTTGCCTCCATAGCCAACGACTTCCGCTACGGCCGCCGCGAAGTCTGCGATCGACAACTCATCGCCGCTGCCGACGTTTATCGGTAGGTCGCTCGAATAATTCTTCAGAAGGAAAACGCAGGCATCGGCGAAATCATCGACGTTGAGAAATTCGCGGAGCGGCGTGCCGGTGCCCCATACGGAGACGCTCGGCGCATTGGCGATCTTGGCTTCGTGGAAGCGCCGGATCAGCGCTGCAGGGACGTGACTATGGTCCGGATGATAATTGTCGCCACGGCCGTAGAGATTGGTCGGCATCACCGAGATGAAGTCATCGCCATATTGCCGACGATACGCCTGGCACATCTTGAGGCCGGCAATCTTGGCGATCGCATACCATTCGTTGGTCGGCTCGAGCGGCCCCGTCAGCAATTCGCTTTCGGCGATCGGCTGCTTGGCGTGCTTGGGATAGATGCAGGACGAGCCGAGAAACAACAGGCGCTGCACGCCAACCGTGTGACTTGCGCGGATGACGTTCAATTCCACCGCAAGATTGTCGCAGAGAAAGTCGACCGGAAAACTGTTGTTGGCTGCGATACCGCCGACCTTTGCAGCGGCGTGCACCACTACGTCGGGACGATTGGCCTGCAGCCATTTCAGCGTGGGCTCTTCCTTTGTGAGGTCCAGCTCACGCCGGTCGGCCGTCAGCACAGTGCAATTCTCTGATGCAAGCCTTCGGACGACAGCTGATCCGACCATGCCGCGGTGACCCGCGACAAAGACACGTTTGCCCGTGAGATCGTAGGTTGAAACCCCTGTCATCGTATCCTCTACCAGCGACCGATTGGCCGGATCACCACTCCCAGGAGATCCAGCCACCGCCGCCTTAAGCAATCACGCTGCCGATGCAGCCCCGCCGATCTGGTAACACAATCTTCACCATGCGAAAGCCTATCCCGGCCCGACAAAGATATTCATGGTGAACCTGCGCTGCGCGCACAAAAGAGCAGCACTCTGCGAAACAAAAATGAGCAAGGCAGCCGCATGAGCTGTGCGGCTGCCTCGAAATATCTGTGAAAGAAGCGGCAGCCCGCCGCTCTGTCAGCCCAAGCTCAATATGCCCGACGCAGGACAGGACCGACTGGCGCGCAAACGCGGTCCATGTACCAGCCATAGGGCGTCTCGACCCGCACCAAGGGGCAACGGCGCACTGGCACATAGCGGTATGGGTACGGCTGCGCCCAGAACGTAACAGGCGTCACCTGGCTCTCTCCCGTGAGCAGGGCTGCCGGTGCGGGCATCTGCATCGCGGCGCTTGCTCCGCTCGCTGCGCCGAGGGTAACAGTTGCGGCCAAAAGACCTGCTCGCATCAACGTCTTAAACATCCAAAAAGCTCCTCGCCCCTGCGGATTTGATCCCCGTGCTCGTCAGACCCCAGCCGGCCGACGTCGCGGTCCGCAACTAGCCCAAATAGTGAACCGAACTTTACCAAGGCCATCGGTAGAAATGCAACCGATGCCACGGCGGCCAAAGGCCTTTTGGGTCGATATGGCGCATAGGTGTGGCTTCTTGGTCCTACTTTTCCTCGCTCCAGGCGCCCGGGGCAGCGAGGTCGGGTGAACGGCGGTACACATCCCGAAGGAACTGGTAGTTGACCGTCTGAGCCAGCGGCACGTCTTCCTCGCCGAGCTTGGCGAAAATGAGAATATCCCGGAGCGTCCGCCAGCGGCTTTCGTCGTAGTCGCCAATGCGACCGCCCGTCGGCAGTACCAACGGCCGTTGCTGCTGCAGCTCGAATTTCAGCCGCTCAGGGCTCAGCCTGATCGGGCCGGCGCCGGCGAGAACGGGCACGCTCCGTGCATAGTCCGCGTAGGTAAATTGCCATCCTCGAATGAGGCCCTGAAGGATGTCGGCAATCATGGATGGCTGTTCATGGACGAGACCATTGCTCGCGAAGTAGACCAAGCCAGGGACATGGATGCCGTAGTCTTGCGGCTTGATGACATTCAGCTTCACGAAAGCCGAACTGGAGGGATCGGGTTGCTCGTCGATTGCGGTGATGATCGCATCCACCTCCCCGGCCCTCAGAGCTTCGAAGCTGTCGCGGTCGGGCACCTTGGTGATCTGGCTCCGGGGAAGCCCGAGCTGCGCCATCATGGCATCGAAAACGACGTCTCCCTCACTCGCCCTGCGGTATCCGACCCGCTTTCCGACCAGATCAGCCGGTCGCCGCAATCCCGAGGCTTCGAGCGTGAAAATCGCGACAGAGGTGTCGAGAAAGCTCGCAGCAAACGCGGTCACGGGCACGCCACGCCAGCTCGCCAGCAAGAACTTCTGGCCGCTCGTCACGCCGATGGCATGTTGACGTGCAATGGTTTGAACGAAGTCAGGGTCTTCAAGCTGGGCCGACACCTCAATGCGGGAGGAGAAGTATCCCTGTCTGGATGCCGCGAGTTCGCCGGCAAACCGCGCGCCATATGGCCCGTCCAGGAGAAGCTTGGCTGCGGCGGCCGTGGAAGCTGTCGGAGCTCGTATGGGCGCTCTATCGGGACGAAGAACGAGGGGTGCGGTTCCTACCAACGCGACGACTGCGAGGCCAATGGCGAGGTACCGCTTCCCTCTCGGCCGAGGTCGCCGCCGGGACTGGGTTCGAGGCAACGAGAACTTCCTAACGGGTTGTGAAATTTAACATATCAGTCACGAGGCGAGATGGGCTACAATGCAAGCTTGTGGGGTAAGGTTAATTTTTCCTTCGCCTTGTTCTAACAGCGATTTTGACCGATAGCACGGCGCGTTCGGGCAATGAATATTGCGTCAATGGGTTTGGCAGGATGACTATTCTTTCCACGCGACCGGTGCCCGTCGCTGATTCGGCTTCGGAAATTGGCGTGGTCGAGCCAGTTGCATCCACAGCTGCAGGCTTTGCGCCTAGCTGGTTGCGCCCTGTGGTTGTGGAACGGTCGATGGCGGTGATCGATGCGGCGCTGATCGTGGTCAGCGGGATCGGCTGCGCGGTCGGCTATCACGTCGCAACCGCCGGCACGCTCGGCAAGGCCGACGTCTATGCGGCGGCGAGCCTGCTCGTCGCGATCAATTTCGTGCTTCTGACCATCGTGCAGCAGGGCTACCGCCTCAAGAACATCACGAACCTGCCGCGCACGTTCCGGATGACGCTGACGACGTGGACCTTTCTGTTCGGCGCGCTGCTGGCGATCGCCTTCACGATGAAGGTCAGCGACGAATTCTCCCGCGGCACCACGATCTCGTTCTATCTGGTCGGCCTCGCCGTTCTGCTCGCCTGGAAGACGGCCGCCGCGCGCTGGACCGCGCACGCCTTGCGCACCGGCGCCTTCGCCAACGGCCGTGCGATCATGATCGCCGAGTTCGGCCTTGCCACCTCGTCCAACGCGGTCGACGACCTCGGCCAGCACGGCTACCGCCTGATGCGGGTGATGGAGGTCCGGCCCAAGGAGCTCGATTCGCCGCTGCTGCTGTCTTCGCTGGCGCCGCGCTTCGAGGAGCTGATCAGTTACGCGCGCGAGCACCGGATCGAGCACGTCTTCCTGCTGATCAACTGGAGCCGGCAGCATGCGATCGACAGCATTCTGGACGTGCTGAAGATCCTCCCCGTCCCGGTGCATCTGGTGCCGGACGCCAACACGGCGCGCTTCCTGCGCTATCCGCTTGAAGGCACCGGCAACACCTTCACCGCCGAGCTGCGCCGCGCCCCGCTCTCTTATCGCGAACGCGCGCTCAAGCGCGCGCTGGACCTCGTCGGCGCGAGCTTTGCGCTGCTGGTGTTCGCGCCGGTGATGCTGGTGACCGCGATCGTGATCAAGCTGACCTCGAAGGGCCCGGTGTTCTTCCGCCAGACCCGCCACGGCTTTGGCGGGCGCGCGTTCAGGATCTTCAAATTCCGCACCATGCGCGTGCTCGAGGACGGCCCGACGATCGTGCAGGCGCAGAAGAACGACCCGCGCGTCACGCCAATCGGCAAATGGCTGCGCAAGACCTCGATCGACGAGCTGCCGCAGCTCCTCAACGTGCTCAAGGGCGACATGTCGCTGGTCGGCCCCCGCCCGCACGCGGCCGCCCACAACACCGAATATGAGCAGATCATCGGCAACTACGCCTTCCGCCACCACGTCAAGCCCGGCATCACCGGCTGGGCCCAGGTTAATGGTTATCGCGGAGAAACCCGCACGCTCGAGCTGATGCAGAAGCGCGTGGAGCATGATCTGTGGTACATCAATAATTGGAGCTTGTGGTTGGATGCGAGGATTCTCTTTCGCACGATATTGGTAGGAATCGTGGGCAAAGCGGCTTATTGACCCCCAGCCAAGATTGACCCTCGAACTTCGTGGCGATGCTCAGGACAGATGCATCAGTGCCCCAATACGGCTGAGCAACCTTCGATGACGAAAACTTCCTTTGGGCGGTTTCTTTCTGCTAACGCCCTCAGCTCATTCGTTGGGACCGGCATTCAGGCTGCAACGGCTCCGATTTTCCTACTTGTCCTCTCTGTCGGCCAATACGCAACAATTTTGTTGGCGCAAACAGTTGCGACTTACATAGCCTTTTTTCTCAACGGCTTTTATTATTTCATGATGAACTCGATTACTCATGACTGCATCAACAACAGGCGTGAACAAGCTCAAGAAATCTACACGCTCGGCTATTTATCAATTCTTGTCCTTTGTACGACGGCCATCGTTGGAGCGGCAACAACGCTTGCAGCACTTGACGACCCACGAAGCACCGCCATGCTCATCTGGGTCGCGGTGCTAGGAAGCGCTATAAATCTTGGCTACATCCTCGTCGACACTAACTTCCGTGTGGCAAACGAATATGCACTTGGCGTCAATTTGCTCACCGTCGCTCGACTAGTTGATTTCGTCTTGCTTGTATCGGTATTAGCACTCACGAAAGATTTGCTGCTTTCCCTGCTCTTTAATGTTTGCACCCGTACCCTTACCATCATCCTCTTGAAGACGTTGGCGGAGAACCGCTCAGGCGCCCTTTCGATTGGCACGAAAGTTCCAAGCCCCCTCATAGCGATCCGTTATTTGCGATTGGCGCTAGGGCAAGCTGGTCTGTCTGCATACACTGCGTTGGCCGTGATGGGCCCTCAACTTGTTGCAAGCAGCTTCTTTTCGGATACGGTTGCGGTTGCCTTCAACGTTCACCGGACGTACATGCGAGTTGTCGCAGCTCTAGCAAATATCGCAACAGCATCGTCATGGCCGGTACTGAACACTTTACATGCAAGCGGCCGCCCTTCTGAGCTCGCAGCATTCCTAAGCAAGCTCGTCTCGCGCTCGCTTGGGATTACATCCATCGCCTCCGTTTTTTTGTTCTTCGGTGCTCCCTGGGCCTTTTCGACTCTGTTTCACAATAAGGTCCCGGCCAATTCGGAATACCTCGTGTTGATAGGGCTGGCTTGCGTTTTCAATAGCGGCACCACAATCGCACAGGCGCTGTACCTCGCCACCAATCTGAGGTCGACCTTCGTCCTAATTGCATTTCTGCTTACCGCCACAGAGTTAGTTTTGATGGTTGTGATCGGGATACATGTGGGCTTCACATACGGGCTCTTGGTCTATGCGGCTTTTGAACTCGCAGTATTGATTTCTGCTCTAATCGGATGTTCCAGAACGATCCGACGTGAGCAGCAGATTCAGGCAAAATAAGGCGATGGCTTTGTCCATAGCAATCCCCGTTTCGAGGCGAAAGCGCAGCTTCCTGGATTTATTTTCGTTCTGGGCGCTCATCCTTCTCTCTGGACAAGGCTTATTGAACTATCTCCTCGGACAGTCGGCGCTATCGCCCTGGAAGCAGCTCCTGCTGATGGTCTGCTTTCTGACTGCACTTCTACGTATCCAAAGACCATTCGATTTTTATGTGTCAATTTATGTACTTGCGAGTTCCTGCGCACTGATCGTTTCCGGCTCCGTTGAGGGAGTCGGTATGGACACATTGCTATTCAACAGCTTTTACTATGTTGCGTGGCTACCATTCTATCTAACTGGCACAGTCTTCGACTTGCGAGGTCGTAGCAATTTTGTGCGACATGCCTCACTTCTATTTCTTCTGATTGGAGCCATTGGACTCGTACTGCAGCTCTACACGCCCTTTTTCGACTTTTTAAAGGATCAGGAAGCGGCAGACATACGCAGCCGCGCCGGCGAGACGCAACGATTTGGCTTTATTTTTGTAACCTCAACATTAGTTATGCCGACGCTGGCGGGTATGTACTTTCTATATCTGCGCACGGCCAAAAACATGTTCTCTCGAGCTGTGGCACAGGCATCGCTGGTGCTAGCTGTCTTGCCCACCGGTTCGCTGGCCGGCCTGATAATGCTACTTTCAACTTTCGGCATGATAGTGCCACGCCTAAGAGTTGCTTCCGCTGTTCCTTTTTTGGTCGGATTGGCGTTACTTGCTGCCGCCGCAGCTCCGTTCAGCGACGATCTCATCGACCGACAACTTCAAAGGATGACAGGCAATACGATCGAAACTGCATCAAATCAGACGCGCTTGGGCCTCTGGCAATACGCGGTAGACACGATAGCCAATTTCCCCATCGAGATGCAGGTCTTCGGCGCCGGGTTAGGCGTCACGAACTCGAACCGCGCCCAGACAGCAACTTATGCTCATGGCGAATCTTCCTTCTTTCAGGCTCTAATCGAAGGCGGCCTTGTAGGACTGACACTGCGGATTCTCCCGTTCTTTTTGTTACTGTCAGCCAATCTACCGCGAAAGGATTCGATGACGAACTGGGCATACGGCCTTGGGCTTTTCATTTGCTGCGCTGCCGCTCCATTGTTTGGTGGTTTCGGCTTGCAATGTCTCTTGGGCTTCAACGCAGGCCTATCTCAGCAGATAGCGAGACGCGCGGGAGATCGGTAATTGCGATACTTTGTGGTCAATCTGATTCTCTGGTTGCTGCCGCCAACTCGGTTTTTTGCTTTCAAGAGAGCCCTGCTGCGAGCAGGCGGCATTAGCGTTGGGGCTCGCACCCGCGTTTGCGGCGGGACCAGATTTTACGGTGCGGGTCGAGTGTTTATAGGTAGCGACTGCTGGATCGGGCTTGAGACAAAGTTTCATACTGCTGAGCGGGCCGACATTCGGATAGGAGACCGCTGCGATATAGCGCCGGAGGTAATGTTCATCTGCGGATCTCACGAAATGGGTAATGCTGAGAGGCGAGCCGGTCCCGGAAAGTCAACATCGATCGAGATTGGCAATGGAATTTGGATCGGCACCCGCTCAACGATCCTGGGGGGCGCGCAATTGAGAGACTCGTGCATATGCGCCGCGGGGTCTTTGGTCCCGGGCCGTCTGTTTCCGCCGGATGTTCTCATCGCTGGGCATCCGGTGAAGATCGTTAGAGCTTTTGATGTACCCAATAACGAGTAACGCTTAATGCATCCGAGACTGCACTACTTTTCGCTAATCTCGACGGACAAGCTGAACCACCGCTTCGGGGCAAACTTTCACGTTGGTCCGGCCAGCCGCAAAGTACTCGGAACAACACTTGCTCTCCTCTCGGCAAAGGTGAGGCCGGTTGTTGTCTCCGCCCTCATTCCATATCGTAGAGGGACCTCTTATTCCTCAATCGAGAGAATCGAGAGGATACCGTACGTTAGACTATTCGCTCTTGGGCGTGGTGCGTTCCGTCGACTGACAGCCTCGGTTTCTTTTCTTTTCTATACGATTTCAGTGGTTAGATCGAATGACGCTGTGCTGCTTTACAATGCGTTTCCAGAATACATTCTAGCGGCGTTTTATCGCTTTTTGATCGGCCACCGAGCCATATTGGACGTTGAGGACGGTCCTCGGGTCGATGAACGCGGCCCGCGCGGCGCAATGAATATCATCTCGTTCCACATTCTCAGAGCCCTCTGCGATCAGAAGGTCGTAACTGTATCCAAAGCGCTTGCCGAGACCCTTAAGTTGACCAAATACCACGTTAACTACGGCGTCTCATTCCAGACTCGCAATTCGAAGCCGCCCACCGAAAGATTTAGAGCGGACGCACCGCTGAGCATTTTGTATGGCGGAGCAATTATGCCGGAAACGGGGTCTGATCTCTTTTGTAAGGCGGTTCGCCAACTTGCAGACAACCACCCAAAACTGAGGGTGACCTTCCATATTACAGGAGTGTATGACTCAACTTTCTTGGAGGGTCTCCGTCTCAATCAGCCAAACGACTGTGAGACGGAAATCATCGTTCATGGAGACCTCACTGCCGCAGAATACAACGCTCTTTTGCGTTCGATGGACGTCGGTTTATGTTTGAAACTTCCATCCCACAGTATGGGACAGACCACATTTCCATCAAAGGTCGTCGAGATTTGTGCCGCTGGAGTATTGTTGTGCACCACACGAGTAAGCGATGTTCCCGATATATTCGATGACAATAACGCAGTAGTCCTCAAGAATGAGGAGGTAGATGAGCTAGTCGGAGCTATTGCAAACATCTGCCACAACAAAGAGGAAATGCAACATCGAGCGCATTGCGGTCGATTGATGGTGGAGCACAGATTTGGCGTCACGAAAGTCGGGAGCGACCTTCGCGCGTTCATATTCGCTGAATCTCCGGTAACGCAACCGCTGGCCGCAGGTTCAACCTAACAATGGTCGATGTCATAGCGTTCGTATGGGACAACTTTGGGCCTCCTCACATGGATCGGTGTGAGGCAACCGCACGTCGCTTGCAGAACAGATTTCGAGTAGTCGGCGTAGAACTGTTCGAACGGAGTGAGACGTACTCGTGGAATTCGTCAAACGGCGGTACTTTTGAGAAGTTGACTTTATTTAAGACCCGCACAGCCGCCTCACCCCGCATCTTTCTCGAACTCCTAATCAAACTCAGATCTATAAAAGCGCACCACATATTCCTATGCCACTATCAAGAATGGCATATCCTCTTCGTCGCCGTGTTGCTGCGGATCATGGGCAAGAAAGTATATTTTTTAGGCGACTCAAAATTTGACGACTATCCTCGCTGGGTCGGCCGCGAATGGTTGAAGTCACTTTTCTTATTGCCCTACGTAGGAGCATTGACGGCAAGTTGGCGTTCACAGCAGTACCTTGAATTTCTTGGCTGGAAGAAGAGGCCAATCGAACTGGGCTACGACACGATCTCAGTGGATCGAATCAGAATGCTGGCAGGCTCCGCACCTGCGCCCGGCGGATGCCCTCACAGCGAACGGCACTTTACCGTCGTTGCTCGACATGTTCCGAAAAAAAATATCGCGTTGGCTCTACAAGCTTTCGCTGATTTTACGCGAGAGAATCCAAGAGAAACGCCGCGCAGGCTCGTGCTGTGCGGCTCTGGCCCGCTTGAGGAGCAACTAAAGGAGTGTGCTCGTCGCCTTTCAGTCGAGCACCTTGTAGACTTTCGAGGCTTCGTTCAGACAGATCAGGTATGCCAAGCACTTTCGAATACACTCTGCTTAATACTCCCGAGTATCGAGGAGCAATTTGGCCAGGTAGTACCCGAAGCGCTAGCGATGGGGGTACCTGTAGCTCTATCCACGAACTGTGGAGCACGCGATGAACTCGTTAGATCGGGCGTCAATGGATTTGTTTTCGAGCCAGACAATGTAACTGGGCTCCGGAATTTTCTGTGCCTCATCTCCAGGGACGAAAACTTTTGGTCTATTTTGGCAAAAAATGCACATCTCTTTGTTTCGCTGGGAGATGTGGAACGATTTGCCAATTCTGTCGAACGCTTGACTTCCAAAGTAAAAGTAGACTGATCAGCTCTGAAATGGGACTTCTCGATGAAGCTTCTTTTTTGCCGGGCCTTCGCGCTTACCCTGATGGCTCTTTCCGTGGCTGCTTCAGCGCAGCCGGCGCCTCCCCAACAAGCGGTTCGCGCGGGCTTCACCCGATTGATTTTTAATGACGATTTTCTCACGCTTGATCTTAGCGCCGATGGCGAGGGAGATCACGCCTGGTATAATAATCTTTGGTACCAAGCGCCTTCCGAACGTGATCGCTTTCGCCTTGAGGGCGGCATCCTGACTTTGGCAACTCGTGACGATCGCGTCAACATGACGTCGATTGTGACTGTGCCTCACAAGAATGGCCGTCGGACAATCTTTGGGCACGGATATTTTGAAGCTAGGCTAAAATGGCCATCCGACCCCAACAATTTCGCGGCCTTCTGGCTCTTTAGCGATGCTCATGCAAGAGGTACAGACGGGGATCACTGGTGTGAGATTGATATCTACGAAAGCTTCAAAGACGATCTGTATCTTGGAACAGTTCACGAGTGGAGGCCAAAGCGAAGCACACCAAACCCGAACAACTACCACAGACTTTCAGCGCCGATAGCCGTCAATCAGTGGAACATTTATGGATTGTTGTGGGAGAAAGGCAAAGTCACATGGTACTTGAACAATGTTGAACAGATGTCCGCGACAACACCTGAAATATGTGAAGCTCAAAAATTGTTCTTGATATTGAGTGCGCAGAAACGAGGTGGAAAGGCCGACCAAACTTTGTCGGTCGATTGGGTGCGAGTATTTGCTGCACCTGACTGAGTTAATACTTCGGCGGCGAGCGCGTTAGCCGCCCATCGTCGATTACCACGTTTCTGAGCGATGCTGGAACCGGAGTTAGTCTTGAGATATAGTGGACAAAGTTGTTCAGTTTCCGAGAGCGAATGAACTGCTTTTGAGACTATGAACTGTTTGATGATAGAATAGCGTCACAGGCGAAAGAGCCTTGAGAATACTCCAAGTCATTGCAACGGCCGATCCGCGCTACGGCGGGCCAATCGAAGGAATCGTTAGATCATCCGGGGCGCTGGCTCGATTCGGGCACACCCGGGAGTTGGCGACGTTGGATCACCCCTCAGCCCCCTGGCTTAAGTCATCATCAATACCAGTTCACGCTTTGGGCTCGACGAGACCAGAGACGCGCCGCCGATGGAGATGGTTGCCGTGGGTGCATTATGGGTACACCGCAAAGCTCGTCCCATGGCTTAAGGCCAATGCTTCGAACTATGACGTCGTTGTCGTCAGTGGCCTCTGGAATTATTCGACATTGGCGGCTCGCCAAGCGCTCGTCTCTCTAAAGGTCCCCTATTTTGTCTTCACGCATGGGATGCTGGACCCGTGGTTCAGAAAGACCTACCCTCTTAAAACATTCCTAAAGCAAATATCCTGGTGGTTTAACGAGGGACCCTTGCTTGCGAATGCGAGCGGCGTCTTGTTTACGTGCGAGGAGGAGCGCCTTCTCGCGAAGGATGCATTCTGGCCGTATCAAATCAAAGAGTTCGTAGTAGGTTACGGCACTTCCTATACTGCAAACGACGCAGCAGCACAGGTTGCCGAATTTCGGAGTAGTATTCGGAATCTGGGGGGCAAGCGTTTTCTCTTGTTCCTAAGTCGAATTCATCCCAAGAAAGGGTGCGACCTCCTAATAGAGGCTTTTGCAAAGGTTGCACACTCGGCTCCCGATCTTGATTTGGTCATGGCTGGTCCCGACCAGATTGGTTGGATAGCACAGCTGAAGAAGCAGGCGACTCGATACGGTATAGAGGATCGCATACATTGGCCAGGAATGTTGGAAGGCTCCAAAAAATGGGGAGCCTTTCACGGCTGCGAAGCCTTCGTTCTTCCGTCACATCAAGAAAATTTTGGCATAGTTGTTGCTGAAGCCCTAGCCTGCGGAAAGCCAGTCCTAATTACGGATAAAGTCAATATCTGGCGTGAAATAGAGCGAGAGAGCGCTGGGATCGTCGAGAAAGACGACGGAGCAGGAATTGTATCGTTGTTAGAGCGCTTCATGAATATGAACGATGATGAGAGAGCAATTATGGGAGTCAAGGCACGTAGCGCGTTCTCGACTCATTTTGACGTTGATCAAAATGTAACAAAGCTGCTGAGCGTATTTCGCGAAGCCGGCCTAGCACAGTAGTCGTAATCGTCGCCCGGTTGAGTTTCCGCAATGCTCTTAGATGCAAGCCAAAACAAGCCTTTGGAGGGAGGGCCGAGTTTTTCACTCGGCAACCGACTGTTCCGGGTTCTCTGGGGAGTGTCATGGATTCTTCTGGCGAGATGGACGCCACCTCCGTTCCATCGCTGGCGACGATCCGTACTCATCATTTTTGGAGCCAAAATTCATAAGTCCGCCAGGATCCATGCCTCGGTTCGCATTTGGTATCCCCCTTATCTAGAAGTTGGGGAACATGCCACTATTGGTCCGCGAGTGAACTGCTATTGCCAAGACAGAATTCGGATTGGCGATCGAGCCATCGTTTCGCAAGGTGCTCACCTCTGCGCAGGAAGTCATGACATAAGCGACAGGAACTTCCAATTAACGACGAGACCGATCGTCATTGAAGATTGGGCTTGGTTAGCTGCAGAGTGCTTCATCGGTCCCGGCGTTACTGTAGGAGAGGGCGCCGTGCTAGGCGCAAGGGGCGTAGCCTTTAGGAACTTACAGGCTTGGACCGTGTATGCTGGAAACCCAGCTCAAAAGATTAAGGATCGTATCCTACGCGCCGAATGACCTGTTACTTCTGAGAAATCGTGTATCGAAAGACTTTGACGCCTGTCATTGTACCCAACACCAAGTCAGATCGACTATAGCTCCCAAGAGCACTATCAACGCATCTTTCAGTGCCTGCATAGCAAACTCTGATCTTGATCAATCGAGGACAAATGTTCTTCACACTCACAACATGATCGAACAAATTTTGATTGATCATGTGTGATCGAGCTGCGGCCTCAATATCCAGACACGGTCTGCCGAGTGCGTCCCGCAAAATGGGGGAGCTAGATTGTTCGGGCGAGCCCTGGAGCGTCAGCCTTGAAGCGGAATTGTCGGTCTGCGCAAGCAGGCCGGTCGAAACTCCGGATGTCATCGCGAACAGCACGAGGACAGAGTATATTGCACGCTCGGATTTGCCGGCCATCACCGCCATAGCCTTTCGTCGAGTTCGACACCTGGTACGCTTACCTTGACCTTATCGAAAGCCAAACGCTTCGCTAGCGACTCGCGCGCTACAATGTCCACTTCCTCAATACCAGTGAGCAGTCGCTCCCTGTTGGCCCAGCCAACCCCTTCCAAAGCCATCGCGGCCTCTTCCGTAAAGCCGCTATCGACCATTCCAGCGAACTCCGAAATCACCTTAGCTTTCGTCGCCTCACACAACATCGGAAAAACAGCTAAGGCCAGCGTATTACGCCGAAGCGCGACCCAGCCCTCGTGCGGACCAGTTCTGTACGAAAAATGCAAATAGCCGAGGATCGAAGTGTCGAATCCACGCCGGGCGTTTTCGACTGAGTAAACTAAAAGCCAAAGAAAGGAATCTGCCGGATTGACCGCGAGCGAGGATCTAATTGCTTCATTGGCCTCAATTGTTGCTCTATCAGCTGTCTCCGAGCTGGTGCGTGTCGCCTCTTCCGAAATCCAAAGTCGGATAACAGCTTCTGCCCGCACCATTTCGTTTCTCCGAACCAAGCCTTCGGAATTTGCGGTCGCGGACGACAACACGTTCTTAAGTGTTTTGGACTTGAAACGATCGCCGGCCAGAATGCGCGCCATGACATCTCTGGCTGGGGCTGATGACGAGAAAGCTGGCAGCAAGACACCCGACCAGATCGCGCCAGCAAACCCTAGCAAGAGCAAGAAGCCGCGCAACGCGACACCCGACTTTGGATGAGCGCTACTCGACATACCCATAGCGAGCGTAATATTTCTGATAGTAGTAGCGACCGTGATAGGATTCGTATCGCGCAAGCAACTTGGTATCAGCCTTGTTCAGGACCACGCCGAGCAGTTTGTCCTGGATCTCCGGTGAGCTGCGCAGATTGTGCTTGACCACATCGATCTTGGTCCGCCCCCACTCCACTACAAACACGTAGGAATCGATGAAGGATGAAGTAACACGCACGTCTACCACCGGCGCCATGGGCGGCATATCCAACACCACGTAGTCGAATTTCGAGCGCAACTCGGTCACCAGCGCATGCATCGCCTTGGAGGCTAGGATCTCGTTGGTGTGGAGCAGCTTCGAGGTGGTGCCCGCCGGCAGGATCGAGAGCTTGGTCTGGGGGTCGACGATCAGCGCGTCCTCCAGCCGGGTCTTTTGCGCGACAACGTCAACAAGGCCGATCTTGGCATCCGGCACCAGCGCGCGTGACAGTGAGGGGTTGCGCAGGTCAGCATCGACCAGGATGACCCGAGCTCCGCCATGCGCCATCAGCTGGGCGAGGTTGGTCGAAAGCGTGCTCTTGCCTTCGTTCGGAAGGGTCGAGGTAGTCGCCAATACGCGGTTCTCGCGCACGATCGCATTGAGATCCACCGCCACCTTTACCGAACGCACGGCCTCCGAAAAACGCGACAGCGGGCTTTCGATGACATAGCGTAGGAGATCGGGCTCGGGATTGTTTTTCTTGGTGAGCTTGCCGGTCAGCACCTTTTCTCCAAGGCTCTGCACGGAGGTAGCACCGAGCGCTGGCAGGATAGCGACGCAATTAGCGCCCAATTGTTCCTCGACTTGGCTTGTGGTCCGAAAGACTTTGTCGCCCAACTCACGCGCCATTGCAGCACCGAAACTCAGTAGAAAGCCGCCGAACAGCGCGCCAGCCAAGATGATTAGTGTCTTCGGATAGCTCTTCCTCAGCGGCGTGGTCGCAGCACTGATCACGCGCGCCTCGGTGATAGGGAACGACTGCTGCTGCACGCTCTCCATGTAGCGTTGGAGGAAATTGTCGTACATCGCCTGGTAGGACTGCGCGTTGCTCTCGAGCTCGCGCAGCTGCACCTGCGCCTGGTTGGTGAGCTGCGACTCCGAGACGACGTTGGCGAGGCTCGACTTGATACTCTCCTCACGGGTCACTGCGATGTCGTAGTCGCTCTTGTAGGATTCCTGGATGCGCTTGAGCTCGTCCGTGATGTTCTTCTTGATCTCGGCCATCTGGCGACGGAGGTTGACGGCGGCGAGGTGATCCGCGCCGTATTTCATCGCCCAGATCGACTCCTTGGAGGCCATGTCGACATATTGCGCGCGTAGCTTGACGATGGTGTCGTTCTTCAGCGCATCGGCGACGTTGGCGTCCGGGATGTCCTGCTTGAGGATGTCGTTCATGCGGTCGAGCCGCGCCTTGGCCTCAGCGGTGGCTGCATGTGCCATCACCAGCTGGCTGTTCACCTCGGCGAGCTGCTGCTCGTTCATCAGCCGGCCGCCGGTGTCAACGATGTTGTTGGCGGTCTTGAAATCCACCACCGCCTTCTGCGCAGCGGAGGCCTGGGTACGCAGCTCCTTGATGCGGTCCTGGAGCCAGACGCTGGCGCGACGAGTCGCCTGATACTTCGCTTCGAGGGAGTCGACGATATAGGCGTCCGCGATGGCGTTGGCGATCTTCGCCGCCTTGGCCGGGTCCTTCGAGGTGAAACCGATCTCCATGACATAGGTGAGGCCGAGACGCTTGATGGTGCGGTTCTTCTCGAACCGCTCCAGCGCCTGGCGGGTCTGCTCGAATTCGGATGGCGCGCGCCCGTCGGAAAACAAACCGGAGACGGCGCCGATCACCGTGCCGAGCAGGCCACCGCCGCTGCCGGTGAATTCAGGGTCGTCGATTAGGTGCAAGTCGCGAATAACCGCGAGGCTGATGTTCTCGGACTTCAGGATCTCGACCTGGGTTTCCACCGTCGCGGAGTCGACCGCAAGGTCGCCGAGGACCGAGGACTGCTGGAACAACTGCACCTTGCGGGTGTCGATCACCATCGAGGCAGTGGAGGTGAACAGCGGTGCGGCGGTGAAGAGATAGAGCAGCGCCAGAATCACGCAGGCCGATACGATCGCGACCATGGTCGGGAACTGGCGGCGGACGATTTCGAGATAGGAGGTCAGCGTCTGCGACGGGGAGCCGTCGGCCTCGGCGAAATCACGGTTGATCTCCGAGGTCGGCTTGTTCACCTGCAACATCTAGCAATTCCTGAAAATGGATCGATGTGTCTTTTTAAGGATTGACGTTCGTCAAAAGCCTGGATGCGTCCGGAGCAAACCTGATGCCAAAGCCCGCGCTGCGCGAACCCCTAGCATAATCCTGCCTGCAATTGAACGTGCTCGATGCTGCGCACAGCGCCGCTTGCACGACATTTTGCAGGAAGCTTAACGGTGCAAAAGCAAAGCGGCGCCCGCTGGCGCCGCTGCCGTGAGTGTCAAAGGCCGGCCGCAGGGCCGATTCTTATCAGCGCGGGCTGACGCTGTTGGTCGTGCCACTTACGCCGGCGTTCGCGTGCGGCGTGATCGTCGTCGCATAGTGCAGGCCGCCGAAGGTGCCGAGGCTGCCGCCCTGTCCGCCGTTGGCGAAGCCGCCGCCGACCGGGCCGCCCGCGCCGGAGCCACCGCCGCCCGCGCCGCCGCCGGTCGCGGCGATCGCGACGTCGCCGGTCGCGGCCTGGTAGGCGGCGATCACGTCGGGGTTGCCGATGCCGGCGATCGCGGTCTGGATCTCATTGGCGAAAGCCGCATCGCTCTGCGCCGCCATGCGGGCGACCTGGGCGAGGCCGCCGACGATCGCGCGCATCTGGTCCTTGGTGGTCGCGGGATCCTTCAGAAGCGCGATCAGGCCCGGGAGCGTGGTCGGATCGGAGGCGCCGAGGTCGCGCACGCGCGAGATCAGCTGCGGGCCGCCGGTCGGATATTGCTGCAACAGGCTGTTGGGCGCGGCCTTGAACTCGGAAATGATTTGGGCCGGCAGCTGGCGCTGCGGCGGATAAACGGCGGCGCTTGCGGCTGAGGTGATCGTCGCGGCGAGGGCCGCGGCAGCAGCCATGCGAAGCGCAATCCTGATAACGCTCATAAATAGACCTCCAAAAAATCAGCTGCCCCGATTTGCTTCCTCGGCCCGGGCAATGGCTTGCAGTTGCGGAACCTATCCGAAGAGAAATGGGCTGTCCACTTATTCTAAAGACTTCGTAAACAGCGCAACTGCTTCAAATCTAGACACTTTTATGAAGCCGAGGCATTCGCCGCGCGGTTGTATCGGCGGTTGAGGTGCGGCCCTCGCCTCGCCCGCCGGAAGCGACGGCGTTGCTTGCGGAGCGGCCCTCCCGGGTCGAGAAGGACTGGGCCAGGCCCGCGCCGAAAAGCGCAAAGAATGGAATGCTGTAGCCGGGCACCTGGAGCGTGAAGTCGAGGCACGAATGCAGCAGCGACAGCGTGGCGGTGGCCGCGGCCGCCAGCGGGATGATGGCATCGCGCCGTCGCCCGAACACGCCCTTGGCCAGAACCAGCAGCATGATCGCCCAGCCGACCGCAACCAAGAGCGCCATGGGAATGCCCACCTCGGAGGCAAGCTCCAGCGGCGTCGAATGCGCGGCATCCCAGATGCCGCGAATCGAGATGTTGGGACTGCGATAGGGCGGGAAGGCCCATTGGAAGGTGCCCATGCCGGTGCCGAACCAGGGGTTATCGGCGATGATCTTAAGCGTCGATTTCCAGGCCTCGACGCGGCCCTCGTCGACCAGGCCCTGGCTGTCAAACCGGCTCGAGACGCGGCCGCCCAGGAGCTGCAGCAGGCCCAGCGCGACGGCAAGGCCGGAGCCGAGCGAGATCCAGATGCCGGTGCGTCGCGGCAGGTCTTTGCGGAGGAAGAGCGTGAACGCGACGATCATCGCGAGCAGCGACAGGCCGACGCCGGCGCGCGAACCCGTCATGAACATCGCCATGAGGCAGATCAGCAGGCAGCCAAGCTGCGGCAGGATTTCCTTTGGCGGGATCGTGCGCAGATCGAGCGACAGGCGTCGCCATTCGATATGCCGCTCCGGCAAGCGGCGGCGGACATCTTCCAGGATCAGCAGCAGCCAGATCACCGCGCAGGAGCCGAAATAGGCCGCCGCCGTGTTGCGGTTGATGAAGGTGCCGGTGACGCTGCCGAGATAGGCCGTCTTGTCCCGCCACAGGATCATGGTCGGCTCGATCAGGAACGAGAGCACGCCATAGAGCGCGTAACCCGCGCCCGAGATCGCGATCACCCACAGCAAGCGGCGCGCGCGCTCGCGATCGGCGCCGACGGTGATGCCGAGGACGATGGCAAGAATGTTGGCGAGCGGGGCGCCGAGCGCGAAGAACGCCTCGTTCTTCACGATCGAAGCGGACGGGGCGATCGGCACGCCGAGCAGATCCGACGCCTGCTTCCAGATCGGCTGGAATGGCGCGAGGAAGGGATGATCGGACAGCTGCTCATGCAGCACGAACGCGTAAGCGGCGACGATCACGGCGATGCCGGCGAGCAGCCCTAGATGCGGCCTTCGCAGCTCGCGCGTCGGCGCGAACATCACCGCGATTCCCAAGCACAGGCACCAGAACGCGATCGACAGATCATTGGTCGAGCCGAACGGAAACGGCGCGCCGGCGACCACGAAGAACAGGATGAAGGTCGCGGGCAAGCTCCACGACCAACGGATATGGGGAGGCCAAAGGCGCATCGTCGTTTGGGCGAGCTTTGCTTAGCTTCTAGAGGAAGCAATCAATCGGATAGATCTTCAGATCAACGTTGAGGCGGCTGTTCCGGGTCTGCGCCCGGAAGGCGTAGAATAGCCCAAGACTGTCACTCCCCGGCTCGAGTTTTATTCCGGGGGTTAACTCATCCGGCGGGACCAGAAGGCCGATGTGTCGGTTGATGGCGGAAATCTCGATCCGCCCCTCCCCCTCGCCGAACCGACCCTCAAGCCGGGTCACGGTGACCTTGGGCAGGCCGCGGCGCTGATGGCAGGCCTCCTCCTCCCATAGCCTGGTCTGTTGGACCAGCGGCTTGCCCGAGCCATCGGGGACGACGATATCCGGGAAAGACGGGCGCAGCATCCCGAAGAACCGGCTCTCTTTGGAGTTCGCCGACAGCCGGACCGTGAACGAGAGCTCGCCCTTTTCCCCGCGAAGGCGCGCCAAGATCGGCGCATCGGGTTCGGCGGAGACTATCACGTCGATGCGATGGCGAACGCCGAGCTCCCCTGCAGCAGCAAGGGCCTGCCCGAACGGTGCAAGTCCGACGGCAGCAGGGACGAGAGCCAGAAGACGCCAGAATGCTCGAAAGCGCATGAAGCCCCTTGCAACACTGCGGGGTGACCTATCGGCGCGACGTGCTCAGTGCCGCCTTGATCCAAATCCCGAACTCGTAGCCGCAGCAGAACCGCCTCGGTTGCTAAACGAAAATGGCACCGGGACAAAGCCCCGGTGCCATCGGTTTTGGTCGATCAAGTCGGCGTCTTACGGCGCCAGCTTGACGTTGTTGCGGAAGATCAGGGCGTCGTTGGAGAGGTTCACGGCATCGCTGCCGGTCGCCATGATCACGCGCAGGTAGTTCAGGAACTTGGCAACTTCGACGTTGCGCGAGTTCGAGACGTAGATGATGTCCTGATTCTTCATCATGACCTTGGTGGCGAGGAAGAAGCCACCCGGATCGCGGAAATTGACCGCGAAGATGACCGGGATCGTTTCTGACGTGTACTTGCTCACGTCGATGCCGAGCTGTGCGGCAACCTCACGCGGCTCGCGGCGGTAGAGATACACGGCAGCCGGATCGGCCTGGCCATCCAAGAGACCACCGGCCTTGCCGACGGCTTCGCCGAGGTTGATGCGCCAGGCATCGAAATTGAACTCGCCGCTCTGGCCGCTGGCGCCAAACGCCAGGAACTTCTGCTGCTCGCGATAGACATAGATGCTGTCGTCGGGGCGAACATAGATGTTGTTCTCAGGCGTCATCACGAGATTTTCGAACGGCACGGTAGCCCGCCGTCCGGCACGCTCCAGCATGACCCAGGTCTCGAAGCCCTGACCCTTGATGCCGCCGGCGCGGGTGATCGCATCGAGCACGCGATCCTTCGCACCCGCCGCGCTCGCCGGATAACGCGCCGGCGTATTGACCTCGCCGAGCACGCTGATGAGCTGGGTCCGCTGCGAGGACATCGCAACCACAACCTGCGGCTCGATGGCGCGGTTGGATATCTTTTCAACGATGGCTCGCTGAATCTGAACCGCTGTGAGGCCCGCCGCCTTGACCTGACCGGCATAGGGCACGGTGATGAAGCCGTCATTGTCGACCGATTGATCCGGGATCGTCACGAAGTTACCCGGACGGACGCCGGCTTCCGCCGGGATGAACAGACCACCGGCGGCAGCTTCGAAGATGGTGACGCTGACAACGTCGCCGATGCCGAACACGATGCTGGCCGGCGGCCGCTTGTCCGTGAAGGCCCCCGCGAGCCCCTTGGGCTCATGGGTGTGCAGAATCTTCACCGTAGCCGGATTGATCGGCACCAGCTCATAGGCCGGCGCATTTTCGGTCTGGATCTTGTTGTTGACGTCATCCGTGAGCGGGCCCGAACCGGGATTGGTTGAACACGCTCCGAGCGCTAAAGCGGCCGCCAGAAATGCCGGCTTGAATACATAAGTTTTGACAAAGGAATGCATGAATCGCGCCCCAAGAGACCCCAATTACCGTCGATTGGTACGGCGGCGCGGGCGGTGCGACAAGGGTTCCCTAGTGGTTAACGGTGCGATCAGTCGGCTACTGTTGCGTGCGAGCCACTGTTTGGGGCTTAGTTTAACCCTTTGTGACTATTTGTTGTATTTCCTGTGCCCGGCTGACGAGCAAACCGCCCAAGTCAAGGGCTAGGCGTGTCGAGCGCGAGGCTTCTTGGCCTCGCCGCCCTCTGCTAAGGCTGGGCTATTAAGAGTAGGAATCCCCGTGTCTGGCATCCTTCTGATCCCGCTGCTGGCAGGTTCCCTCCTTGGCGCCGCTGATCGCCCATTGGACGGTACAATACCTTGCGCTGAGAGCGCCCGATCCACCTGCCACGGCCCGGCTGTTGTCGAGGTCGCCTCCTCCGCCTCCTCCTCCGTCTGGAAGTTCAGCCGGACCCAAGGGACGAAGGACGGCGAGAGCTTCGCCGCCATCATGAAGACGGCGGACACCAGCCAGTCCGACCCGGACTTCGCCGGCCTGATCGTGCGTTGCGCGCCGAAGGGCAAGGTCGACGTGCTGGTAGCCTTGATCCGGCCTTTCCCGCCGCGGAGCCATCCTAAGGTCACGATCGCCGCGGCCGGCGGCGGCACTTTGACCTTTGATGCCAGCATGGCGGCCGCGGGGGCCGCAGTGCTGTTGCCCGATGAGGTCTCTGCCTTTGCCGCCGGAAAGTGGCAGACGACCCCCTCACTGTCCGTTGTCGTCAAGGAAAGCGACAGCGAGATCAAAGGTGCGGTGGCCCTAAATGGACTGCGGGAGGCCTATCATTCGCTGCTGGCAAATTGCAGCCAATAGGCCAAATTTAGCCATACAACTTAAGGGTCTTTTTAGGGGGGGAACCTAGGGTCCGGAGCACAGAGAGTGTTTCGGATGACCGCGTTTTTGATTTTCAGCTTTCTCGTAGGTGCCGTGCTGGGCCAACGCTTTCGCGTCCTGGTGCTCCTGCCGTTGACCTTCGTCATGGTGCTCGCCGCGATTCCGGTCGGCTTGATGGTCGATCTCACCGTGGTTGAGAGCCTGAAAGGCGTGGTGTTCGCCGCCATCGCCCTCCAGGGCGGCTACCTCTTTGGGTCAGGAGCGCGCTTTGGCCTTGCTGCCGCGCGTACCACCCGCGTATTCACCCGCCCGGTCAAAACTGTCCGCTGACGACGCCGGATTGACGCGGCGATGAACCTTTCGCGCGCGCGCGAAAGGTGAAGACCGAGCTGTTGTCCTGACAGAGCTCTGTTTGAAAACCCATCGCCCGCTTGTATGGTGACCTGACCGTTTCAGGATTCCCTTCGAGCGCGCCGTTTGTCCTTCGCTTATTTTGCCCTCATCGTTTCAATCGTCTCAGCTTCCGCTCTCGAAATTGCCGGCGCCAGGGTCGGTGCGCAGCTCGGGACGATGGCCGCAGCGCTGAGCTTGCTGGCGGCCGCTTCGGCCGCGCGGAAGGCCGACTACGACCACTATGTGCGCGCGGCCGCCTGGGGCCGGTGGATCCTGCTCGCCATTCCGCTGTGCATCGCGGCCCAACACGTCCCTCTTCCGCTGAGCTGGGCGCATCCGATCTGGGCCAGCGCTCACGACGTCCTCGGTGGCCTGTCGCTCGGGCCGATCACGGCCGACACCGGCTTGACGATGAACGCGCTGCTGCTGGCACTCGCGGCGATCTCGTTGCTCGGCGTCACCATCCTGGTGGTCCGCAACCGCGGCCGTGCCGAGCTGGTTCTTTTCGTGCTCAGCGGAGTGACCGCGGTCTCCGCCTTGACCTTGGACTTGCATCGGCTGTCGCCGGCCGTTGCGGCAGCCGCGCCCGCTGACTTCACCACGACTTTGGCCGGCCTCGGCCTCATGCTCAATTTAGCGGTCATGCAGCTCGCTGCTGAACGGGCCGAAACGCATCACTCGGTCCTTCGCTCGATCGCGATCGGCCTTTGCGGCCTTGTCGGGACCCTGGTCTGCGCGGCCGCGATCTTTGGGTTTTCCGGGACGAACAGCGCGATCGCAGCGGCCTTTGGCGTTGTGCTGATCCTGCTGATCCTCGTCATCCGGAGGCTCGACCTCTCGCCATTGGCCGGGGGCGCATTGTCGGCAGCAGCTCTGATCGGCGCGACTATCGTCCTGACCTTCCTCTTCGAGAAGAGTTCTGGGCCGGTCCTCATGCGGCTCGTCCCGAACTTGGGGACCGAGACCAAGGCCGCCCTCGAGCGGATGTTGGCCGACACACGCTGGTTCGGCGCGGGCGCAGGAAGCTTTTCGGCCGTCGCGAAGATCTATCAGAGCGAGGCTGGCACGACTTTGACCGCGCCCTCGGCGGCCATCGCCGTCTTTGCGGACACAGGATGGATCGGCTTGACCGCCATGATGGCAGTAAGCCTGATCGCTCTGGTGCGCCTGTTCTTCGGCGCGCTCCAGCGCGGACGCGACTCGTTCTTCCCAGCGGCAACCGCGGCCTGCGTTCTCTTTGCACTCGTCCAGAGCTTCGCCGGTCCGGGACTGCTGCGCCCGGCAGCAATCCTGTGTCTTTCGGTGATCGTGGGACTGGGGCTGTCGCAGAGCGTCAGCCAATCCTCATCACGATAGAGCGCCGGTCATCAGACGGCGCGATCGCCGAGTGACGCCCAGTAGTTCGGGTTCTTGGGTGATTGGATGCGGACCCAGCGATAGGGCTTCTTCGACCACGGCAGGATGTGACCGGAGAGATTGTCCAGCACGAGATCGCCGGAGAAGGTGCGCACCACGACCACGAGATGATGCTCGCCCCATGTGGTCACGACCTCGCTGAGCAGCACCGAGCGCGCCGGAAAGCCCTTGGCGATCAAATCGTGGCGTTTTGTCACAGCGTAGTCGTTGCAGTCGCCGCTCGCCGGATGCAGCAGCCATTTCTCGCCGCGCAGCCCCTCCAGGTTGGCCTCGGGACGGATCGCGCCGTTGATCCGTTGGTTGATCTCTTGCATCTGCGCCAGCCGCTCCGGCGTGAGCTTCAGACGGCCGCCCCTGAACACGACCTGCTGCGGCCGCGGCCTGCACTCGTCCTTGTACTTCAGGCAAAAGAGCGTGAATGCCATCGGCGCCAGCGTCGGCTGGTCGAACTTGATGTACTGGATGGCACCGCGCAGCCCCAAGGGCGCGCCGACGAAGGCGGCTTCCGCTCTCTGCTGCACCCCCGCAGCAACGACGATTGCGGCCACGGCCGCCAGGAACTTTACAACTTTGCGCATGTCGCGCTCCCCTTCTTGTAGGAAAGGACGCTACGCGAGACCTCTTGAAATACGGCTCAAAGGCCACGCGATCCTTTAATCAAAATGCGGGCGCGTTGGTTGCAAACAATTAAGAATATCGATGTGTGACTGGTTCTGCTAAGAGCGGTCACGATGATCCGCTCGTGACGCTAGAAGCGATTCGACCGACCCGATGGGCCTTTCCAGCCGCTTTCGAAAGAAGACCAAGCCTCGGCTTCCCGACGGCGTTCGCGTCTATGCGATCGGCGACGTGCATGGCCGCGCCGATTTGCTTCAATCGCTGTTAACCGTGATCGACGCCGATCTTGCCCGCTCGGCTCCCCAACGAGCCATTCAGGTCTTTCTCGGCGACTATGTCGACCGCGGCCCGGACTCGCGAGCCGTTCTTGATCTCTTGATCGCGCGCTCGAAATCACACGAGACGGTCTGCCTCAAGGGCAACCACGAAGTCTTCCTGCTCGAGGTCCTCAAGGACCCCGCCCGCTTGCAGGAGTGGCGCCACTATGGCGGCCTCCTGACGCTGGTCTCCTATGGCATCAGGCCGACCATGAATCCGTCCGCAGAGCAGCAGGTCGAGCTGATCGATGAATTGAAGCGCGCGCTCCCGCCCGAGCATCTCGCCTTCCTCCAGCAATTGCCCTCCTCCTTCACCTGCGGCGATTTCTTTTTCGTCCACGCCGGCGTCAAGCCGGGCATCGCGCTCGATCGCCAAAAGGATGAGGATCTGCTCTGGATCCGCGAGGAATTCCTGGCCTCCGAGGAGCGCTTCGGCAAATATATCGTTCACGGTCACACGCCGGTCAGCGCGCCCGATATTCGACCAAACCGCATCAATATCGACACCGGCGCCTACGCGACCGGCAACTTGACGCTGTTGACGATCCAAGGCGATAGTCTGCTCGCAATTTAAGAGTTGAATGTCGGACCCGTCGTCGGCTCGCGCTCATAGGCCTCGTCAATTCCACCATGAATCGCATGATCCTGCTTCGCGTCATCGGCATCTTGACCGCAATCGTGCTGGCGCTTCACGCCGGCATGACGTTCTACGGCGATCTCATACGACCGAACTTTCGCGCCAGCGACTTGTTCTCGGGCGAGATTCCGCCCGACAAGGCCAAGCTGGCGGCCGCCGGCGGCCTTGCATCTTTTTCATGGGATGGCGAGTTGCTTGCGAATTACGCGGCAGCGATGGCCGCTGACTTTCTTCACCGCCCCTCCACCGACGCGGGCAGCAGGGCCAGCGAGAACAAGGCAGCTCAAGGTGCCGTCGTGGCTGCCTTGAAAGTATCGCCGATCAGGCCCGCGCTATGGCTCACGCTCGGCACGCTACAGGCCCAGGCCGGCGAGGCGGTAACGCCTGCGGTGAAGATGTCTTACTTGACCGGGTCGGTGCCGATCGACGTTGCCTTCTCTCGCGTCCAAATCGTGACGTCGGGCGCGGCCGCGACCGATGAAGAGATCAAGCTCCTGGCGCAGTCCGACATCCGGTCGGCGCTGGCCAATCGCTCTCGTTACGAGCCACTGCTGATCGCGGCCTACGTGCAGGCGACTCCGCAAGGCAAGTCGCTGCTGCTGGAGACCACGAAAGTGGCCGACCCCAAATTCAACGAGATTATGCGGCGATACTGAACCCGGACGAGCTTCGTTGCCATCGCTCCTGGGGCTGCAGCGAATTCCTCAGCGCACCGATTTCGGGTTGACCGGCACAAAGTCGTGATCGCGGCGCGGTTGCTCGGATCGCCCCTGGTAGACGAACATGCCTTTCTTGGTCGCGACGATGTCGCCTCGTTGCAGACTGTCGTCGTTGAGGAGACGTTCGGTCGCGACAAGGTCCGGATCTTCCGGAATCGGCTTGTAGAGCTCTGGATGCTCCCGCCGCTCGCGCGAGACCTCCTTGGCTCGGCGCCGCGCGTCCTCGATCCGCTGCCGCCATTCGTCGCGCGTAACTTCCGGCTCGCTTGGCGGAAGATAGTCGTTGATCGAGGGCTCCGGTTCGGTCTGAGCGAGACACAAGGACGGACAGGCAAGACCAAGGCCGAGCACGCCGGCAACAATGATGACCGCCTGAGGCAGCTTCCCAAACCGCTTTTCACAGTGGCCACGTCGACCCGTTCGCACGCTGATGACTCCAGGCAGAGCGACAAGGACGACCATTGGCCAATTTCCTCATCTCCAGCTTTTCAATCTATACCTTTGCCGATTGCAAGAAAGCCAATTCGCCGGGCACCCTTTCCATTTTAGCTCGCGAGGATTTCAGCACCTGGGGCCGTTCGGGGGCCGTCCCATCAAAAAATAGAAAAACAACCCCATGCACAGTAGCCGACACCAGTCGGATCAATGGGTTGCGCCTTTTCCGAAATTCGGGTTGACTCGTCGGGCAAAACAGGGGCAGGATGGCATGGTCCGGAGAGAGGCCGACCGGATGATTGATGTACCCGAGATCCGCGGCATTTGATCGGCTTAAGGGCCAACGGCTCTGTTCTAAGACCTCGTTAGGTCATTGCTGTTTAACTTTGGCATGCGCTCGTGGAGTTGCCGAGAATGCGTGCAAGACCGTTATTGCTGTTAAGTATTGCCGTCGCGGCTTCCTTCATGTCTGGCCTGACGGCGCACGCCAGTCCCGTCTGCATCAAGGAGCGGACGCCTTTTGCCTTTTCGGAAGATTCAGTGAGATGGACGATGTCGATCGCGCCTGGGGCAGATTGCATCCAGGGACTGCGTTGGTCGTATATGCAGATTTTCAACGTGTCGGTCGTGAGCGGACCATCATGGGGACAATTGGCGGTGGTCGGGTCCGGCTTCCGCTATTCGGCAGGAAACGAAACGCCCGGCGCCGACAAGTTCACGCTGGTGATCTCGGGCAAGAGCCGTCATCATCGCGGGACATCGATCCTGGAGGTCGAGGTAAACCCGCAATAGCTGTCTCACGACGCCACCGAAAGGTGCAGGCAGGGCTAACGACGGCTCGACCCGCTGCCCCGGGTTCTGTTCCCGTGATAGGGGCGGGCGTGTCCGCCCCTCGTCACGGGGGGCTCGATTCGACTCGGAATATTTGGCGTCGCTGTGGACGGCGAGGGCTGCGACGGGTTGACGATGATCACGTTGCGATTGGGCGTCGACGGATCGTTGACGCCCTGGGCCCAGGCGCCGGCAGGCACGACAAGCGCGAGTGTGATCAAGACTAAGCGTTTCATGCGAGATCTCCCGAGCAAGAACGTCAGGGAGGCGAACACCGTTCCTTCACGGCTGCTTCACGGTTCCTTGCGTGACCTCACCGAGGCACGGCAATCAGCTTGCCATCCCGCCAGACGCCTTGGGCCGCCCTTCCGGCAGGAAGGCTCCCCGTCACATTTCGGACGGCGGTCGGCCGCGACGCGGCTTGGATGGTCTGCGCCTTTTTCGTGGGCGTTGTGATGATGCTGGAGCTGGTGGTGTTGGCCTGATCCTTGACCCCTTGCGCCGAAGCGGGCTGAACCAGGAACGCCAAAAACGTGATTGCTGTCAAAATGCCGCGCATCATCAAACACCGGAAAGAGGAGTTCGGCGAAATGTCACAGGTTTTTGCCCAAAAGCAAGCTCTTCGAGACATGCGCGTGCAGGACCCAGGGATCCGGGGGTGAAAAAGCCTAGCGAAACAGCTGTATCCGGGGTAGTTGATCGGCCTTGATGACCGAGCCCGGCGACACTGCAGCCAACGCGGACGAGATCAAGGCTGGACTTGTCCGCCTGTTATCAGGGCGGATCCGCGAAATCTCCGACGACCCCCGGCAGATGCGGGACGTCGTTTACGAACTGGCCCGCATCAAGCTGCTGGAACAATTCAACCACGCCGATGCGCGGGAGGCGCGAGCGCTCCAGCAAGTGCTCGAACGCGCCATCCAGGAGGTCGAACGGTCCTTTGAGCGAAGCGAGCCGTCCTCACTGGCAAAGGCTGCCGGCACTGTCGTGGCGAATTCTCGGCCGGACAACGCCCCTGCTCCGCCGCCCATTCCGACGCCGCCGGCTCTGGCTTCACCAGCCCCTTCGACGGCCGCGGAAACGCCACGCGGACCTGCGGCACCGTCAAGATCGCTGGACCAACTCAAACGGAGCGGCGCCTTCAAATCTCTCGTTCGATTGACCGCCATGCTCCTGCTCATTGCGGGCGCCGGGGCCGCGGCTGCCTATTGGCTACATCTGAGGACACAAGTGACCGCATTGCCACAGGTGGCGCTGCCGTCCGCGCGCTCACCGGAAACCTCGGGCCCTCAGCCGACCGCCGTCCCGACTCCCTCGGTGGGTGAACCCGCTGAACGGACGCCGGATAGCGCAAAGGAGCCGGCGCAAGCCGCACAACCGTCGATGCCTTTGCCGACGACGTTCGGCGTCTACGCCTTGAGCGAGGGCCAGCTCCATGAGCTCAAGCCGGTGCCCGGAAAGATTCCGGACCGGCGCGTCGCGATCTCGGCAGCCATCAACACGCCGAGCGCAACCACATTGATGGGCGGCGACGTCAGATTCATCGTGTTCAGGCCCGACGGAGGTGTCGATGCGAGCGGGACCGAAGTTCGGGTGGTCGCGAAAGTCTCCCGGGCAATGGGCGTCGATGCCACCGGGAAAGCCGCCATGGTCAGCGCCGGCGATTCCTGGGTCATCCGCAGCATGTCGTACCCCTACAAGGTAGGTCCGGTCGAAGACCAGTCGAGAATGCTGTTGCTCCAACCAGAGCAAGACGGCTTTACGCTCGCCCCCGGCCGCTACGTCGTGGTGGTCAAGGGTATGGGCTACGACTTCACGGTCGCCGGAACGGTCACTGATCCCAATCAATGCGTCGAACGCATCAATGCGGCGAACGGCGCGTTCTACTCGCCCTGTCCGCCGCCCCGACGCTAAAGCGCGATGAGATTAGGATGTATCGTCATCGCGCTTTAGGTTGTTGTTTGAGCATGATCTTTTCGGAAAACCGCTGCGCACTTTTCCGGATCATGCTTTAGAGCATGATCGGTTCTGATTGAATCAGAACCGAAGCTCTAGATTCTTGTTTTGACGCGTTTTCTTCACGCGAACCGGTATCCACTTCGCTCGAAAGCGCTCCGGCCGTAGCCACCCTGTTCTTATTTCGCCGGCTTGTTGTCCTTTGGCGCGCCCGCCGGCATGTCGTCGACCTTGCCATTGTTGGCAACGCATTTTTGGAAGTATTCGCGCTTATCCTTGGCCGTTCCCTTAGTGCTCCCGGCCGCGGGGTTGCCGATCTGTCTGGGCGGAAAGGCCTTGGCCATCGCCGCATCGCATGCGCGGGCCACTTCCGCCGTGATGGCCGAAGCCGTCGCCGGCGCGGCCAGCGTCAAAGCGCATGCCAATCCAACCAACGTCCTCAAATTCTTGACTGGCACCTCTTCGCTCCTTCAATCCATGAATGCTTGCCGGGACCATATCAAAAAGGGTCGAAGCGCCCAACGGCAAAGCAGCGCCGAATTGTCACGCGGCCGACCTTGCTCGGCGCAGGGCTACTGCATTTGTGAGTGTTTCCCTGCGGCCATCCTTCGAGACGCCCGCTTTACGCGGGCTCCTCAGGATGAGGACGGAGTGCGCGGCAGCAGTTTCAACGGGCACCGACGCCGATTAGCCTCATCCTGAGGAGACCGCTGGGAGCGGTCGTCTCGAAGGACGAGGCGCGCGCTCAGGCCGCCGCCAAGATCATATCCGATTGCCCTGCTACTCGGCGGGACATTGCGCGTGACAAAGCCGTGAAATCCGCGCGTCGCGGCGCATCGCGATGCGGAGCATCGTCCAGTGCAATCCGGGTGAGGGGCCGCGGCAGACAATGAAACTGTAACCCCTCACCCGGATCGCATCTTTGATGCAATCCGACCTCTCCCTACGGGAGAGGGTGCCCTCCTCGGCTCGCACCGATTCAACCAAAGCTCAACTCGCTTTAGCTGTCGAGCTGCGGCGGCTTGAAATCCGGAAAGCGCGTGAGCATTGCGGTCTTGACGAACTTCAAGTGCGCGATGGCGCTTGCCAATTCCTTGAGCCGTCGCTGGCCATTCGAGATGTCGGCCGCAAAGAGATCCTGATGATAATTGTCGAGCGGCTCACGCTCGAGATATTCATCGGTGCCGTTTCCGAAGGTGACGGATGCACGTGCGAGGGCATCGTCAACACGCCGGTTGAGGCCGGCCTGCTCCCTCTCCGCCTCCTGCAATGCTGTTTCGATCGCCGCCAGGACGGCACCGATCCGCGCGCGGTCGGTCTCTGCATCACGCTCGACGGAGCGGGCTTTAAAACCTTTGTCCTCACGGCGGGAGCCGAGAAGATTGTGTGCGCGCGCTCTCAGGAACAGCTGAAACATTTGGGCCATCCCACATTCGAGATTTAGGCGGCTACCATCGGTCAGACATAGTTAACAAAGCTTAAATCCTGCGCCCGCTCCGCCTGGCTTTGTGCGATCCACGCCCGCCAAGCCCCTTCGTGCTTGGAATAGAGCTCAAGCCAGCGAACTTCGTCCGCCGCAACGGCTCCGTCGTTCACGCAAATCTCGGACGCGAATTGCTCTGTCTCGTTCGATGAAAGATCCAGCGCTTCGAACTCCGCCGTCTCTTCCAAAGAAAGGCCGATCAGGACGCGATGCCCTTGGGCGTCGACGAAATACCTGCGGGGCGCGTTGTGCCTTTGATCAATCATTCGAATGGCCCTCATTCATGATCCAAGGCCGCGGAAGATCTTTCAACCGCCGATCAAAGGTACGAACAAAAGCGATCAAAATAAGGACGCACGTCGCGCCCAGCAACGCAATCAAATACGCCATCTACGCCCACCCATGCGGGCCCCGAAAAAATCGAGGCGGCTAAACTCTCACAATGAACCGATACGTTTTAGGTTGCCTTTCCGAAGCTCTCAAGGACCGCACCACGTTAACCTAACCGCACATGGTTATCCGACCTTGCCGCGAGGCAAGATCAACTTCCGACTAAAACATCGCGCCCATGGTTCTGCATTACGATGGATGCTCGCTTTGTTTCACTCCCATCGATGCCGGCGTGTAGGGCGCATAGAGGCGATATCGTGCTGATCGCTTGCGCGAGCGCCACGCCCGCACACCATAGCCACAGCCAAAGCCAGCTGTAAAAATCGAAATCAAAACCAGAATCGCAAGCATTTGGAATGTTCCCAATTTTTCGGAACGCTCCTCCCGGTACATTTCAAACGTGATGTTGCGACGACTTCAAGGTCATCGGCGCTGAAACTTTTGTCAGACGATCATGAAGTTTGTGCAACGTGGTGCTCGAAGTTTGGTCGTCGCGCGAAAACCTGGCGGCAGGAGAGGATGACGAAATCTCTCATTGTTCGAGAGCGATATCCAGCCGACGATGTTAACCCCTGTTCACCTCGGCAAGCAGCCTGAAGCCACGAGCGCGCTGGTGGTCGAGCGTGTCTGTCCTCTGCGTGATGAAGTCGCTTCCGACACCTTTTTCGCACGCGGCTGCTGGCGATTGCAGACAACACCGACGAAACCTCCGTGGTTATACGGAGCGGCATACACCAACTTCATCGCGGTAAGGTTGAGCGGTTAGCTTAATCCGCGGTGTTTGTTGCGAAGTCTCGCGTTTCGCTTATCCATCTTCGCACCGGGCTCCCCCAAGTCCGGCCCCACCCAAGCAAAGCCGTCGAGCGAACATGGGTCGCTTGGCGGCTTTGTCCCTTGTGTCGACGAGAGGATCATTTCGGTTATGGCGCGCAAGCCCTGGTCGTTCAAGGAAGACCGCCGGCTCATGGAGCTGGCCAAGTCTTCGGCTTCGCTGGAAGAGGCGGCGAAAGTTCTCGGGCGCTCGCCTGATGCGATCAAGCGCATGGCGTTGCGGCTTGGTCTTTCGTTGAAGTCGAAAGCGAGCAAGAAAGGCTAGCCTCGGGAAAGGCTAGCCTCGGAAAGAGAGAGTCGAGGACGGCAGCGCCATCATCGCGGCAACGCTCCTCTTCGACCCAGCCGCAGCTTTTCGCCTTGGCAGGACGGAACCAAAGCAACCATTGGGTGTTTGATTCCAGACTTTCAGCGAGGTCTGGCAGTGCTCCACTTTGCCATTTCCGCGATATTGGTTTGGCTGGCGATCAACGTCGCTTTCGTGGTGCTTCGGCTGCGAGCCACCCGCCATCCCGCCACGCCCCACAGCGATAGGCCCAGCCGACCTTATCCAGAGGTCATTTCCGTCCGCCATCGCGGCGGGCGGTGAGCGTCGATTGAGCCGCCTGCCTGCGGCGGTCCGTCCGGCCCGTTCACCGGCCAGTTGTACGTCTTCTGGGGCCCCCTCTAAGGCTGGCTCCGTAGCGGGGCATCTCCGTTCCTTCGTCCCGTTAAACGCTATCTTAGTCCCCGCAGGCTAGGATCAATTTTCCAGGCCTCCCCTGAATTTCGCCCGGACCGGATGAGATTACAGCGACCCAACCTCCTGTTTGCGGCGCTCGTGCTTGCGAGCACGATGGCGTTCGCCCTGGCGGGCCATTTCGCGGCGGAGGCCGTCATTCGCCACCAGCAGGCGCATCAGCTGAGCGAGTTGACCGAGGTCGTTCTGCGCCGCTCCGAATTTGCGGTCGATTTTGCCGCGGCCAGCCTGGACGAGCTCGCAAAACGCAATCTCGCCAGCTGCGAGCCCGGGGCGTTGCAAGCCATCCGCCTCCACGTCTACCAGCGGTCGGCGATCAAGGACGTCCGCCTCGTCAAACCGGATGGCTCGGTGATCTGCTCGGCCTATTCCGAGACGCTCGAATTCGACAAGGGATGGGTGAATCGCCGCGACATGCTGCCCTCGCGCGACAAGGCACTTTCGCTGTTCCGCGTGGAGCAGTTCGGCGGCGACGCCTTGGGCGTGCTCAGGGACATCAACGACAGCTCCGCCCTCGTCGCCATTGTCGGAATCAACGCCAGCCTGTTCGACATCATGCCCGCCGAATTGCGGGCGCACAGCGAGGTGATCCTCACCTTGAGCAGTGGCGAGAAGCTCGGCGAATTCCAGACCGACGCCGACAAGTCCCCGCTGGAGCCGATCAGCTTCGACAGGACTTCCACGCGCTTCCCGCTTCATGCCACGATCATGCTCGAGCAAGCGGTGCTTTCGAGCTGGAACCACGAGGCTTATTGGCCCGCCCTCGCGGTGGCCCTTGGACTTGGCGCAATCTTTGGCATCCTGCTGGCACGCAGCCGCCGAATGGAGGGGCCCGTCGCCGATCTCGATCTGGCGCTGGCGGCCGGCGAATTCAAGCCGTACTACCAACCCATCTTCGATCTCGGGACAGGTCAGATCAAGGGCTGCGAGATTCTGGTTCGCTGGGTGCGCCGAGATGGCTCGGTCGTGCCGCCGATGAACTTCATTCCGCTCGCCGAATCCAGTGGACGCATCCAGGCGATGACCTGGCAGATCCTGGGATCGGCGCTCGCCGAGTTGAAGCCATTGCTGAGGGCAAACAAGAATTTCAAGATGTCCTTGAATGTCGTGCCCGGGCATCTCCTGAGTGCAGGCTTCGTTGAAACGCTGCGTCGCAAGGTCCTGACCGCAAGGGTCTCCGCGCGCCAGATCGTGGTCGAGATAACCGAGCGCGACGAGCTCGACGATCTCGCGCGCGCCGCGGCGGTTGTCGCCGAGCTGCGGGACCATGGCTTCCGCGTTGCCATTGACGACGTCGGCGTCGGCCATAGCGGACTGTCTCGACTGAAGGGCCTCGGCGCCGACATGATCAAGATCGACAAGTTCTTCGTGGACACGATCACGGTGGACGCGTCGACGACGACGATCGTGGAGATGCTGGTTGCGCTCGCGAGAGACCTCCATATGAGCGTGGTCGCGGAAGGCATCGAGACCGAGGAGCAGCTCCGCGCACTGCTCGCGTCCGGCGTAGCGGAGGGCCAGGGTTATCTCGTTGCGCCGCCCCTGCCCTTCGCCAGGTTTAGTGAGCTCGTCGAGTCGCGCCGGGTGGCGCAGTCAGGCGCGGCGGTCTCGAACGATGCGGCTTTGGTGGCCTGACGGTCGAGGAAGAACTTCTATTTCCCTAACGGGGGGTGAGCCGCCAAACGGTATCACCGTCCTTGTGCCAGCGGAGCCTTTGGCGGCGTCCAGCGCCTTTAACGATATTTTCGTCTTTCGAACCAGACGGGCGCCCAACCTTGTATGTTGGCGCCATGCGCAGGAGCCACCTCATCGCAGCCGCGAGCATCTGTCTAGCGCTGATCGTCTATGCCACCCTGGCGAAGCTGGCGGGAAGACCCGCGCTCATGGGACATCACGAGGCCTATTGGATTGTCGTGATCGAGCGCTTCAGTGCCTATGGTCTGCTCGGCTTCCTGCTTTCCTTCCTGTTGCCAGGACGGCTTGGTTTGGCTTGCTCGCTCGTCGTGGCGGTCGCTATGGGGCTGGAGCTGATGCAGGTGTTCATACCCGACCGGGATCCGGGCTTTCTCGACGTGCTCCAGAAGGCGGCAGGAGGCACCGTCGGCGTCATGCTCGCCCAGATGATCCTGGCGTTCTTGCCGAGACCGCCGTCCTAAGCAGCCAACATCCCCTCAGCGAGATGACCGGTGGACGTACACCCCGGTCTCTACTTCACTTCATCATCTGACCGCGCAACTCGCCGCCCGGGTTCGCGGCCGTATGGATGTTCGCGTACCATTTTCCGGTCAGCAGATCTGCCGCCTGCGCGTCGGTGAGCGTGGCACTGCCCTGGATCGGGCTTTGCACCGTCTTGAACGGGAGGACGATGCCGGCGTTCTTGCCAGCTTCGCCGGGGCCATGGAAATGCGCCCCCATTGCGGGTCCCGTCAGCCCGGCATAGGTGACGGTGTAAGTCAGAACTTTCGTTACAGTGTCGTAGCTGGCTTCTGCCTTGCCCGATCCGGACGAGCTGTTCGGGGGCACTTCATTGCTTCCCTTGAGCTCGGCTTGCAGCTTCACGGCTTCCGCGTTTGCCATTCCGCTCGTCGCAACGACGCTTCCAACCAGCGCGAGCGTCCCCAACAGTGCCACCGACGGCCGACGCACAGCTTTGCTCATGCACTCCTCCTGCAGACTTCGCTCCCCATCGCGATTTGAACACCGACGACAGCCGGAAATTCCGCCGCAGAGCTTATGCTGATTCGGGACAACGAGCGCGGTAATTAGCCTTCGGCATGGGCCGGAACACGCGGAGGTTCAGGCCGCCCCACGCCTGTTGTGGAGCTGGGTGGGAGCCAGGAGTTCGGCCATTTGCCGGTGGGTGTTGTGCAGCGCCTCAATCGCGCAATCGAGATCGAAATCCGCCTCACGAACGGATGCAAAGAACTTGGCCGTCAGTGCCAGATCGAGTTTGACCCGCGTCGTCCCGTCGCGACTTTTGCGACGATCGAGCGACAGATGGATGGCGCGATCCCTCGCCTCCATTGCGCCACAGCCGCAAAGCGCGCCGAGTTCATCGTATGTCATCCAGATCTGAGGCATGTTCTTCCACCACACTTGATCGGCCGCAAGGCTAGCCCCCGCTTCTAAAGGCAGAGTTGCTGCAGCGCGGCCGCGGCGTGATTTCGAGACAACAGCGTCAATGCAACGCTAATCACGGAGCTGGGCGCGATTTCACTTGGACGGGCCTGCCGTGAACGGATGCTGCGGCCGGTAACGGCTGTCGGCCCCCTTGGGCAGCTTACCTGCATTCAGCCTCACGACCGCGCTCCTGATGTCGGCAGCCGGCGCATCTTCCTGGCTGTAGATCAGCGTCGCCTCGAACTTCACCTCAGGCGCTTGCTTGGCCGTGCCCGAGCAGGTCGCTATCGCACCGCTGAAGACGCCGGAGAGATAGACTTCGACCTCGTCACGCCCGAACACGGTGGGCGGGCCCTCGGCATGCCGGCGCGTGGTTAGAACGGCCGTGAAACGCTGGTCGTCATCGAATTGATAGGAGCCGCCATAGGTGAAGAAGCTGTCGCTCCCCGAAATCCGGCCCTGGGACAGATGCACAATGCCGGTGCCTTGCGCCTGCGCGGTTCTAAACCACGCCGCGTATTTGCCCTCTTTCAGCATGGAAACATCCGTCGTGAATTCCATGCGTATTTGCAACGAACCGTGGGGCGCGACAATGACCGACGCGGCGCGCATTCCGCCACGGTTAATGCCTCGCAAAGTCAACCTGTCAAATTGCTGCCGACGCGCGAAGCCGGCAGCAACGTCAAAACAGTTCTATGCCGTCATCGGCGGTCTCGACCGCCTCGACCCGGCGCGTGGTGGCGATCGACGCCAGCCCGAGCGTTTGCAGGAATTGCCGATGGACGTCCCGCTCGCGCTCCATCGTGTAGCGCCCGAAGAGTTCGTCGAGCATGGCCTCGTCCTGCGGACGCGGTTTCTGCGCGCCGGCACCGGCCGTCTCGAGGCGCGCAGCGACCGCGGGCAAAGCCGCGGAGCCTTCGCCGAGCGTGCTCATCAGGCCTTGCGCCGAATTCATCAGCCCCTCGAACTCCGCGCCTTCAACCACGAGCCGGTTCATCAGCTTGCCGAGCCGTTCATTGCCGGCCTCGACCTCGCGCAGCGCCTGAAGGATCTGCGGCTCGAGCTTGGCGAGCTGCGTGGGATCGCCCTGCACGCGGAGTTGCTTCAGTTCCCTGGCCGAGCGCTCGATGCCGTCGAGCACCGGCCGCAAGCGTCCTGCCCCCGCCGAGACCTGGTCGGCGGTCGTCTTGAGCTCGTTGGCGATGACGACGAAGGCGCTGCCGCGGCTGCCGAGATGGCTTGCCTTGAGACCGGCATTCATCCCGATCAGCGTGATGTCTATGGTCGCCTCGGCAAGCCCGGCGATCGCCTGACGAAACTTCGTCAGCGTGTCCTCGACGATCGCAAGCGCCTCGTCCACCGAGCGGCCGGCGCCCTCGCAGGTGGCAATCAGGGTCGAGGCGTGCGCCAGCGTCTGCTTGATACGCGCCAGGAACGACGACGCACCGCCGTCCTCGCCGCCGAATAGCGTGCGGCCGTGACCGACGACACTGCTCGCATCGTGCAGGATGGCGGTCAGCGCGCGAACGATCTGACCGATGTCGCCGCCGAACTCGCGCTGGGCATCCCTGAGCTGGGCCGCCTGCAACTGGCAAATCGCGCGCGCGCCGTCATTGCTCGCGCCCGGTTCGGGAACGAGGCTCGGGGCGGATCCCGAGACGAGGCCGAGACCGTGAGCGACATGCTCGAGACGCTGGCGCGTGCTGTCGCCGGCCTGCAAGGAGATGATCGCGCTGCCCACCGCCTCGGCGATCTTCCTGGTGCTGGAACTCGCGAGGTCGGCGAGATGGCTGCTGTTGCGGCGCTGATCGTGCAATCCGGAATAGGCCGCACCAAGCTCGACGCTCTCCGCCGCCAGTTGATTCCGGTAGCGGCTCTCGAACTCCTTCTGCCGGCCGAGTGCGGTGGCGACCGCCTCGGACAGGCGCTGCTGATCCCGCGCGCAGCCCTCGATCGAGCCCTGCACGGCCTTTCCGAGATCGTAGGCTTCCTGCGTGAAGGCGAGAAAGCCCTCGCGGTCGCCGTCGAGCGAGGCAGCCTCGATCCGCGCGCTGCGGGCAATGATGGTGATCATCTGGATGTGCTTGAACACCGGCTTGAGCAGCGAGGACGCCTCCGCCGTGCTCCTGCCGATCGTCTCCAGCAGGGCGGTCTCGGCCGGAAGCGCCTGCGCCAGCTCGCTGAGCTGTGCGGCGATCTCCTGCAACGCGGTCGCGGCGCCCTCGATCTCGGCACCGGAGAGTTCCGAGGACAGCGTTGCGAGACCCTGGTTCAGCTCCTTGAAGATGAGATGGCCACGCCCGAGCTCGTGACCGACGCGCGCGAACACGTCCTCGATCCGCGAGGAAACGTCCTCGATCGCGGTGATCGCCTCATTGAGCGTGTTGGCCGGAATGACGGACATTGCCATCAACCTGCCGCGGCGGCGTGGCCGGACTGATACCAGTGCATGATCTCGCGCGGGATATGGTGCAGCGATACGACCTTCTCGACGCCGCCATGGGCGATGGCTTCCTTGGGCATGCCGAACACCACGCAGCTCTCTTCATCCTGCGCCCGCGTCGAGGCGCCGAGCTTGCGCATCTCCAGCATTCCGCGCGCGCCGTCGTCGCCCATGCCGGTCATGATCACCGCGAGCGCGTTGGCGCCGGCATGCTGGGCCGCCGAGCGGAACAGCACGTCGACGGACGGACGATGCCGCGACACCGGCGGGCCGTCCTTGATCGCGATCTGGTAGCGCAGGCCGATGCGCTGGAGCAGCATGTGACGGGCACCCGGCGCGATATAGGCGCAACCCGGCAGCACCGGCTCGCCATCCTCGGCCTCCTTGACCCGGATCTGGCAGACGCCGTCGAGACGTTTGGCAAAGGCCGCGGTGAAACCCGGCGGCATGTGCTGGACGATCAGAAGCGGAGGACAGTGCGGCGGCAGCATCTCGAGGACGTCGTTGAGCGCTTCGGTGCCACCCGTCGAGGAGCCGATACACACGATGCGCTCCGTGGTCGGCCGGACTTTGCCTTGCACCGGCGGCGGGATGATCGCATCAGCCGTCAGCTTCTTCTCGATCTCCCGACGCTCCGCGCGCGGGCGCACCCGGGCGCGGGCGGCCGACTTCACGGCCTCGCGCAGCCGCGTGGAGCATTCGAGCAGCGCCTGCCGCGTGTCGATCTTCGGCTTCGGCACGATGTCGACCGCACCCGCCTCGAACGCCTCGAACATCACGTTCGAGCCCTCCTCGGTCAGCGAGGAGCAGATGATCACCGGGATCGGACGTTGCGCCATGATCTTGCGCAGGAACGTCATGCCGTCCATGCGCGGCATCTCGATGTCGAGGATGATGACGTCGGGAATTTCGTTCTGGAGGCGGCGCGCCGCCGCGAACGGATCCGAAGCCGTTGCCATCACCTCGATGTCGGGATCGTCGTTGAGGATCGTCTGCAGGATTTGGCGCACCGACGCCGAATCGTCCACGATCAGCACGCGAACTTTTTCCTTCGGCATTCTTGGCGGCGCTCCGATCAAACCTGGAAGATGGTGGGTTGGACCTGCTTCAGACCCGGCACGGCGCTGTGGATCATCGATTCCGAGTGCCCGACCAGCAGATAACCACCGGGCCGCAAATGGTTGCACAGCTGCTCGATCACCTTGCGCTGGGTCTCGCGCTCGAAATAGATCAGGACGTTGCGGCAGAAGATGATATCGACGTCGCGGTCGACGGGATAGGACGCGTCCATGAGATTCATCCGCATGAAATGCGTCATGCGCCGCAATTCCGGTACCACCCGCACCTCGCCGCGCGACCTGTCCCGCGACGACAGGAAATATCGGTTCACGAAGTTTTCCGGCACAGGCGCAAGCACATCGCGCGTGTAGATGGCGGTCTTGGCAAGGCGCAGCACAGCAGTCGAGATGTCGGTCCCGAGGATGCGGTATTGAAACCGCGAACCGTTCCGCGTCATGTCGTCCAGCACCATCGCGGTCGTATAGGCTTCCATGCCGGTGGAGCTCGCCGAGCTCCAGATCTTCAGGTTCGCATTCTTGCGTCCATGCGATTTGAGCAGGGCGGGGATCGCGACATCCCGCAAGAAGGTGAAGTGCTGCGGCTCCCGGAAGAAGTCGGTCTTGTTGGTCGTCACCACATCGATGAGATGAGTGAGCTCGGTGTCGAAATGATCGGCCTCGAACAGGTTTTCGACGTACTCGTTCAGATCCGAATAGTTCAGCGCGCGCACGCGCTTGTGCAGCCGCCCTTCCAGCATCAGCCGCTTGCCCGGCGGCAGCTTGATGCCGACCTGGCCCTCGATCAATTGGGCGATGGTCCGGAAGTGGCGGTCCGACAGATGCACGGCCGTATCCTGCACGCCGGGCATCATGGCCGCCTGCCCCGGTCCGGGATGGCCGCCTGCAGCGAATGTCGGGCCGTCCTGGCCATCTTGAATCCTACGCGTTCACGTAACCGCTGAAAGCGGACCGGTCCACCGTCATCGAGCGAGCCGGCCCGCAGAAGCCCTCGCGGGCCTAGCGTTGGAAATCGGCGTCCCGGTCGTCCCCGCCGTCGTTCATGTCGAAGGCGAAGCCGCCGCCATTGGCAGCCTTCAGGGCGCGCACCGGCTTGCCTTGCGGCTTCTTGGCCGGACGCTCAGTGGCCGCCATTGTCGCCGCCTTGGCCCGCAACTGATTGACCGCCCGATCGATCGGCGCCGCCGCCGGGCTCTTTCCGCCGTGCTCGATGCGGAAATAGGCGATCGTGGACTGCAGCTGTTCGGCCTGCGAGGCGAGTTCCTCGGAGGTCGAGGACACCTGCTCGGAGGCGCTGGCGTTCTGCTGGCCAACCTTGTCGAGCTGCTGGATCGCCTGGTTGATCTGCGCCGAGCCGACGTCCTGCTCGCGGCAGGCCGCGGTGATCTCCTCGACGAGCTCGGCTGTCCTCTTGATGTCCGGAACGAGCTTGGAGAGCATGGCGCCGGCCTCCTGCGCCACCTTGACGGTGTCGGCCGAGAGGGTGCCGATCTCGGCAGCGGCGGCCTGGCTGCGCTCGGCGAGCTTGCGCACTTCGGACGCCACCACCGCAAAGCCCTTGCCGTGCTCGCCGGCGCGGGCGGCCTCGACCGCCGCGTTGAGCGCGAGCAGGTCGGTCTGGCGCGCGATCTCCTGCACGATCGTGATCTTCTCGGCGATGGTCTGCATCGCGTTGACGGCGCGGCCGACCGCGGCGCCGCTGGCCTCCGCGTCCTTAGCGGACTGCGCCGCGATCTTCTCGGTCTGGTTGGCGTTGTCGGCGTTCTGCTTCACGTTGGAGGCCATCTCCTCCATCGAGGAGGAGGCTTCCTCGGCGGACGAGGCCTGCTCGGTTGCGCCCTGCGAGAGCTGTTCGGCGCTGGCGGACAGTTCCTGGCTGCCGGCCGAAACGTTCTGCGCCGCGGTGAGCGCCTCCGATACGATCTGCCGGAGCTTCTCCACCATGCGTTGGAGCGCGAGACCGAGCGTGTCCTTGTCCGACAGCGGCTTGGCTTCGACCATCAGATTGCCTTGCGAGATCTCATTGGCGACGGCCGCGGTCTGGTTGAGGTTGACCGTCATCGCGTTCAGGGATTTCACGAGATCGCCGATCTCGTCGTTGCTGGAAGCATCGATCTTCTGGCTGAGATCACCGATCGCCACAGCATCCGCCAGCCCGACGGCCTTGGCGAGGGACCGGCTGATATTGATCGAAATCCAGACTGCGCTGATCGCCGCAACGATGAGCGAGACGACGACGAGGACGATGAGGATCAACTGGGCGCGGCGGCTGTCTTCATTGGACTGCACGGCCTGCTCGGCCATCTGCCTCTTCGTGTTCGCGACATAGGCTCCCATCGCCTCCGTCGCGTCCGCGACCACCTTGCGCCCGTCACCCATCGAGCGCTCCGTTGCCTTGGTCTTGTCCGTCTTTGCCAGCCTGATCGTCTCTTCCTGGTAGACGTTCATCCTGGCGTAGACACTCGCAAAATTGTCGAGCAGCTTCCTGCCGCCTTCACTGGCGAGCGCATAGACCTCGTCCTTGATCTTCGTCGCCTCCTCGCGGAGCTTGGCCGCGTTCGCGGCGAATTCATCGACTTCGCTTGGTGTTCCCAGAATTGCGTTCTTTTCCGCCCTGACCTGCTGCCAAATGATCCTTTCGACTTCGGATGCTTTCTCCATCCGCTTGGCGCGAAGCACCATGGAATCTGCAGTCGCGGCCATGTCGGCCAATTTCGTGTAGCTCACAGCGCCTGCCACAATGAACAGAAGGATGACGACGCCGAAGGCGCTGGCAAGCTTAGCTTTGACGGTGAATCTCATGTTCGATCTCATTGGTTCAAATTGGGATTGCTATTCGGCAACGCTTTACGCTTCGCAATTCATGCGGCGCGAGATGCATCGGCATCACGCCCCTCCGGGATCTCGTCATGCGCCATCAGCTTGGCGAGATCGAAGATGACGACGAACTTTTCGCCCTTACGGCCGATTCCCGCGGCATAGTCGGATTGCCATTTGCCGCCGACTTCGGGGATGGGCTCGATCGCCTGCTCGTCGATATCGGTGACCTCGAACACGCAGTCGGCAACGAAGCCGACGCCGACCAGGCGATCTTTCATCGGCACATCGAGGATGATGATCCGGGTTGCTTCAGTGGCAGCGACGCTCGGCAGGCCGAGCTTGGTCCGGAGATCGACGATCGGATAGCCGCTACCGCGCACGTCGATCATGCCGAGCAGGAAATCCGGCGCATGCGGAAGCCGCGAGATCGGCCGCATGTCGAGAATTTCGCGGACGTTGCGGATGCTGATGCCGAACGTCTCGCCGGCGAGCCCGAGCGTCAGATATTGCGAGGTTGCGGCCATGATGCAGTCCAGGGGTCGATGGGTTGCGATAGATGTGGTCCGGCGCGCGGCCGGACCGGTTGATCAGCGTCGAAACTCGGCGTCGCGATCGTCCTCGCCATCGTCCATGTCGAAGGCGAAGCCGCCGCCGCTGGCGACTTTCAACGCACGTGCCGGCTGGCGCGCAGGCGCAGGCTTCTTCTTGCCGCGATCGGCGACCGTCATCTGCGCGGCCTTGGCACGGAGCTGGGTGACAGCGTGGTCGATCGGCGCAGCCGCCGCGTTCTCCTTGCGCTTGTCGTTCTCGATCCGGAAGAACGAGATGGTCGACTGCAGCTGCTCGGCCTGCGAAGCGAGCTCTTCCGAGGTCGAGGACACCTGCTCGGACGCGCTGGCGTTCTGCTGGCCGACCTTGTCCAGTTGCTGGATCGCCTGGTTGATTTGGGAGGAGCCGACGTCCTGTTCGCGGCAGGCGGCCGTGATTTCCTGCACCAGCTCCGCCGTCTTCTTGATGTCAGGGACGAGATTGGAGAGCATGCTTCCCGCCTCCTGAGCGACCTTCACGGTCTCGCTCGAGAGCGTGCCAATCTCTGCAGCGGCCGCCTGGCTGCGCTCGGCGAGCTTGCGCACCTCGGAGGCGACCACCGCAAAGCCCTTGCCGTGCTCGCCGGCGCGGGCGGCCTCAACCGCGGCGTTGAGGGCGAGAAGATCGGTCTGCCGCGCGATCTCCTGGACGATGGTGATCTTCTCGGCAATCGTCTGCATCGCCTCGACGGCACGACCGACGGCGGCGCCGCTGGCTTCGGCATCCTTGGCCGACTGCGCTGCGATCTTCTCGGTCTGGCTGGCGTTGTCGGCGTTCTGCTTCACGTTGGAGGCCATCTCCTCCATCGAGGAGGAGGCTTCTTCCGCCGAGGAGGCCTGCTCGGTCGCACCCTGCGAGAGCTGCTCGGCACTCGCCGAGAGCTCCTGGCTGCCGGCCGAGACATTATTCGCAGCGGTCAGAGCTTCCGACACGATCTGCCGGAGCCTTTCAACCATCGCGTTCAGAGATTTTACCAGATCACCAATCTCGTCATTGCTGGACATGTTGATGGTCTGGGTGAGGTCGCCATTGGAAACCGCGGCGGCGAGGCCTACGGCCCGGCCGAGGGCGCGGCTAATTCCAAGCGCGATCCACATTGCCGCACCAACGGCGACTATGAGCGATATAATGATGATGCCGAGCAAGATCGTCTGGGCGCGAGCTCCGTCTTCGTGAGCCTGTTCGGATCGATCAGCCACCTGCTTGTTTACATACGCGATGTACTCGTCGCCAGCCGCAAGCGCCTCGCCTCCAGCCTTACGCACCTCCGTGGAAGAATGCGCCGCCGCTTTCGCCCGATCAATCTTGGCCAGCTTGAGCCCCTCATCCTGAGCGGCCATCATCTTGACCTGAGCTGCAGAAAGCTTGTCAATCAGCTTTTTTCCGTTCTCGGTAGCGATCGCGTAGAGCTCGTCTCTCTTCCTTGTAAATGTGCCCCGAAGATTGCCGATCTCGCCCGCGATGCGGTCCGTCTCCGCGTCGGATGATGCCAGGATCGCGTTCTTTTCGGCACGAATCTGCACCAAGATTTCCTTTTGCAGATCCGCCGCTTTCTGGATGCGCCCCGCCGCAGAGACCAGCGCGTCGCTCGCTCCGATCAGTTCGCTGAGCTTCACGTAGGCGACGCCACCGGCGATCATGGAAAGCACAATGACGACGCCGAATGCGCAGGCGAGTTTTGCTTTGACTGTAAATCTCATAAAATAGAGCCCCTACGATTAGAGCCTCGACTGGAGACCCGATCAATTCAGAATGCGTTCCATGTTCGGAACGATAACGAACTCTTCACGCCACTTGGTGATGAAACGGATGAACTCCGGCTTCCAGTGCATTCCAACGCGCGGCGTCTGCTGCACGTGCGCCTGGGAGATGTCGGTTACTTCGTAGACCTTGTCTGCGGTCACACCGACCAGCACGGGCTCGTTGTCGATCTCGATCTCGATGACGACGATTCTCGTGTCGGCCGAATTCTCAACCAGGGGCATCCCGAAGCGGATCCGCAGATCCGCAAGCGGGATGACGTTCCCGCGAACGTTGATCACGCTGCCCACGAAGGCTCTCGCGCCGGCGACTTTTGTTGCCGGAATGGGATCGATAATCTCGCGCACGAGGCCCGCGTCCAGCGCGAACTTCTCTTCGCCGAGGCCGATCATCACGACCTGCATGGCATCTGCGCCGGCGTCACCGCCCTGCAACGTCTCTCCGCTCATTATGCTGCCTCGCTGAGGTGCTGCTTTTCGATCCTGGACTGCGCCAGCGCGACGAGTTGGGCGACGTCGAGGATCAGCGCCGCCGTGCCGTCACCGAGGATGGTCGCGCCGGAGAAGATCGTGACGTCGGAGTGCAGCTTGGACAGCGACTTGATCACGGTCTGATGGTTACCGATGATCTGGTCAGCGACGAGTCCGACGCGGGTTTCGCCGGTCGAGATGATGATCGTCTTCTGATGCCGGTCCGGTGCACCGGATGCGGCCATGAGCTCGCGCAGGCGCAGGAAGGGGACGAGGTTGCCGCGCACGTTGAGGAAGCTGCGGCCGCGCGAGCGCTCGTCCTCGGCCGTCAGCTCGACGCATTCCTCCACCGCCGACAGCGGGATGATGTAGCGGCCTTCGCCGACGCGGATCAGGAGGCCCTCGATGATCGCGAGCGTGAGCGGCAGACGCAGCGTCACGGTGGTGCCCTGGCCCGGCCTGGTCGACAGGTCGATCGAGCCGCGCATGTTCTCGATGGTGCGCTTGACCACGTCCATGCCGACGCCGCGGCCGGACAGTGCCGAGATGGTCTGCGCGGTGGAGAAGCCGGGATGGAACAGGAACTGGTGGATCTCGTGGTCGGAGAGCGCAGCCCCAGCTGCAATCAGGCCCTGCTCTTCCGCCTTGGCGCGGATGCGCGCGGTGTTGAGGCCGCCGCCATTGTCCTTGACGGTGACGAGCACCTGCGCGCCGGAATGGACGGCGGCAAGCTCGATGCGGCCTTGCTCGGTCTTGCCGGCGGCAGTACGGGTCGCAGTGTCCTCGATGCCATGGTCGATAGCGTTGCGGATCAGGTGCACCAGAGGATCGGCGAGGCACTCGATCATGGTCTTGTCGAGCTCGGTGTCCTCGCCCGAGGTGACGAATTCGACCGGCTTCGACAGGTCGCGCGACAGATCGTGCACGAGGCGGCGGAAGCGGCCGAACAGCGAGCCGATCGGCACCATGCGCGCGCCCATCGTGGTGTCGCGCAAGGAGGACGCAAGGCGCTCGATCTCCTCGGCGATCATCTTGATCGAGAGGTCGGAGCCGGCAGCGGCGAGCTGGGTCAGCCGCGCCTGGGCGATGACAAGCTCGCCGACCCGATCCATCAGCTCGTCGAGGCGCTCGGCCTGGACGCGGACGGTGGCGATGCCGCGATCGTCGCGCTTGGCCTCGGCCTTCGCTTCCGGCTTGGATTCAGATTTCGGCTCCGCCTTTGCAACAGGCTGCTCGACGACCGGTGCGGCAGCAACCTCAACCGCCGGCGCAGGCATCTCGGCCACCGGGGCCGCGGGCTCCTCGTCGAGCAGCTGGAACAGCGGTACCGGGGCGGGCGCCTCAACGTGCTCCAGCGGCGAGAGCGTGAGCTTCATCTCATCTTGCACGAACATGAAGACGTCGTCGATCGCGTCCTTGTCGCAGGCCGCATGCAGCTTGACGTCCCACTTCAGATAGCAGTCTTCCGGCTCCATCTCGTCGAGGAACGGGATGCCGTCCGTGATCGGGACGACGAAGCAGGGGCCGAGCTTGCAGAGATCCTCCAGCAGATCGAGCGGGTTCGAGCCGTTGCGCAGGATATGCGATTCGAATTCCAGATAAAGGTGCCAGCCTGCCTGCTTGCGCTCGCCGGGGGCCAGCGGCGGCGCTTCGGCGATCTCGGCGACAGGCGCAGCAGGCTGATCGGACGAGACAAAGCGTCTGAGGTCGTCGAGAATGGCCTCGCCTATGATGTCGTCGGTCGACTGGGGATCCTCGATCAGCGCGCGGATATAGTCCTTGGCGGCGAGCGCGACCGAGATCAGCTCCTGCGTCGGCATGATCTCGCCCTTGCGGACGCGGTCGAACGCGGTCTCGAATTCATGGGTGAAGGAGGCGACCTTGTCGAAGCCGAACATGGCGCCCGAGCCCTTGATCGTGTGCAGGGCGCGAAAGGCGGAATCGACCAGCTCGCGGTCATCGGGACGCTGGCCGAGATCGAGCAAGGCCCCTTCGAGAACTTCGAAGAGCTCGCTGGCTTCCTGACGAAAAACCTCGGTCGGGTCCATCGCGGTCATGAGCGCACCAGTTTGGAGACGACGGCGAGCAACTGCTCGGGCTTGAACGGCTTGGTGATCCAGCCGGTGGCGCCGGCACTCTTCGCTTCCTGCTTGACCGCATCGTTGGATTCGGTGGTCAGGAAGACGATGGGCATGCCGACCGCGCCCGGCAGCTTGCGCAGCGCCCGGATCAGCTCCAGCCCGTTCATGACGGGCATATTGAGGTCGGTGATCACGAGGTCGAGCTTGCCGGCCTGCGCCTTGGCGAGGCCTTGGGCACCGTCGCCGGCCTCGATCACGCTGTGACCGGCCGGCTCGAGCACGACCTTGATCATCTGGCGAATGCTGGGGGAATCGTCGACCGTCAGAATCGTGGCCATTAGGCGCCATCTTTCTTTTGCGGAAAATGCTGATCGATCATCGCCTCGCTGGCAAAGCCGGCGCGGCGGAGGGTGTTGCGCAGAGACTGGGAAAACGAGGTCAGGACCACCGGACGCCCCTGGGCCGCGCCTGTCTTGGCGGTCGACAGCAGGAGCTGGATCGATGTCACGTCGGCTTTGTCGACGCTGGAGCAGTCGATTTCGAGCCGGTCCTGCCGGCCGAAGGCCTCGCGGATGAGGTCATAGACGCCGCGAATGGCCGCAATGCTGCAGTCGGCGGGCAACCGCAACGACCACTTCGGCTCCGTGGGATTGAGCGACATCGCTGGCCCCCGCCTTTGCTAAAATTTGCACTACACGTTTAACGAGAATCAGGTGAGCAAACCCCTAACGCGGCGGTCCGTACAACTACGGGTCACATTCCGTCACGGTTCGCGCAGTGCATGCAATCGTGCATAGCGTTCAAAAATCTCATGCGACGTGCGCATATCGCGACAATTTGGCTCAACCGGTGCATTTGCCTCGCGTTAAAGTTGATCGGGTTATGCCTTGGGTTCGTGCCTCCGCCAGCGAAGAGAGCTCCGGCCGCCGATGCTGACCCAAGCGCTTCTGGTTGATGACAGCCGTTCCGTCCTCAACTTCCTGAAACGTCATATCGAGGCTGAAGGTCTGGTCGAGGCCACCACCTTCCTCGATCCCGTCGAAGCGCTCGCCTGCGCGCAAGAACGCGTCTTCGATCTCGCACTGGTCGACTACGAGATGCCGCATATGGACGGCATCAGCTTCATCCGTGTCTTCCGCACCCTGCCCGGCTGCGCCGACATCCCGATCGGGATGATCACCTCGCGACAGACCGATGACCTCAAGATGGAAGCGCTGCAGGCCGGTGCGACCGATTTCCTGCCCAAGCAGCCGCAAAGCGTCGAGATGACGGTACGTCTGCGCAACTTGATTCAGCTTGGTGCAGCCGTGCGCAAGCTCAGCGATCGTGCCGCGCATCTGGCCAGCGACGTCGCGGCAGCAACACGAAAGCTCGGCGAGCGCGAGGAGGAGATCATCCTGCGGCTCGCGCTCGCGGTCGAATACCGCGACAACGACACCGGCGAGCACACCCTGAGAGTCGCCCGCTATAGCCGCATCATCGCCGAACAGCTCGACCTGCCGGCCCGGCTCTGCCGCGACATTTATCTGGCCGCGCCCCTGCACGACGTCGGCAAAGTCGCCATTCCCGACAATATCCTGCTCAAGCCCGGCAAGCTCACCGAGGAGGAGATGGCGGTGATCAGGACGCATGCAACGATCGGCGAGCGGATCCTGGCGGATTCCAGCTGCGAGCTGATCCGGCTCGGAGCACAAATTGCCGCAGGCCATCACGAGCGCTGGGACGGCGCGGGCTATCCGAACGGCCTCAGGGCGGACGCGATTCCGGTCGCCGCGCGCGTGGTCGCGGTCGCCGATGTCTTCGACGCCCTGACGACCCGTCGGCCCTATAAGGAGCCGATGCCGCTCGAGGTGGCGCGCAATTACCTGGTCGAGAACAAGGGTCGGCAGTTCGATCCGGCCTGCGTCGAGGCCTTCCTGTCGCGCTGGGACGAGGTGGTCGAGATCGCCGCGGGTCGGCTTGATACCCGATCGCCGATTTGAACCTGTTCCTGATAAGGTGCACCAATATCAGAGAGTGATTCTGGTCACACTTGCCTGGGCGCGCCGCTGCTAAGCATCGGACCGGGACGGGGACCGGCAAAGCATCGGTCGAACTGAATGAGAATACGCATGAGAAGCCTGATCGGCGCCCTTGTCGGCGCGTTCTGTGTTGCGGGCCCCGCCCTGGCGGAGACCCCGGCCGCAATCGTCGAGGATGTGCAAGGCAAGATCGACGGCGTCGAGTTCATGGATTATGTGGCGCCGGGCAAAATCATCAAGCTCGGGCCCAAGACCAGCATTACGCTCAGCTATCTCAAATCCTGCTTGCGCGAGACGATCAGCGAAGGCGTCGTCCTGGTCGGCACTGAACAGAGCACCGTGCAGCTCGGCGACGTGCAGCGCGCTAAGGTGCCATGTGATACCAAGGCGGCGCAGCTCTCCGAACGGGAGGCGAACCAGAGTGCCGCGACCACGTTCCGGACCATGCGGTCCGATGCCAAGGGCGCTCCGTCCAAGCTGCCGACGATCTATGGCGTTGCGCCGCTGGTCCAGGCCAAGAGCGGCAGCACGCTGGTGATCGAGCGCACCGACGGCAAGGAGCCCACGATCAGCGTGCCGCTCAAGAACGACGTCATGATCCGCGGCAAGTTCTATGACTTTGCCAAGGCCGGAAAGTCACTGACCCCGGGCGGCAGCTATCTCGCCATTCTCGGCGCCAAGCGTTACGCCTTCCAGGTCGACGCCAGCGCCACCGCGTCGCCCACCCCGGTGATCGGCCGCCTGTTGCGGCTCGAATAGACGGCCTCGACAACACGATGCGGCGGATCGGCAGGCGGGACATCGTTGCGGCGATCCTGATTGCGCTCCTCGCGGGCGCGATCGTCACGTCCCCGCCGCTCCAGATGCTGCAAGGTCTCTCGCTCGACATCCTCACGGCGATCCGCGGCAAGCTGGTCGGCGAGCGCCGCGAACCTGCGACGTCGCCTGTCGTCGTGGTGGCGATCGATGGAGAGACCTACGACACACCACCCTTCAAGGGATCGCCGACCCAGACCTGGACGCGCGAAATCGGCCGGGTGCTCGGCAGCATCACCGAGGGCGGCGCCAAGGTTATCGGCTTCGACGTGATCTTTCCGAGCTCGATCGAGCAGTCGGAGATTCCTTTCGGCGACATGGCGGTCGGCAGCCGCATGAAGGGATTTGACCGGGATTACCTGATCGCCCTGCGGCAAATCTCCGACAGCGGCAAACTGGTGCTCGGCGAAATCCTGAGCATCGATCATCCGGAAGTGCCCTATCGCGCACAGCAAGTGGCCGTGCGCAACACCATCCGCGCGCTCAATGTCTACACCGATCCCGACGACGTGATCCGCCGAATGCCGTTGAGCTTTGCCATCGAAGGCAGGTCGGTGCCCGCGATGGCGGTCGAGCTCGCTGCGCGTGCGCTTGGCGCAAAGCCCGAGATTGCGCCCTCCGGCGCGACCGAATTGTCCGGCTATGCGATCCCGAGCGCGATGCCGAATACAATGACGCTCAACTTTCGCGGGCTGGGACGCGACGTCCCGACCTTCTCCTTCGCCGACCTGCGCGCCTGCGTCGAGAAGGGCGATCGCGATTTCTTTCGCCGCGCCTTCGACGGCAAGGTCGTGCTGCTTGGCACGGTCCTGAATTTCGAGGACCGTAAGCTCACCTCGATGCGCCTGTCTGGCGGATATGACGGCACGCCGGCCGCGCGATGCGCCCTGCCCGCGCCGGAGCGTGGCGCGCAACGCCCGCGCAGCGATGTCGCCGGCGTCTTCGTGCACGCCACCGTCGTTCGCAACCTGATCGAACGCGATGCCGTCACCGAGCTCGGCTTTCCCGTGCGGAGCATTCTCACGATCGCGTTCGCCCTCGTCATCGCTTGCGCCGCCTGCATGCTTGCGCCGAGCGGCGCGCTGATTGCCTGGCTCGGCCTCACCGCCGTTTACGCCGCCGTGGCCGTCGGTGCGTTCGTTCACGCATTGGCACTGCCGCTGACCGAGCCTGCGCTCGCAAGCCTTGCGGCGCTCGCGATGATGATCGGCTACCGTTTCGTGCTGGCCGATCGCGACGAGCGCTTCCTGCGCAAGAGCTTTGCCCTCTATCTCGCCCCTGAAGTGATCAACACCATGGTTGCGTCCGGCAAGATGCCGGCGCTCGGCGGCGAGATGCGCAATGTCACCATGTTCTTCTCCGACCTCAGCGGCTTCTCCTCGATCGCGGAGACGATGACACCTGGCGAGCTTGTGACCTTGATGAACGAGTATCTGTCCGCCATGACCGACATCATCGAGGGCCATGGCGGCTATGTCGACAAATATATCGGCGATTCCATCGTCGCCATGTTCGGCGCTCCGGCCGACGATCCCGCACATGCGCGCAATGCCGTCCATGCCGCGCTGGAGTGCCACCAGAAGCTGGCGGAGCTCAATTCCGACAATCCCGCCTTCGCCGGCCACGGCCTCTCGCACCGTATCGGCCTCAACAGCGGCGAAGCCGTGGTCGGCAATATCGGCTCGCGCCGCCGCTTCAATTACACCGTGATGAGTGACACCGTGAACGTGGCCTCGCGGCTCGAGGGCGCCAACAAATATTACGGCACCGCGATCATGGTCTCCGAAACCACGATGGCGCAGACCGGCGACACCTTCGCCTGGCGCGAGCTCGATGCGATCAGGGTGATGGGACGCGGCGAAGCGATCAGGGTGTTCGAGCCGCTGGCGGAGAGGGGCGCAGAGAGCGCCGAGCAAACAAAGGTAGCCGCGGCGTATGCCGAAGGGCTGGCATGCTGGCGGGCGCGCGAGTTTCGCAAGGCGGCTGATGCGTTCGATGGCGTAGCGAAGATCGATCTGCCGTCGTCAATGTTCGCGGAGCGCGCCAGAACTCTTATCGCAAATACCCCGCCGCCGGATTGGACGCCGGTCAATACGCTGGAAGGGAAGTAGCAGTTGTTCACCCTCCCCTGGAGGGTCCCTGGAGGGGGAGGGTGAGAAGAGGGCGTCTAAAACGGCAGCCCCACATAATTCTCCGCGAGCAGGCGCTGCGCGGTCTCCGACGAGAGCAGATAGTCCAGCTCCGTCTGCTGAAGCCGATCCTCATATTCGAGCCGGTCGGGGAAGCGGTGCAGCAGCATCGTCATCCACCAGGAGAAGCGTTGCGCCTTCCAGATTCGCGCGAGCGCCTTGGCGGAATAGCCCTTGAGGCCGGAATCGTCGCCGTGCTGATAGTGCGCGAGCATGGCGTGGTAGAGGTAGTAGATGTCGGAGGCGGCGCTGTTCAGTCCGCGCGCGCCGGTCGGCGGCACGATGTGGGCGGCGTCTCCGGCGAGGAACAGGCGGCCATAGCTCATCGGTTCGGCCACGAAACTGCGCAAGGGCGCGATACTCTTTTCGATCGACGGACCCGTGATCAGGCGGCCGGCGACCTCAGCCGGCAGGCGCCGCTTCAGCTCGGCCCAGAACGCATCGTCGCTCCAGTCCTCCACCTTGTCGGTCAAGGGCACCTGGATGTAGTAGCGGCTCAACACCTGCGAGCGCAGCGAACAGAGCGCGAAGCCGCGCTCGTGCTTCACATAGATCAGTTCGGGCGCCACCGGTTTCGTGCGCGACAGCACCCCTAACCAGCCGAACGGATAAACCTTCTCATATTCGCGCAGCACGTCTTTCGGGATCGACTTGCGGCTGACGCCGTGAAAGCCGTCGGCGCCGACGATGTAGTCGCAATCGATACGAACGGTCTCGCCATTCGAACGATAGGTCACGTAGGGACGGTCCGACGTCAGATCGTGCGGCGTCACGTCCTCGGCATTGTGCACGACCTTGCCGCCGAGCCGGTCGCGCGCTTCGTAGAGGTCGCGCGTCAGCTCGGTCTGGCCGTAGACCAGCACCGAATTGCCGCCGGAATGCTTGTGCAGGTCAATCTGGGAGAGCATGCCGTCATGGGCGATCTCGAATCCCCGGTGGATCTCGCCCTCGCGGTCCATTCGCTCGCCGCACTGCGCCTCGCGCATCAGTTTTGCAAAACCGTGCTCGAGCACGCCGGCGCGGATCCGGGCCAGCACGTGGTCGCGGCTGTATTTCTCCAGCACGACGGTATCGATGCCCTTCAGATGCAGCAGCTGGGACAACAGCAGCCCGGATGGCCCGCCGCCGATGATACAGACCTGAACTTTCATTTTTGCGTCCTCCCGTCGGCGCTATTTTGCAGATTCAAAGCCGCAAACCGATGGAGGGTTTCGTCTTTGTCTTGTACTATTCGAACATGAGAAGCACAGCCCCTGCCCCGGCGATCCGGGTTTACAATCTCTTTGGCGAGTCCGGTGACCTGCCCGACGTCGTGCATTGCGAGACCATCGCCTCCCGCTCGGTGCTGCACGACTGGACACTGGCCGTGCACCGCCACGCCCGGTTGCACCAGGTGCTCCTGATCGAGCGCGGTGGCGGCGAGGCAACGCTGGACGGACGCGTGGTACCCTTGAGGCCGATGCAGATCGTCAACGTTCCGGTCGGACACGTCCACGGCTTCCGCTTCGTGCCCGATACCCAAGGATGGGTGCTGACCATCGCCGCGGAGATCCTGGACGAGGCGCTGCTCGCGGCCGAAGGTCTGCGCGGAGCCCTGTCGCAATCGGGCGTGGTGCGCGGCACGCCTCAGATCCGCGCCACCATGAAGCAGATCTTCGCCGAACACGCCGCCCGCGATTTCGGTCGCGCGCATGTGCTGCGCGCATTGTCGTCGGCCATGATCGGGCTCGTGGCGCGCGCGCTCACGAGCGAGAGCGGCGGCAACGGTTCAGCGGAAAGCGGATTGTTCCGCCGCTTCGAGGCGCTGCTGGAGCAGCATCATCTGGAGCGCTGGAGCGTCGCCGACTATGCCAATGCGCTGTCGGTGACGCCGACGCATCTCAACCGGATCACGCGGGCGGCGACCGGCGACACCGCCTCGCATCTGATCCTCAACCGGCTGATCCGCGAGGCGAGGCGCAACCTCGTCTACACCAACCTGCCGGTCTCGACGATTGCGTACGCGCTCGGCTTCGAGGATCCCGCCTATTTCAGCCGGGTTTATGCCGCTGCCACCGGGCTGTCGCCGCGCGCCTTCCGCGCGCAGCTCCATGGCAGCGAAAGCTGAGGCCCCGGATGCCAAACTTCCAGGCGTCGCATTCTACTCGCGCGCGCTTTCCTGCCTGCCATGGATCGGCTCTTCCTCGGGATGCCTCTTGTCGTAATGGAGGAAGAGATCGAGCAGCGCCAGAAGCACAATGACGATACCGAAGCCGATGCTGAGGTGCATCGCGCGTGTGTGCGGGAAGCCAAGCAACCAGGGCGACACGATGAGCCAAATGCCCATCAGAACGTTGAGCCACTCCTCCCAATCCCGATAGGCGATGATGGCAGCCAGCGACAGGATGCCGATGATCGCGCTCGTTACCCAGAGGTCGATCTTGCCCTGGCTGATCGTCAGCTTGAACAGCCACGGGGATATGAAGAGTACAGCGGCGAGAAACAGATTGTAGACGTCAGGGACAGTTTCGCGCTCTTGCAACCTGCTCATGACACACCTCGCAACGAGGATATGTTGGAGGAAGCATTCGCCAGCGCTTTGGTTCCCGATCAACGCGCTTCGCATGATAGACTTTGGTCGCAGGCCGTGGTTTGAGCCGACCTGCTCAATCCGGCGTCTTCGCAGCCACTTACCTTCGTATATAGGCCCTTTACCTCAGTACAATTGAGTGGGGCATGCGCGCGCTTTAGCGTGGCTGCATTCGGCGCCCTGGCGCTGGTGGCATGGAACCTCCCTGACCTTGGCGCAAGACGGCCACCCCTGTCTGGTCGTCTGCGCCGCCTTTTTCAGCAAGCCATCGGCGCCTTCAGTGTTTTCCGGCTTTTTTGCGGAACTGGAGATTTGTGCACAATGTCTTCTCTCGAGAAGATCGCACTCTTTATCGATGGCTCCAATCTCTACGCCACCTCCAAGGCGCTCGGCTTCGACATCGATTTCAGGCGGTTGCTCGGCGAATTTCAAAGCCGAGGTGCACTGTTGCGCGCCTTTTACTACACGACCGTCATTGAGGATCAGGAGTTTTCGTCAATCCGCCCGTTGATCGATTGGCTCGACTATAACGGATACACCGTCGTCACCAAGCTCACCAAGGAGTACGTCGACGCCACCACCGGCCGCCGCAAGGTGAAGGGCAGCATGGATGTCGACCTCGCCGTAAGAGCGATGGAGCTCGCCGAGCACGTCGATCAGATCGTCTTGTTCTCGGGCGACGGGGATTTTCGTTCGCTGGTGGAAGCCCTGCAGCGCCGCGGTGTCCGCGTGACTGTGGTCTCCACGCTCTCCACTCAGCCGCCCATGATCGCGGACGACCTGCGCCGACAGACGGACGTATTCATTGATTTGGCAGAGCTGAAGCCAAAAGTGGGGCGCGATCCCGCCGACCGGCCGCGCGAGCTGCGGCAGCCACCGCAATTCCTCACGCGCGGATCGATCAATCGGGGCGACCGGGTGGAATGATCCCGGGACGGCCGCCGCCCGTCACACGTCGAAGAACACCGTCTCCTCCGGCCCCTGCAAATTGATCGTGAAGGAATACACGATCTTGCCGGCGCGTTCGCTGCGCGTGGCAACCAGCGTCCTGCGGCGCACCGGCGGCTCGATCAGGTTGAGTACGGGGTCGGCGGCATTGGCGGCCTCTTCATCCGAGAAATAGAGCCGCGTGTTCAAGCCGATGTTGATGCCGCGCGCGACGATCCAGACATTGACATGCGGCGCGCATTTGCGGCCCGCCTTGTCGATGATGGCACCGGGCTTGATCGTTTCGAAGCTGACGAGGCCGCTGTCGAAGTCGGAGCCGGCGCGGCCCCAACCACGAAACTCCTGCTCCAGCGCACCCGCCGAGCGGTCGGCCGAGTGGTTGTAGCGGCCGGCGGCATTGGCCTGCCAGATCTCCAGCAGCACGTCGCGCAGCGGCGTGCCGGTACCATCGAGGACCCTGCCTTCCAGCGTGATACGTTCGCCCTTGGTGTTCGGCGTCACCAGGACATTCGAAAAGTTCTTCTCGAAGATGTCGAAGCCGGCCATTGCCGGGATCAGACCGATATGAACGTAGGGACCGGCGGTTTGCGAGGCCGTTTCCTTGAGGTAGTTGAGCGGCTGCGGCATTGCTCAGTTTCCTTCGGAGCGATTTTCGAAATAAGTGGAGCGCTGGCCGCGCAGCACGATGTCGAAGCGGTAGGCGAGCGAGTCGAAGGGCGTGGAGGCGTTGAGATCGAGCGGCGCCACGAGGCGGTCGAGCGCGTCCTTGTCCGGGATCGTCGTCAGGATCGGGCAGACCGGGATCAAGGGATCACCCTCGAAATACATCTGCGTGATCAGCCGCTGCGCAAAACCGGAGCCGAACACCGAGAAGTGGATGTGGGCGGGGCGCCAGCTGTTGACGTAGTTGCGCCAGGGATAGGGCCCGGGCTTCACGGTGCGGAAATAGTAGTAGCCGGTGTCATCGGTCAGCGCGCGGCCGCAGCCGCCGAAATTGGGATCGATCGGCGCCAGATAGGTGTCCTTCTTGTGCCGGTAGCGGCCTCCGGCATTGGCCTGCCAGAACTCGACCAGCGTGTTCGGCACGCCGCGGCCGGTCTCATCCAGCACACGGCCGTGGACGATGATGCGTTCGCCGACGGGATCGCCGTCCTTGGCGTAGTTGCGGATCAAATCATTGTCGAGCGGCCCGAGATCGTTATGGCCGAACACCGGCCCCGTGATCTCCGAGACCGAGTTCTCCAGCGACAGCAATGCCTGGCGCGGCGAACGCAGCACCGAGGACTTGTAGCCGGGTGCGTGCGCCGGCGGATGGATCGAACGGTCGCGCTGGAAGAAGCCGCCATCGCGGGGCGTGAACGGCTCGGGACGGTTGAGGCGGGGATCCTGCAAGGCTGCGAATGGAGCCTGGGCATTCATCGGCGTTGTCTCTCCCTTGGCGCCCCGGGGTCCGGGGGCGCGGCTTATCGGGAGATCATGAGCCGGTCTATTCCACAGATAAATAGATCGATTATAATATATTGCATGAAAGAAATCGATCATTTGGCCCTCGATGGCCACGCCCTCGAGCTGTTCCTGGCCGTGCTGGAGGAAGGCTCGGTGACGGCGGCCGCCACGCGGCTCGGCCTGACGCAATCCGCCGTCAGCCACGCCCTGAACAAGCTGCGGCGGATCGCGGGCGATCCGCTGTTCGCCAAATCCGGCCGCGGCATCGTCGCCACGGCGCACGCCCAGGCCCTCGCGGCGAAGGCGCGCGCGCTGATCGACGAGATGCGCAGCTTCGCCGGCGGCGTCGCTTTCGCGCCGGCGCAGGCCCAGCTATCGCTAACGATCGCCGCCAATGACTTCCAGCGCGACCTGCTGCTGCCACGGTTCTTCGATCATGTCGCCGCGCAAGTGAAGAGCTTGAACCTGCGCGTGATCCCCTCGCAGTCGCCGTCGCCTGCGATGCTGCGCGAAAACCGCTGCGATCTGCTGATCACGCCGTTGCCGCCCGCCGGCGTCGACATCGTGCAGAAGCGGCTGCTGAGAGATCATTACGTCTGCTATTACGACGCCAAAGCGCGTGCCGCGCCAAGCGGCCGTGGCGCCTATCTCGCCGCGCGCCACATCACGGTCGTCTACACCGACAACGAGCGGCTCGACTTCGACCGTCGCCTGGCAGCCAATGGCTTCCACCGCGATATCGCCATCTCCGTGCCGAGCTTCTCCGGCGTGCCATCGTTCCTGCGCGGCTCGCAAATGCTTGCGAGCATGCCGAGCCTGCTGGCGCCTGGCGTCATGCTGGGCTTCGCCCACGTGCGAATTCCGCTGGCCTCGCGCACACAGACACTGGCCGAGCTGCCGATGTTTATGGTCTGGCACCAGCGCTACCAGAAGGATCCGGCCCATCGCTGGATCAGGAATCAACTCGAGACTGTCGCGGCGACGGCCGCCGCCTGAGCGACGGGCCGCGGCCTGCGAAAACCTGATTCCCGCCAAACCCACTGGTTGCGCAAGGGGAGCCACGCTAAAATCCGCCCATGACCGTGACCGACATTGCGAGCCGAACCTACAATCACAGCTGGCGGCTGGATCCCATCATCCGCAGCCTGCTTGATACCGATTTCTACAAGCTGTTGATGTTACAAATGATTCGGGAGGATTACCCGGATCAGCAGGTGACCTTCTCGGTCATCAACCGCTCGCGCCATGTGCGTCTCGCCGAGATCATCGACGAGGGCGAGCTGCGCGCCCAGCTCGACCATGCCCGCACCATCCGTTTCTCCAAGAAGGAGCTGATCTGGCTTGCCGGTAACACCTTCTACGGCAAGACCCACATGTTCTCGGCGGACTTCATCCGCTGGCTAGCCGAATTCCGCTTGCCCGAATACGAGCTGCGCAAGGTCGAAGGCCAGTACGAGCTGCATTTCCACGGCCCCTGGACCCACACCACCATGTGGGAGATTCCGGCACTCGCGATCCTCAACGAGCTGCGCTCGCGCGCAGCAATGAAGGACCGCGGCCGCTTCGAGCTCGACGTGCTCTACGCCCGCGCCAAGGCCAAGCTGTGGACCAAGGTGGAGCGGCTGCGCAAGCTGGAGAATTTGCGGCTGTCCGACTTCGGCACCCGTCGGCGCCACGGCTTCCTCTGGCAGCGCTGGTGCGTGGAGGCGGTGAAGGAAGGCCTCGGCTCGTCCTTCATCGGCACCTCCAACGTGCTGCTCGCGATGGACAACGATCTCGAAGCCATCGGCACCAACGCGCATGAACTGCCGATGGTCGCGGCCGCGCTCGCCAGGGACGACGAGGAATTGCGCTGGGCGCCGTATCGCATCCTCGACCAGTGGCGCCAGACCTATGGCGGCAATCTCCTGATCGCACTGCCCGACGCCTTCGGCACGAAAGCCTTCCTGCGCGATGCGCCGGAATGGGTCGCCGACTGGACCGGCTTCCGCCCCGACAGCGCGCCGCCGATCCAGGCCGGCGAGGAGATCGTCGCCTGGTGGAAGAAGAAGGGCCGCAATCCCAAGGACAAGCTGCTCGTCTTCTCCGACGCGATGGACGTCGGCTCGATCGAGGAGACCTATCACCACTTCGCCGGCCGTGTGCGGCTCTCGTTCGGCTGGGGCACCAACCTCACCAACGACTTCGTCGGCTGCGCGCCGGACGGCTCGTTCAATCTCGATCCCATCTCGCTGGTCTGCAAGGTGTCGTCGGTCGACGGCCAGCCGGCCGTCAAGCTCTCCGACAATCCGGAGAAAGCGACCGGCCTGCCCTCGGAGATCGAGCGTTACCTGCGCGTGTTCGGCGATGCCGGCCGCGTGCGCAAGCCGGTGCTGGTCTAAAGCGCGATAAGATCAGGATGAATCGTCATCGCGCTTTAGGTTATTGTTTGAGCATGATCTTTTCGCAAAACCGCTGCACACTTTTCCGGATCAATGCTCTAGCAGCGAACTGGACTCCTCTCGATCGGGTAAACGGCGCACGATGAATGCGAAGCATTGGTTCGCCGATGCCGCACCAGTTCCGATTGACCGGTATTTGACGCGATCTGCGCGCATCCACTTCACAGCGCCTTCACCGTGCGGCGCAGTCGCTCGCGTTTTCAGGTCGAGTTAAGACATTCTGCTCTACTTCGCGTTGTAGGCCAACGCTCCGCTGGGATCGTTGATCGATTTGGGGAACGCAGGGTGTTTCGCAGAACAGCGACGTCGACGAAGGGACACAGTTTCCTTCACGTCATCAAGCTCGTCTCGCCTTTCGTGATGGTCGTCCTGCTCCAGGCGGCGATCGCGGGATTCAGCCTCGAGGTGATGTCATCGGTCCGCGCCTATGTTGCAGGGGAAGCATTGTGGTCGCGCTCGCAGAAGAACGCCGTCTATTTCCTCCATCGCTACCTGCATTCGGGCGAGGCAAGCCAGTTCGCGCAATACCGGGCCGCGCTCGCCGTTCCCATTGGCGACGAATTCGCGCGCTGGGCGCTCGAGCGCGATCCGGTCGACGTCGAGGTCGCCCGCATCGGCTTCCTGCAAGGCGGCAACCATCCCGATGACGTTCCGGGACTGATCTGGCTGTTTCGCTACTTCAACCGCGTCAGCTTCCTCCAGGAAGCGATTCGCGAATGGGCTGCCACCGATCCGATGCTGCTGGAGCTCAGCGTGTTCGGCGAGGTGATCCGGTCCGAGCTGGAGAACGGCCCCATTCAAGACGACGACCGCCTGCAATTCCTGTCGTCGCACCTCTCGGATCTCAACACTCAATTCACGGTGCACGCCAAGCGGTTCTCCACTGTCCTCGGTGAAGGCTCCCGTGCCATCAAGCTGACGCTGACTTGCATCAACATCGTCACCGCCGCGACGCTGATCCTGCTCCTGATCTGGCATACGCGGCGATTGGTGCTGCAGCGACAGGCATTCGAGGATGCCTTGCACGCCGAGAAGGAGCGCTTGGCCTGGCAGGCGTCGCACGACTGGCTGACCGGCCTGTCCAACCGCCGCGCCTTCGAGGCGCGTCTGCAAAGCGAGCTGGACAATAGTGCGGCGGGTTCGCTCGGCCTGATCCTGATCGACCTCGACCAGTTCAAGAGCGTCAACGACAGCTGCGGTCATCTCGCCGGCGACCGCCTGCTCTGCCAGATCTCGCGCCTCCTGCAACAGGACCGGCATGCGCATGATCAGGTGGCCCGGCTCGGCGGTGACGAATTCGGCCTGATCCTGCCGCGGTGCCCGCCCTCGAAAGCCGTCGATATCGCCGAACGGCTGCGCCGATCGTTCGAACTGTTCAATTTCGCCTGGGACGACCGTTGCTTTGCGGTGACCGCCAGCATCGGCGTTGCCTGCATCGCCGATCGCAACACCACGCTCGAGGACGCGATGCGGCGTGCGGATGCAGCCTGCTATCGCGCCAAGGAAAAGGGACGTAACCGGGTTCAGGTCGACGGCGGGAGACCGGATGTCGTCGTCGTGTCAGCCCGGCCACGCGAAGCTGCGCGCGCTTGACGCTGCCCGCCCCGTCACCGCCGAGGCAAAATGCCGAGGCCGGCGAGATGGGCGTCAACAAATTGTTCGATCTGCTGGCGCAGCATCTGCGGCGGCACGGCCACCATGCGCTCCTCGAGGCCGAGCGAGATGATTCCATGCACGGCGGAAAACAGCGTGCGCGACAACAGCGCGATCTTCACGTCATCCGCATCCGGCAATAGCCGCACCAGCGGTGGATGCATCAGCGCGAAGGCGTCCATGACCATCTGAAGGATGTCGTCGGGATAAGGACGATCGTCCTCCATCCGATGCTCGAACAGCGAGCGCAGCAGATTGGCGTGCTCGGCAAAGAAGTCGAGATAGGTCGCGGCAAGCCCATAGAGCTGGCGAACGGGATCCTCGGTGGGAACTCCGCGCAGCCGCGCCGTGAGCGCCTGAACCGTCTCCCGATTGACGGTCAGGATCACCCCATCGAAGTCGCCGAACTCGTTATAGACGCTGCCGACCGAGCAGCGGGCAGCCTCCGCGACATCCCGAACCTTCAATGATCTCAGCCCCTTACCGGAAATGATGCCGCGGGCGATCTCCACGATCTGAAGCCGTCGCCGATTTTTTTTTCGCCCGCGCAGCGATTCTTCTTGAACATTGTTCATTTTCAAGCTACTCATGTGAACATTGTTCAAATTAACCCGGAGACCTGCAAAATGCAAACCCTCGCTGTTGATATCGCCGCCACGTTCGTCGATGACGCCGCAGCTCTCGTGACCGGCTTTGGCCGGGCCCTGTTGCGGTTCGCCATGGCCCCGATCGATCGCATCGCAAATGCCTGCGACATCGCCGGCGTGCTCACCGAGCGGCGCGCGACCTTCCGGATGTGGCGGAAGAGCCGTGCCCGTGCTCGTCACGAGGGCCGCCGGTTCAGCCTGCTCGGCCGCCTCTCGCCCTTTCGCCACCTCGCCCATCTCACCTGAGACGGGCGCAGCCGACACGTTCCGATCGGTTCGAATGCAATATCCGGTTGCAATAAAGGACTCACCATGTCCCGACATTCGCAACCGACACCGCGGCGCTAGACAATGCGGTTCAGCTTTTCCTCACCGCTGGGCCGATATCCCGACAAGGCGTTTCCGGCCGAACCTGGCCGCGATCAGATATTTGCGAACCTAACAAGACCACTTGGAGACCAACAGGATCGGAGGGATCGAGGGGACAAAGCAGGCCGGCAACCGTCGTCACCCTGCAATCGTTCGTCCCATACCTTCCGGTCGTGACGCTTCACAGACAACGTAACGAACCTCAGGCTGCCTTTTTCAAAACAGGACTAGTCATGATCAGGGAATTGATGTCGTCACGCCGCTTCGCGCCGCTGTTCTGGGCGCAATTCTTCTCGGCGCTCAATGACAACGTGCTCAAGAACGCACTCGTCATCATCCTGCTTTACAGTGCCGCGACCGGTCACGGCGATGCGCTGGTGACGGTGGCAGGCGCCGTCTTCATCTTCCCCTATTTCATCCTGTCCGGACTCGGCGGCCAGCTCGCCGACAAATACGTCAAGTCCGTCGTCGCAAGGCGGCTCAAATTCGCCGAGATCTTCGCCGCTTGCTTTGCCGCCGCCGGTTTCTTCCTGCACTCGGTGCCGCTGCTGTTCGCAGCGCTCGCGCTGTTCGGCATCATCGCCGCCCTGTTCGGTCCCGTGAAATATTCCATGCTGCCGGACCAGCTCGACCTCGGCGAGCTCGCGACCGGCAACGCCCTGGTCGAAGGCGCGACCTTCATGGCTATCCTGCTCGGCACCGTCGCCGGCGGCCAGTTCGTGGCCGGCTCCGCGCATATGGGCTGGGTCGCATCGGCCGTGGTCGTGCTGGCCCTGTTGTCCTGGGCCTTCGCCTCCCGCATTCCCGCGACCACGCCGTCTGCGCCCGAACTGCCCGTCACCGCCAATCCCTGGACCTCGACGCTCAGCCTCCTCAAAACGTTGCACGCCGATCACCGGCTGTGGGACGGCACCGTGATCGTCTCCTGGTTCTGGCTGGTCGGCGCCATCGTGCTGTCGCTGCTGCCGGCGCTGGTGAAGGACGTCGTGGGTGGCACCGAGGGCGTGGTGACGCTGTGTCTTGCGATCTTCGCGATCGGCATCGCCATCGGCTCGCTGTTCGCCGCCAGCCTGAGCCACGTTCGCCCGAACCTCGCGCTGGTGCCGATCGGCGCCATCATCATGGGATGTTCTGGCCTCGATCTCGCTTGGGCCATCGCCGTGACCACCAAGGGCCAGGACATCACCGCGGCCGGTTTCGCGACCTCGTTCGCGGGTCTGCGCATGCTGATCGACTTCGTCGCCTTTGCATTCGGCGGTGGCTTGTTTGTCGTTCCATCCTTTGCCGCCGTCCAGGCCTGGTCAGCGCCGTCCGAGCGCGCCCGCATCATCGCCGCCGGCAATGTGCTGCAGGCCGCCTTCATGGTGGTCGGCTCGCTGTTCGTCGCGCTGTTGCAGGCGGGCGGATTGCATGTCGGCTGGATCTTCTTCGGCCTCGGCGTCGCGAGCTTCGGCGCGGTGTGGTTCGTGCTGACCAAGTGGGGCAAGGAAGGCGTGCGCGACTTCGGCGGACTGCTGTTCCGTGCACTGTTCCGCACCGAGGTGCGCGGGCTCGAGAACCTGCCTCCATCAGGCACCCGTATGTTGATCGCGCCCAACCATGTCAGCCTGATCGACGGCCCGCTGCTGCATGCCGTGCTGCCGATCGACGCCAGCTTCGCGGTGGATACCGGCATCTCGAAGGCCTGGTGGGCCAAGCCGTTCCTGCGCGTGGTCAAGCACTACACCATGGATCCGACCAAGCCGCTGGCTGCGCGCGACCTGATCAAGCTCGTCGCTGCCGGCGAGCCGGTGGTCATTTTTCCGGAAGGACGCATCACCGTCTCCGGCTCGCTGATGAAGGTTTATGACGGCACCGCGATGATCGCGGACAAGGCCGACGCCGTGGTCGTGCCGGTCCGCATCGAAGGCGCGCAGCGCTCCCATCTCAGCTATCTCAACAGCAGCCAGATCAAGCGCTCCTGGTTCCCGCGGGTGACGGTCACCATCCTGCCGCCCGTCAAGCTTCCGGTCGATCCGGCTCTGAAGGGCAAGGCGCGCCGCAACGCCGCCGGCAGCGCGCTCCAGGACGTGATGATCGACGCCCTCGTCAAGAATGCCATGCTCGATCACACCCTGTTCGAAGCCCTCGGGCATGCCTATCGCGACCGCGACACCGGCAAGGTCATCATCGAGGACGCGCTCGGCACCAAGCTGACCTATCGCAAGCTGATCCTCGGCGCGCAGGTCCTGAGCCGCAAGCTCGAAGCCGGCACCACGGCCGGCGAGAATGTCGGCGTGCTGCTGCCGAACTCGGCGGGCGTCGCCGTCGTCTTCATGGCGCTGCAAAACATCGGCCGGGTGCCGGCGATGCTCAATTTCTCCGCCGGTCCGGTCAACGTCCTCGCCGCCATGAAGGCCGCGCAGGTCAGGACGGTGCTGACCTCGAAGGCCTTCATCGAGAAGGGCAAGCTCGACAAGCTGATGTCGGCGATCTCCGCGGAGGCTCGAATCGTCTATCTCGAAGACATCCGCGCCTCAATCGGTGCGGTCGACAAGATCAAGGGTCTGCTCGCCGGCACCGCGCCGCGCGTCACCCGCCAGGCCAATGATCCGGCCGTCGTGCTGTTCACCTCGGGCTCGGAAGGCACGCCCAAAGGCGTGGTGCTTTCTCACCGCAACATCCTCGCCAACGCGGCGCAGGCGCTGGCGCGGGTCGACGCCAACGCCAATGACAAGGTGTTCAACGTACTGCCGGTGTTCCACTCCTTCGGGCTGACCGGCGGAATGATGATGCCGCTGCTGGCGGGCATTCCGATCTACATGTACCCCTCGCCGCTGCACTACCGGATCGTCCCCGAGCTGATCTATCAGACCGGCGCCACGATCCTGTTCGGCACCGACACGTTCCTCACCGGCTATGCACGCTCGGCACACGCCTACGACTTCCGCACCCTGCGTCTCGTGATCGCCGGCGCCGAGGCGGTGAAGGACCGCACGCGGCAGGTGTTCATGGAGCGCTACGGCATCCGCATCCTCGAAGGCTACGGCGTCACCGAGACCGCGCCGGTGCTGGCGATGAACACGCCGATGGCCAACCGCCCCGGCACCGTCGGCCGCCTGTCGCCGCTGATGGAAAGCAGGCTCGATCCGGTCCCCGGCATCGAGGACGGTGGACGCCTCTCGGTGCGCGGGCCGAACGTGATGCTCGGATACTTGCGGGCTGAAAATCCCGGCGTGCTCGAAAAGCTTCCCGAGGGCTGGCACGACACCGGCGACATCGTTTCGATCGACGCGGCCGGCTTCATTACCATCAAGGGCCGCGCCAAGCGCTTTGCCAAGATCGCGGGCGAAATGGTCTCGCTGTCGGCGGTCGAGAGCATCGCGACGACGCTGTGGCCGCAGGCCGCATCGGTCGCCGTGTCGATCCCCGACCAGCGCAAGGGCGAGCGCATCGTGCTGCTGACGACGGAGAAGAACGCCGAGCGTAGTGCGATGCAGGCCCAGGCGAAGTCGATCGGCGCGTCCGAGCTGACCGTTCCAGCGGCGATCATGGTGGTCGACAAGGTGCCGCTGCTCGGCACCGGCAAGACCGACTACGTCACGGCAACGACGATGGCCCGCGAGCAGGCGTCGGCACCGGAGCGCGAGGTGGCGTAACGAGAGATGCATGGGGCGCCCCAAACAGGCGAGGCGCGATGCCCGGGAGTGGTTTTGCTTCATGGCATCGCGCGGACCTCGGCATGCCACAAAAGGCGGAAGCGGGTGCCCCGGGCGACGAGATCGCCGGTCACGCCGCGGTCCGCCGCTCCTGCGCGTAACGCACCAGCGCCGCGAACCGATAGATGCCGTGCACGAACTTGCCATAGGGCATGGTGATGAACAGCGCGAACACGGCGCCGAGATGCAGTGCCAGCACCGGCCCCATCGCAGAAGTCTCGCGCAGCAGCAGAAGTGCCATGCCGGTGATGCCGGTCAGGAACAGCATGGCGATGAAGCCGACGTCCATGCCGTAACGGCTCTCGTCGAGCAATGCCGGATCGCGCTGCATCTTTGCCGCGAACAGGCCGATCGGTCCGATGATCAGGCCGATGCCGCCCAGCGTGCCGAGCACGACCGGGAGGTCCCACCACGGATATGGCGCCTCGCGGCCGAGCAGATAGTGATAGAGCGTCGCGACCGAGGTCGCGGCAAAGCACAGCAGGAAGCCATAGAAGGTCAGGTGATGATACAGCTTGCGCCGATCGGTCGGCTTGTCGTCTTCGTTATAGCAGCCGACGCCGCCGCCATGGAGATAGCGCAGCTCGCCGGCATCGCGTATCGCCTGAAAGATCGAACCGGCATCGGCGCGGCCGCCAATCGGCGGACCGATGTCGCGCCAGAAGGCGCGCACGCTCAGGACGAGAGCCAGGATCGCATAAAGGAAGGCGACGCTGAACAGCGCGGCCATCGCATTATGCGGCATCAGCCTGTAGAACGCGCCGGGGCCGGTGTGCACGCCGAACAGTACGCTGCGGTCGTTCCAGATGGCGAAGCCGAGGATGAAGGCGGCCATGCTGAGCGCAGCGATGATGCTGATGACGAGGCCGTTCCGCGCAAATGTGCCGGATAGCGCCCGCGGCCAGGCATAGGCCGCATAGGACTCGGCGCGCGCAATTGCCAGCGTCTTCGGAACGTTGACGTTGAATTCGTGCGGCGGCGAGAACTGGCAGTCGACATAGCAGGCGCCACAGGCGTGGCAGAGATTGGCGAGATAGTTGAGATCGCCGTCGGAGAAGGCGCGGCGCATCTCCATGGCCGGAAACACCGCGCACAATCCCTCGCAGTAGCGGCAGGAATTGCAGACCGTCATCAGACGGTCGGCTTCGTCCAAAATTCTGGTTCCGTGCATGGCTTTACTTCGTCAGGCCCTTTGCTTCGAGCCATTTCTGGATCAGGCCTGCGACCTCGAGGTTGTTCTTGTCCATCATCACCATATGCGAATTGCCCTTGATACCCGCCTGCGGCAGGTCGACGACGTCGACGCGGCCCCCGGCCGCCTTGATGGCGTCTGCAAAGGCGATGCCGTTGGCGCGGATCTTGGGCCAGCGCGAATCGCGCTCGATATAGTCGCCGTAGATGATGAGGGTCGGAATGTTCTTCAGCACATCCGCCTTGGCGGGATCGCCGATGCCGGCCGGCTCGATCGCAATCAGCGCCTTGACCTTGTCAGGCCGGGCTTGTGCGACCTTGAAGCCGAAGCTGCCGGCCTGGCTGTGGAATAGGATCACCGAGGGACCGACGCGATCGATCTCGGCGATATAGGCGGCGATGGCCGCATCGTCAGTCGTGGTCCAGCGCGGGACGTTCTGCTTGACGAAATTGTCGTAGCCCTCGACCGGAAACTGGCTGCCCGGCAACAGCTTTCGCTTGGCGGGATCGGGGTCGTAGGAGTTCGGACCATCGCCGATGCGGAAACGCTCGAACGGATTGGCCGTGGTGAGGAAGACCGGCTCGCCCTTGAAGATGTCGGGGTATTGCGCCCAGCCTGCGCGCCCGCGCTCCACCGCGTCGGAATTATAGACCGCCCACCCCTTGCGCAGAAAATAATTCAGCCAGCCTTCGCGTCCGTCAGGCGTGGTCTCGTAGGTGACGCCGGTCAGCCCGCCGCCGTGCCACATCAGCAGCGGATAGGCCCCCTTCTCGTTTGCCGGCAGGAAGTATTGCACATACATCTGTTCGACCTGATAGGTGCCGTTCGGATCGACCTTGGCCGGCACGCCGCCGGGCGTGAACACGACCTCCTTCACCGGCTTGCCGGAGATCTCGACGAGACGCCCACCGACATGGAACGAACCCATGTCGCGCAGGGTGATCGGCTCCGCGGCGCGGGCGTGGCCGGCGAGCAGCAGAGCCGCGATCGAAGCGATGGCAATGCGTGACATGCTGTCTCCTTAAGTCTTTTCTTCATTCTAGTTCTTGGCCTGGCGTGCCGCTTCCCGTCCTGCGATCCGCCCGAACACGCTGCCGATGGTCATGCCCATGCCGGCGGCATAGCCCTTGCCGAGCACGTTGCCGGCCATGATCTCGCCGGCCGCGAACATGTTGGCCGACAGCCTGCCGTCAGCCATTAGCATGCGCGCCTCCTTGTTCACGCGCGTGCCGAGATAGGTAAAGGTAATGCCGGGCCGCACCGGATAGGCGAGATAAGGCGGCGTCTCGATCCGCCGCGCCCAATGGGTCTTCTGCGGCGTTATGCCCTCGGTGCGGCAATCGTCCAGGATGGTGTGATCGAAGGTGCCGGGCCGCACCGCGGCATTGAACTCGGTGATGGTCTTCTCCAGCGCCGCCGGATCGAGCTCCAGCTTGCCGGCGAGCTCCGCCACGGTCTGCCCGGCGATCGGCGGAAACAGCGTCGGCATGAAGCTCGTGACCACGGTCGAGTCGAAGATGATGTAGGCGATCTGGTCCGGCTGCGCCGCGACCAGCCGGCCCCAGATCGCGTAGCGCTTCGGCCAGATGTCCTCGCCTTCGTCATAGAAGCGCTGCGCATGCTTGTTGACGACGATGCCGAACACGACGGAGTCGTGGCGAGTGATGATGCCGCCGTCGAATTTCGGCGCGCGGGCGTCGATCGCAACCGCATGGCACTGGGTGGGATCGCCGACCTCCTGCACGCCTTTGTCGAGCAGCATCTTCAGGATCGAGCCGCGATTATAGGGCGTGCCCCGGATCAGGAAATTGTCGGCGGCCTCGCCCCAATATTGCTTCAGCCATTCGATGTTGGCCTCGAACCCGCCGGCCGCCGCGACCAGCGAGGTGGCGCGGATCTCGGTCTCGCCCTTGATCGGCCGCTTGAGGCGCGCGGCGAGGAACATGCCGTCCTCGATCACGAGGTCGATGACTTCGGCATCGTATTCGACCTCGACGCCCAGCTGCTCGGCCGTGAGATAGAGCGCATTCAGCATCGCCCGGCCGCCGCCGAGAAAGAACGAGTTGGTGCGGCCGAGGCTCAGCGTGCCGCCGAGCGACGGCTGCCAGCGCACGCCCTGCTCCACGATCCAGTTCAAAATGTCCTTGGACTCCCGGATCATGTGACGGGCGAGCACCTCGTCGGTCTGCCCGCCGGTAACGCGCAGCAGGTCCTCCCAGAACTCCTCCTCGGTGTAGGGGCCGGTCAGGATTTCCGTGGCGGCGTCATGGGCGCAGCGCATGTTGCGGGTGTGGCGGGTGTTGCCGCCGCGATAGAACTTTGGCGCACCCTCGAGCACCAGCACCGACGCTCCGCCGCGCCGCGCGGCGATCGCCGCGCACAGAGCGGCATTGCCGCCGCCGATCACCAGCACGTCGTACTTGCTGCCCATACCGCCTGTTCCAATGGCGCGCGAGACTAGAGACATTCTGTCCGTCAGCGACCATCCTCAACCACGATCAACGTTGCGTACTTTTGTATACAAAGATATACATAGACGACGCAAGCGGCGTCTTCGCATGGGCCGGATGCGCATTGAGGAACAATGGCCAGACGTCCGGCAAAGACAGGCGGAACGATTGCGCGCGGCGGCGGTGTCGCGCTGGGCGAAGCCGTGTTCCGCTCGCTCTGCGAGGCGCTTCAGGCCGGCAGCTACCGCGCCGGCGACCGCCTGCGCGAGGAAGAGGTCGCGCAGCGGCTGAAGGTCAGCCGCACCCCGGTTCGCGAAGCCTTGGGCCGGCTCGCGGCGCGCGGCTTCGTCGAGCCGGCCGGCGGCCGCGGGCTGATCGTGCGCAACCTCGACATATCAGAGGTGCTCGAGCTCTACGCCATGCGTGAGATCATGGAAGGCGCCGCTGCGCGCCTTGCCGCCGCACACGCCTCCGCCACGGAGATCGACGCGCTCCGCGATATCGAGCAAGCCTTTGTCGAGATATCGGAGACCGACGCGGCCGAGATGGCGAGGCTCAATCGCGCCTTCCACGAAGCCATCTGCCGCGCCGCGCGCAACCGCTATCTCGACAACGCTTCGCGGGAATTGCAGGACTGGATCGCCCTGCTCGGCCCGACCACCTTTACGGTGACCGGCCGTCCTTCAACCAGCCACGGCGAACATCGGGCCATCATCGAGGCCATCGCCGCGCGCGACGGCGACAGGGCCGAGCAGCTTGCGCGTGCACACATCCGTGAAGCGCTACGCTGCCGGCTCAAGCTGCTGCAGAAGCAGTAGCGCGGATCACGCCTCGAAGACGCGCGTCAGCAGCCAGTAGCCGCCGAGCAGGCTGATTGCCGCGGAGACAGCATAGACCAGCCTCGCAGCCCGCACTGGCTTCGTCCGGTCGGCTGCAAACAGCCGATCGACCAGGCCAAGCAGCGGCAGCACGATCGAAACGATCGCGACCTGCCCGATCTCGACGCCAATGTTGAAGGCGGCGAGCGCCGGCACCACCGCGTTCGGCGGCAGGCCGATCTCCTGAAGCGCACCGGCGAAACCAAAGCCGTGGATCAGCCCGAACAGAAAGGTCACGCGCCAGCGCTTGTCGATGTCGCGCGAAAAGAAATTCTCCACGGCAACGAACATGATCGAGGCGGCGATCGCCGGCTCCACGATCCGGCTCGGAATGACGAGGACGTTCAGCGCGGCCAGGGACAGCGTGAGCGAATGGGCAATGGTGAAGGCGGTGACGATCTTGATGATGGGAATGAGCCGGCGCGCCCACAGCACGACGGCGATCAGGAAGGCGATGTGATCGTAGCCGAGAAAAATGTGCTCGATCCCGGTGAGGAGATAGCGCTGCATCGTCGACCACAGCGGCGGCGCGGGGGCGGACAGCGTGACCGTGGTATTGCCAGAATCGAGCAGCGCCTGCGCCTCGGTCCCATTCTGCGCGACCAGCACCACCTGACGCGCGGTGGGATCCCTCTCGGTCAGCACGGTGGAGCGATAGACGATGTCACCGGCCACGGCGGCACAGTCGAAACTGTTGCGATAGATGATGCCGTCGCCGTCCGCCAGGATCGCGGCAGTCCCGGCCGAGCACGCCGTGCCGCCGGAGCCGGTTACCGCGAGATGTGATTGCGCATAGGCCAGGATCGATGCCGCGGCCATTTCGACCGCGGCCGGATCGACCGCATCTTGCTTCGCGTCATAGACCTTCGTGCCGACAAGCCGGTCGACGTCGCTACCTTTGAGTGCCACCTCGATGGTCACGGCGCGAGCGGCGGTCAGTGCCACACGTGCGGTCGACAGATTGACCTGGTGTGCCCATGCCGGCATGCCGATGCCGAGCAGAATCATGCCGAGCAGCGCCAGGCGCGCTCGCATCATGATCCCGCTCCGACCGCGCGCAGCAGCTCCGTCAACCGGCGCATCTCGAACTCGGCCACCGTGACCACGGCGCCGTCGGGCGCGAGCCGCACGTAACGATCGAGACTGTCGGCGGAGGCGCCGAATTCGAGCCTTGCGAGCGGCGCCGGCGCGTCGCGCGCGAAGACCAGAACGATCAGGCTCGGCAGATTGAGGCCGTAGCGCGCCAATTGCGACGGATCGGCAGCGCCAATCCGCGTCTCGACCGCAGCGGCATCGAACGCACGCAGCGCTGCATCGATGATGCGGGCCTGCTCGGGATCGGCAACATGGACGACATGACCGGCGGCATGATTGTGCTGACCGAGATGGCGGAACCAATTGCCACCGGCATCGCGCTCGAAACGGGTGAGCTTGCCGGCGAAGACGATCTCGAGCGCCCAGACCTGCGCCATCGATACCGGCAGCAACAGGCTCTTGCCGCGGCTCGCCGCATCGGCGCCGGCCGGACCGCGCAGGCGGCGTATCATGTCGAAGGTGACGCGCCACTCCTCGCCGACATGGCGCGGCATCAGGTATACGGCGGGGCGGCCGCTGACCCGGACATAGTGCGACGTATTCGCCGGATTCAGCGCGCCCACATTCACCGACGTCGCCGTACCGTCGACGGCCTCGATGACCGCGACGGTTGCGGGTGGGTCCAGACCGAAGCCCGCGAAGCTTGCCGGGCTGAGCTCGCCGGCGGGGATTTCGCGCGCCGGCTCGCTTACCGCGGCGAGCCGCAGCGCCGTCTCGAGATGCGTCCTGAGCTCAGCCGGCATGGTGCCATCCAGCCCCTCGATCGCCCATGCGCCTTCCCTGCGAAGCAGGACGACGCTGTCACCATCCGAACGGATCTCCACTCTCCGAACGTCGGCCGGCGTGAGAGTCAGGAGGCCCTTGGGTGCGAAGGCGACCTTGCTGCGCAGCGCCGGCCACTCTCCGCTGAGGACCAGCAGCCCGAGGAGCGCCACCAGCACCGCAGCCAGGAGCGGCATCAGCCATCGGGGCGTCCCGCCTCCGGCCGCCCCGGCCCTCACCGCCGCCTCCACCACATCGCAACACCGAACAAGGCCGTGCTCAGCGGCAACAGCACTTCCAGCACAATGAAGGTGTCGCGCATCTGGCCGCTGGTCAACACGATCTCCGGCAGCTTGAAGGTCTGCGGCGCGACACTTGGCGAGTGATCATCCTCGGTGAGCCAGCGTAGCGTGGCGAGCGACAGCTCGCCGTTGGAGACATAGGGGAAATATTCGTTGCTCGCGAACTTGCTGGTCCCGGCTATGACCATGCGGAAGCGCTTGTCTGGCGCGCCGCCCGGCCAGGTCCCCTCGAGAGCAACCGCGAGCGGCTGGGCACTGCGGGTCCCTGTTGCCGCCGCATCGCTCGCAGCGGCAACAGTCCTGGGCGAACGCAGGTAGCTGTCCTGACTGCTGGCCGCGAGCACGATCGCGCTTACGCCGCTTGGCGGCTGCGCCACCGCGAGCGGCCGGACTTGCGGAAACACGGTCAACGCCAGGCGCCGGGTGATCGGATGCGGCGGATAATAGGGGACCGCGACCTTGTCCGCGTCGGTGCGGAAATGATTGAGGGGATCGATCACGATCGCCGCCTCGGTCGACAAGCCGACAGGCCTCAGCAGCAGGCGCTCGAAATCGCCGTTGACCTCCGACAGCGGATCAATCAGCAGCAGAAGCCGGCCCCCTCCTCTGACATAGTCGCCAAGCAGCGCCGCCTCGTCAGCGGAAAAGGCGGTGCGTGGGCCGACATCGGCGACGACCGAGCAGTCCGACGGGATGCTGGAGCCAGTCGCCGTGACGAGCTCGCGCATCTCGAAACCGATCTGGTTCAACGCGAGCTGGAGACGGTCGAGCGCTTCCGGCGCCGCCTCCAGCACGTCGCCGGCGCCGGGCGTCTCGTGCCCCTTCAGCGTCTCGACATGGCTGAAATGGAAATGCGAGGGCAGCGGCCGAAACGTCTCGCCGTGACCGGTGACGAAGCACACAGTCTCCACCCGCTTGCGCAGCACCCGCAGCGCCGCATAGCCGATGCGGGCGGGATCAATGACGTTCTCGACCAGGACCTTGCGATCCTCGGCCTGGAGCACCGCCGTGTTGTAGGCACGAACGCCGAGATCGCGGGCAAGGCCTGGCTCCTTGTCGAGATCGATGGCGCGGAACGCGAACAGCGGATGATTGCGCGCGGCGGTCTGAACCAATTCCTTGACATTGACTGCATTTGCATCGCCCGCATTGTAGAAATAGGTCAGGGACAGCGGGACGCGCAATTGCGCGATCACGTCGGTGAGCTGCGGCGGCGGCGTGTTGCGCCCTTCGCGGCTGACGTCGAAGTGCAAATCATGGCGATAGAGCGCAACGTTGGCGCCGATCACGACGGCGATGGCGGCAAGGACGATCGACGTGTTCGCGAGCCAGGCCGAACCGCCGCTGCGCAACGGCAGCCTGATCGCGACGATGAAGAGTGCGAGCAAGGTGAGACCGCAGGCCATGAACAGCAAGATGTTCGAGGCCGACTCGCCGAGTCCGGCAAAGCCGAGTGCGCCACAGATGATCGCTCCGGCCGCCAGGACGAGCAGCGCGACGTTCGATCTGGCTGGGCCGGTCATTCGGTTGCCTCTCACCGCCGCGCCAGCGCGCGGACCGTCAACAGCAGCATCAGCAGCGTGACGCTGAGGAAGAAGCCCACGTCGGACAGGTAGACCGAGCCGACGGCAAAGGGACGGAAATGGACCGAGAGCGACAGGTTCACCACCAGCGTGTCGAACGGGCTCGGCAGCAGCCAGCCGAAATTGTCGATGATCCAGAGCAGGAGGAACACACTGAGCGAGATCAGCGCTGCGATCACCTGGTTTGCCGTCAACGCCGAGGCCAACAGCCCCGCGCCGATCAGCGCCGAGCCGAACAGCAAGAGGCCGAAATAGCCGCTGTAGATCGGGCCGAAATCCGGATCGCCGAACCAGGCGAGCGCGGCCGCGTAGGCCCCCGACAGCACAAGCATGACCACGATCAGGCTCATCGCGGCGAGAAATTTCGCAAGCACGATGGCGACCTCGGAGACAGGGGCGGTCAGCAGCACCTCCAGCGTCTTGAGCTTCCGCTCCTCCGCGAACAGGCGCATGGTGATCAGCGGCGCGGTCAGCATGAACAGCACGAACATCTGGAAAAAGACGTGCACCATGCTCGGCTGATGGCTGAGGAACAGCGTCAGCGTGAAGCTATAGCCCATGATCAGCAGGAACACGGTCATCAGCACGTAGGCGATCGGCGAAGAGAACAGCGCCGTCGCTTCCTTGCCCAGCAGCACGGCGAAGCTTCTCATGCGGCCGCCTCCGGCTGGCGGGTGAGGTCGAGAAACACCCGCTCGAGGTCGGGCCGCAGCTCGGTCAGCTCACGCACCGCAATTTGCGCGCCGACCAGCGCGGACAGGAGGTCGGCGGCAAGTGCGGGACGCCGATCCGCCGCAACGAGAAAGCGCCCACCTTCATCGGCAGCGGCGACGATGTCGTGCACGCCGGCGACCGCATCAGCCGCAGCGCGAATGGTTTCGAGCGACGCATCCGCCGACAAGCGAAGCCGGAAATCGGGCGCGGCATCCTTCAATGCATCGGATGTCAGCAGCACGCCATCGAGCAGGATCATCACCCCCGAAGCAATCTTCTCGATCTCGGGCAGGATATGCGAGGCCATGAGCACGGTGTGCCGTCCGGCCAGCGACTGGATCAGGTCGCGTACGGCGATCACCTGATGAGGATCGAGCCCGCTGGTCGGCTCGTCCAGCACCAGAACGTCTGGATCGCCCAAGAGTGCTTGCGCGATCGAGACACGCTGGCGGAAGCCGCGCGATAATTTGCCGGCCGTCAGCTTCATGACGCGCACAAGGTCGAGCCGCTCCGCCGCCTCGTCGACCGCGGCCCTCGCCTTCGCCCCGTGCAGGCCCTTGAGCCCCGCCATAAAATGCAGGAATTCGCCGACCCGCATATGATCGTAGAGCGGCGCATCTTCCGGCACGTAGCTGATGGCGCGGCGCACGCCGATGGAATCCTCAACCACGTCGTGGCCGGCAACCGCAATGCGCCCGCTCGTCGGCACCAGATAGCCCGTAAGCATGCGGAAGATCGTGCTCTTGCCGGATCCGTTCGGCCCGAGCAGTCCGACGATCTCGCCCGGCGCGATGGAAAAGGAGACGTCGGCGACAGCGCGCCGCGGCCCGTACCATTTTGTTACGCGCTCGGCGACAACGACCGGAGAGACAGCCGGAAGCATGGAGAATTTAGACACCCCTCTGGCGGGCACTCCCTCGGAGTACCGAACGGAATCCCGGGCACAGGGACCCGGGATAACGACTTGCACGAGATGACCCGATGTCGCGACCGATCACTCGTAGAATTCGGGCGAGTGCTTGTGCGCCTTGAACACGTCGGGATCGTGGGCGTAGATGATGTCGGCGCCCTCTGTGTCGCGCACCCGCTTCACCCAGGCATAGGCATCGAGCATGCCGACCGGATCATAGACGCTGCCGATGCTCGGCAGGATGTTCTTATCCAGATTCTCCTGGAGATAGATGGCGTCGCTGGTCAGCACCACTGTTCCGGTCTTCGGCAACCGCACCACCAGGATCTGGCTTCCGGGCGTGTGCGACACGGTGCGATGGATGAAGACGCTGTTGTCCCCGAACAGATCGAGATCGCCGTCGAGCTCGATGGTCTTGTACTTGGCCGGCATGCCGCCGCCGACGCTGTTGCGCAGCATGGCGAAGTCGTCCGAGATGAAGAAGGTCGCGTAGCCAGGCGCCGGCCAGAACGCGTTCCTGATCTCGTCACGCTGGAACACGAAGGTCGAGTCCAGGAATTTTTGGATGTTGCCGGCGTGATCGACGTGGAAATGGCCGAGCACGACATATTTGATATCGGACGGCTTGACGTTGATCTTGGCAAGCTGGGCGTCGATGGCGATGTCGGGCGAACGGCCGGGGTCAAGCGCCTTCACGAACGGGCCCCAATAGTCCGGATCCTTGATGATGCGGTCGTTGTTGCCGCAGTCGAACAGCACGTCGCCCTTCGGATGCCGGATCAGAAAGAAGCCGACCGGGATCTGGACCTTGCCACTGCTGCCATTCTGAATGATCGACTTGTCGAGATTGAGCGCCCCCGACGAGAAGACGTAGAGCTTCATCTCCTTCGGCGGCTCCGCGGCCATCACGGCACCGGACATAAAAAAAAGTCCTGCGGCCAGAGAGCCAAGGACCTTCGACGCAATCCCCCGCATGTCGTCCTCCCTGTTTTCGACGCACTTTTTTCCGCGGATGTCGTACCCTACCATAGTCTAATGATGCTGTGCAGGCTCCTTGCACGCGAGCGTGCAACAAATTCAACTTGCAAGACGCCGCGTTTGTGCACCGCAACTGATGGCGCATGCGAGCCCGGCGTGGTCAGGCGATCACGTCGGTCACGACTGCCTTGAGGACCTCGCGCGCATCGTCCGGCTTCAGCCGCACCTGTAAGCCGCGCTGGCCGCCGTTGAGATACACCTGTTCCTGCGTCATGGCCCGCCGGTCGATCACAGTGCGCACCGGCTTGCGCTGCCCGAACGGGCTGATGCCGCCGACCTTGTAGCCGGTGACGCGCTCGGCCTCGAGCGGCTTCATCATCTGCGCCGACTTGCCGCTCACGACTGCGGCGAGCTTCTTCATGGAGACTTCCTGGTCGGACGGGACGACCACGCAGACCGGCTTGCCGTCCACCAAGGCCATCAGCGTCTTCAACACGCGCGCCGGGTCTTCACCTAGCGCGGAGGCGGCCTGGAGCCCGATGCTTTCTGCGTCGGGATCGTAGTCGTATGTGTGGACGGTGAAGGCAACTCCGGCGGCTTCAAGTGCGCGCGTGGCGGGGGTGACTTTGGACATGAGTCACGTTTACCACCGTCATTGCGAGGAGCGAAGCGACGAAGCAATCCAGAATCCCGCCGGAGAGACAGTCTGGATTGCTTCGCTTCGCTCGCAATGACGATGCGGATGCAGACATGCGCCACACGCTCGATTGTCGTCCCGGCGAAGGCCGGGACCCATAACCACCGGGAGTGGTTTGACGGAGGCTAGTCGTTCGGGACTGCGACCGTCCGCAATCGATGGATCACGCGGTATGGGTCCTGGCTTTCGCCAGGACGACACTGAGGGTTTGGCGGCAGCGCGTCGCCGAACGAGGCCGCCCCTACTCCGCCGCGTCGCGCATCTCCACGCGCTCCGCCCTGGCCGCGCAGAACTTGAACTCCGGAATCTTGCCGAAGGGATCGAGCGCCGGGTTGGTCAACAGGTTCGCCGCCGCCTCTGCGTAGCAGAACGGCATGAACACCATGTTCTCGGGCACGTCGCGGTCGGAGCGCACCTTGACCTCGACGGCGCCGCGGCGGGTCTCCAGGCGAATGAAATCGCCCGGCGCGAGCCTCTTCTTGCGCATGTCCTTCGGCGACATGAACGCGACCGCCTCGGGCTCGATCTGGTCGAGCACCTGCGCGCGGCGCGTCATCGAGCCGGTGTGCCAGTGCTCGAGCACGCGACCGGTCGACAGCACCATCGGATATTCGGCGTCGGGCAGCTCGTCCGGCGGAATCACCTTGGCCGGCACGATCTTGCCGCGGCCGCTCGCGGTCGGGAAGCCCGTGGTGAAGATGATCTCGTTGCCGGGCTTATCGGGAGCGTCGGCCGGATAGGTGACCGCGCCTTCGCGCACCAGCCGTTCCCAGCTGATGTTTTTCAGCGACGGCATCAGCTCCGCCATCTCGGTGTAGACGTCGCCGGGGCCGGAATAATTCCAGGGCAGGCCCATACGTTTGCCGATTTCCTGGATAATCCAGAGATCCTGCCGCGCATCGCCGGGCGGCTTGATCACCTGGCGCGCGAGCTGCACGCGGCGATCGGTGTTGGTGAAGGAGCCTTCCTTCTCGGCAAAGGCCGAGGCCGGCAGGATCACGTCGGCGTGGAACGCGGTCTCGGTGACGAAGAGATCCTGCACTACGAGATGATCGAGCATGGCCAGCGCGTGGCGCGCGTGCTGCAGGTCGGGATCGGACATCGCGGGGTTCTCGCCCTCGATGTACATGCCCTTGATCTCGCCGGCATGGATCGCGTTCATGATCTCGACCACGGTCAATCCGCGGACCGGGTCGAGATCCTGCTGCCACAGCTTCTCGAAAGCGCCGCGCATGTCATCGCGGCCGACCGGCTGATAGTCCGGCAGGAACATCGGGATCAGGCCGGCATCGGAGGCGCCCTGCACGTTGTTCTGGCCGCGCAGCGGATGCAGGCCAGTGCCGGGACGGCCGACCTGGCCGGTGATCAGCGCCAGCGCAATCAGGCAGCGCGCATTGTCGGTGCCGTGGACATGCTGGCTGATGCCCATGCCCCAGAAGATGATCGAGGATTTAGCGCGCGCATAGGTTCGCGCGACCTCGCGGAGCGTCTGCGCCGGGATGCCGCAGATCGGCTCCATCTTCTCCGGCGTAAAGTCCTTGATCTTCTCCTTGAGATCCTCGAAGCCTTCGGTATAGCCGGCGATGTACTGGTCGTCGGTCAGGCCTTCGGTGATGATCGTGTTGATCATCGCGTTCAGCATGGCGACGTCGGAGCCGGGCTTGAACTGCAGATGCTTGGTCGCGTGGCGCGACAGCGACTGCCGGCGCGGGTCCATGACGAACAGCTTGGCGCCGTTCTTGGCAGCGTTCTTGATGTAGGTCGCAGCGACCGGATGGTTCACCGTCGGGTTGGCGCCGATCACCCAGATCACCTCGGCATCCATCGCGGCGGAGAATGGCGCCGACACCGCGCCCGAGCTCAAGCCTTCGAACAGCGCGGCGACCGACGAGGCGTGGCACAGCCGGGTGCAGTGATCGACATTGTTCGAACCGAAGCCGGTGCGCACCAGCTTCTGGAACAAATAGGCCTCTTCGTTCGAGCCCTTGGCCGAGCCGAAGCCGGCCAGCGCCTTCACGCCCTTCTCGTCGCGGATCTTGACCAAGCCCTTGGCCGCGATGTCGAGCGCTTCCTCCCAGCTCGCTTCGCGGAAATGGGTGAAGGGATTGGCGGGATCAACCTGGTCGTTGGCATCCTTCTTCGCATTCGGCAGCCGCACCAGCGGCTTGGTCAGTCGATGCGGATGGTGAATGTAGTCGAAGCCGAAGCGGCCCTTGACGCAGAGACGGTTGTGATTGGCGGGGCCGTCGCGGCCCTCCGCATAGATCACCTTCTCATCCTTGACCTCGTAGGTCACCTGGCAGCCGACGCCGCAGAACGGGCACAGCGAATCCACTTTCTTGTCCGCATAGGTGACGCGGGTCTGCTTCTCGTCGAGCATCACGGCCGGCATCAACGCGCCGGTCGGGCAGGCCTGCACGCATTCGCCGCAGGCAACGCAGGTCGACTCGCCCATGGGATCGTCGAAGTCGAACACGATCTTGGCGCCGGCATTGCGGTAGGCCATGCCGATGACGTCGTTGACCTGGACCTCGCGGCAGGCCCGCACGCAGAGGCCGCACTGGATGCAGGCATCGAGATTGACGCGCATCGCCGGATGGCTGGCGTCCGTTGCCCAGCGCTCGGCGGCGGGGAAGCGGCTCTCGGTGACGCCGGTGGTCTCGGCCCAGTGCCAGAACTTCGAATCCGGATCGTGCGAGGTCTCGCGCGCCGGCTGGTCGGCGACGAGCAGCTCCATCACCATTTTTTGCGCGGCGACGGCGCGCGCGCTCTCGGTCTTCACCTTCATGCCGACTGACGGCGTGCGCTTGCAGGACGCCGCCAGCACGCGCTCGCCCTCGATCTCGACCATGCAGGCGCGGCAGTTGCCGTCAGGGCGATAATCGGGTGCGGGCGAATAGCAGAGGTGCGGGATCTCGCGGCCCTGGCGCTGGGCCACCTGCCAGATCGTCTCGCCGGGTTTGGCCTCGACCTGCTTGCCGTCGAGCTCGAACGTAATCTTGGTCATTCGGCCGCGTCCTTGAACTCGTCAGGGAAATATTTGATCACGGTGGTCAGCGGATTCGATGCCGCCTGTCCGAGCCCGCAGATCGAGGCATCGCGCATCGTTTGGCTCAATTCTTCCAGCAAGGCCCGGTTCCAGACCGGCTTCTGCATCAGCAGCGCCGCTTTCTGGGTTCCGACACGGCACGGCGTGCACTGACCGCAGCTCTCGTCCTCGAAGAACTTCATCAGGTTCAATGCCGCCGCGCGCACGCTGTCCTTCTGCGACAGGATCACGATCGCGGCGGAGCCGATGAAGCAGCCGTATTTCTCCAGCGTGCCGAAATCGAGCGGGATGTCATCCATCGATGCCGGTAGGATGCCGCCGGACGCGCCGCCCGGCAGGTATGCGTAGAACTGATGGCCGTCGGCCATGCCACCGCAATATTCGTCGATCAGCTCGCGCACGGTGATGCCCGCAGGCGCCAGCTTCATGCCGGGATTCTTGACGCGGCCCGAGACCGAGAAGCTGCGCAGGCCATGACGCTCATGGCGGCCATTGCCCTTCCACCAGTCGGCGCCCTTCTCGACGATGTCGCGCACCCACCACAGCGTCTCGATGTTGTTGATCAGCGTCGGCAGCCCGAACAGGCCGACCTGGAACGGGTAAGGCGGCTTGTGCCTGGGCAGGCCGCGCTTGCCCTCGATGCTCTCTAGCAGCGAGGATTCCTCGCCGCAGATATAGGCACCGGCGCCGCGGCGCATGTGCAGCGTCGGACCGCCCGGCGGGAGCTTGGCGATCTCGCGCTCGAGGATCTCGCGCGAGGCCGGATATTCGTCGCGCAGATAGATGTAGATGTCGGAGGCCTGCACCACATCCGCGCCGATCAGCATGCCCTCGATGAAGCGGTGCGGATCGCTTTCGAGATAGTAGCGGTCCTTGAACGTGCCGGGCTCGCCCTCGTCGCCGTTGATCGCCATCAACCGCGGTCCGGGCTCGCCGAGCACCGCGCGCCATTTGCGTCCCGTCGGGAAGCCGGCGCCGCCGAGACCGCGGAGCGAAGCGTCGTCGAGCGCCTTCAAGAGATCGTCCTTCGGCAGTTCGCCGGAGCGCAATCGGTTGAGCAGCTTGTAGCCGCCGCCGGCAACATAGGCCTCGTAATCGATATATTTCGGCAGATGCGCGTGGGTGTCGCCGGCCTTCGCGGCCGCCATGACATTGGCGACGGTCGCGTGGTCGACGAAGTTGTGGCCGACCTCAGCAGCAGGTGCCGTATCGCAACGGCCGACGCAGGGCGCGCGCACGACGCGGATGCCGGGACCCGAGGCGCTCTGCAAATCCTGCAGGAGCTTCTCGCCGCCGAGCATCGCGCAGGTCAGCGAATCGCAGACGCGGATCGTCAGCGGCGCGATGTCAGGCTCACCTTCCTTCACCACGTCGAAATGCGCGTAGAAGGTCGCGGTCTCGAACACCTCAGCAAAGGCGAGCTTCATCTCGTCGGCGAGCGCGGCGAGATGCGCGGCCGAGATCTGGTGGTACTTGTCCTGGATCAGGTGCAGATATTCGATCAGCAAATCGCGCCGCCGCGGCCTGTCGCCGAGCAGTTGCTCGATCTCGTGCGCGGCCATAGGGTCGACCTGACGCCCCTTAGGCGTCGCTTTGGCTCGCTTCCGCCCTTCGCCCGGATGGTCGAAGGAGCGGACCTGTTGCACGTCGTGGCTCATCGCTGCGTCTCGTAGCCCTTCTTTAGAACAAGTCCAACTCTAATCATTGGCATACCAGATGCCAAGAGAATTCGTGCGTTGCAATAAGTATTTAGGGGGCATGCGGCCAAAAAGCCGCATGCCCCGCTCGGATCGAACTGGCGCCGCCCTCATGCACCTTGGAGTGGAGATTCCCGCTGCAAGAGAGCCTGCGCGATCAGAAGATCTTCACCGCGCTCTCGAGCGTCTTGTACACACCCCATGCCAAGGGAACACCGACGAAGGCCCAGAACAGCGCGGCCCTGGCATCCAAACCGCCCTTGCCGATGCCGAAGGAGCCATGCTGGATGCCGGCCTGGGTCTTGGCACTTGCAGCCTGAAGCTTGGCAACCTCCTCCTCGCTCATGTTCCACTTCGGATCGACCGGCTTGATCAGGTAGTTGCAGATCAGTCCCGCGATCAGCATGGCGCAGAGGATGTACATGGTGGTGTTGTAGAGCTGGTCGCGCGGAACGCCCGCCGCAAGCTGGAACTCGCGAATGTAGTTCACCACGACCGGGCCGATGATGCCGGCGGTCGACCACGCCGTCAGCAACCGGCCGTGAATGGCGCCGACGAACTGCGTGCCGAACATGTCGGCGAGATAGGCGGGCACGGTCGCGAAGCCGCCGCCATACATCGACAGGATGATGCCGAAGCCGAGCACAAAGAGCAGCTTCGAGCCCATCGCCGCGAAGGTCGGCGCCAGCGCGTAGAGAGCGATGCCGAGGATGAAGAACGTGTAGTAGGTGTTCTTGCGGCCCATCAGGTCCGACATCGACGCCCAGAAGAACCGGCCGCCGATGTTGAACAATGACAACAGACCGGCGAAGCCGGCGGCGATCGCCGCGATCGCCGCCTTCTGTTCAACCGAAAGCTGGCCGAAGGTCAGCTCCGGATGCCCGATCAGCTTGCCGGCGAAGATCTCCTGAAGCATCGGCGAGGCCATGCCGATCACGCCGATACCCGCCGAGACGTTCAAGCAGAGCACCCACCAGATCAGCCAGAACTGCGGCGTCTTGTGCGCGTTGTCGAGGTGCACATGGTGCTCGGTGATCATCGACTTCTTCTCGCTCGGCGGGGTCCAGCCTTCTGGCTGCCAGCCGGCCGGAGTCACGCGATAGGCGAAGGCGCCGATCATCATGAAGACGAAGTAGACCACCCCCATCGTGACGAAGGTCTCCCAGACGCCGACCGAACTGGGTGTCTTGAAGTAGTTGATCAAGAGATTGGCGAAAGGCGCTCCTATCATGGCACCGCCGCCGAATCCCATGATGGCCATGCCGGTCGCCATGCCGCGACGATCCGGAAACCATTTGATCAAGGTCGACACGGGGGAGATGTAGCCGAGCCCAAGTCCCACGCCACCGATCACGCCGGCGCCGAGCCACATGATCCAGAGCTGGTGGACGTAGACGCCGAAAGCACCGATCAGAAGACCACCGCCCCAACAGCAGGCGGCGACGACGCCCGCCTTGCGCGGACCGGCGCGCTCGAGCCAGCCGCCCCAGATCGCGGCGGAGACGCCGAGCAAGACAAAGAACAGCGTGTACATCCACCCCAGGCTTGCGACCTTCCAGTCGCAGGTGGTGGTGAAGAGCTCTTGCCACAGCGACATATCCGGACAGGCTTTCGGTGCGGTCAACCCGATCGCGCGCGAGAGCGGCAGCCAGAACACCGAGAAGCCATAGGCCATGCCGATGCACAAATGGATGCACAGCGCTGCCGGCGGAACCAGCCAGCGATTGAAGCCGGCGGTCGCGATCGTGCGTTCACGATCGAGGAAGCCGGAAGCACCAATTGGTGCAAGAACGGTATCGGCAGTCGTCATAAGCATTACCTCCAAAGCGTGGCCTTGCCGGCACGTCGGTTTGAGACCGGTCGTGTGCGAGCTTGGCAGCCGCGCATGACAGGTCGGACTTCATGCCGAAGCGGAATCGTCTGGTGCGCATCCGTCATGTGCGCCGAGCAAGCAGCTGGTTGCGGGTGATGTCCCTTCACCCCGCAAGCAGCGTTGCAGTGACGGCTATCGCGCCCTCATCCCCCTCAACACCCTGTCTTGAGATGAGCAACGCGCGTGCCAGAAGTCGCATCGTGATGATTCAACGACTTCCCGCAGCGCAATACGCTGCGCCGGACAGAATGTCCTGAGATCCTCGGACAAAATGTCCAATCAGGTCGCTTCCGGCAGCCACACTGTGAATGTACTCCCGGAACCGACGCGGCTTTCGGCCGTGATCTGCCCACCCTGGCGCTTGATCAGCGTCTGGCTGATGGAGAGGCCGAGCCCAGTGCCTTGCCGCCGTTTCGTGGTGTAGAAGGGGTCGAATATCTTTTCGATCACCTCAGTGCTCATGCCGATGCCGGTGTCGGCGACCTCGATGGCGACGCCTTGATGGCCGTCGCGCTCGGCATCGAAGGAGCGGAGCGTCAGGGTTCCGCCTTCCGGCATGGCATGGATCGCGTTGACGATGAGATTGACCAGGACCTGCTGCAGCTCGTTGCGGTTCATCAGCACGAGCCGGTTGGCGCGGTCGTCCCTGACCACGGCGATCTCGGTCTTGTTCAGAAGATGCTGCACCAGCGGCAGACAGTCGGAGATGACGCTCGCCGGAGCATGGCGCTCGACATAGCCGGCATATTCCTCCGGCCTTGCAAACTGCAACAACTTGGTCACGATCTGGCTAATGCGGTGAATCTGCTCGTCGAGCAGGCGAAACTCGACCTTCGCCTTGTCGGCATCGGCCCCGAACACGCTGCGGATGACGTCGAGATTGCCCTGCATCACCGCGATCGGATTGTTGATCTCGTGCGCAACGCCGGCGGTGATCTCGCCGATCGCAGCCAGCTTCTCCGACATGATGAGCTGCTTGGTGGTTGCCTCGAGCTTGAGATTGGCGTGCTCGAGGTCCCGGGTGCGCTCCCGCACGCGGACGTTCAGTTCCTCATTCCACTCCCGGAGCTGTCGGTCGCGTTCCTGGATCTGGTCGAGCAGGCTATCGAGATGAACCGCGACGCGGCCGATCTCGTCACCCAACACCGGCATCTTGGTGCGGGCGGAGAGGTTCCCGCGCTCCACCTCAGTGATCGTCGCCGTGACGCGCTCCAGCGGCATGAAGATGGAGCTCGCCCAGCGCAGGAAGATTGGTACGGTCGCTGCGGTGATCGCGATGAACGCTACGATGATGATCATCAATGTCTGGTATTTGGCTTCACTGAACGGCTTCTCCAGAAAGCCGACATAGAGCATGCCGACCCGCTTGCCGTAACTGTCGACCAGCGGCTCGTAGGCGGAGATGTACCAGTCATTGACCACGAAAGCGCTGTCGAGCCAGGTTCGCCCCTCGCCCAGCACGGCCGAGCGCACCGCCGCCGACACGCGCGTGCCGAGCGCGCGCCGTCCCTCGAACAGACGGACGTTGGTCGATATCCGCACGTCGTCCAGGAACAGCGTCGCAGTGCCCTGGCTGCCCTCCGGCAGGCTCGCCGCGCGATAGACGAGATCGTTGATCGTGTCGATGAATTCGAGATTCTGGTTGAGCAGCGTGCCGCCGACCAGCGCAGCGGCGCCACCGTCAGGTAGCATCGCCCGGCTCGCCGCATGCACGACCATGCCGCGCGTCTCGGTGCTGCGGTCGGTCGGCACCGCGTTCGGCGTCGGCACGAGGTCCAATCGCGCGCGCTCAGCCAGGGCCGGCGAAATTGCGGCGAGCTCGTCATTGCCGAAAATGTCGACGCCCGTCGCAGGGACCTGGCCCGACAGCGCCGACCTGATGATCGGCCAGTCGCTTCTCGGTCGATGCTGCAGCGGCGGCGATGAGGCCAGGACGTCGCCGCGACCGTTGGTCAGATACAGGAAATCGAGACCGATTTCCTTGCGGGTCTCGTCGAGCAGATCCTGCAGGGAGCCGCGCGCATCCGGCGCCAGCACCTCATGGAAGCGGGCCGACAGGCTGAGCGCCCGGAGCTGGACGCCGGTCTTTTCCAGGATGCGGGCGAGATATTGGTGGGCGATGGTGAGATCGCCGTTGACCTTGGAGATCAGGGTCGCGTCGAATTTCGCGTTCCAGCGATAGATCGCAACGCCGAGCAGGAGCGGCAGGATGACCAGCATCGGCAGCAGCGCGATCGCGAGCAGCCGGAAGCGGACGGAGCGTCCCCGCATAGGCTCGCCGCTGCGGCCGGCAGCATCAGACATCCCACAACGCGCATTTGCGGTCGATGGTCTTGCGTGAGATACCGAGGCGACGCGCCGCCTCCTCCCGATTGCCATTGACCTCCTTCAGCACGCCGAGAATGTGACGGCGCTCGAGCTCCGCGAGACTGTCGGCAGGCGCCGACTGACCGTTGTTGCGGGGATCGGCGAAATCGTCGGGGAAGGCGCCGAGGATCAGCGTGCGCTCGATCAAATTGCGCAGCTCGCGCACATTGCCCGGCCAGTCATAGCTTGCGAGCGCCGCCCGCACCGAGGCGTCGATCGGCACCGGCGGCATGCCGAGCTGAGCCGACAGCTTGCTCATGAAGATGGCGGCAAGCTCCTGCACGTCATCGCCGCGATCCTTCAGGAGCGGCAGGCGGATCTGCATCACGTTGAGTCGGTAGAACAGATCAGCTCGGAAACGGCCCTTCTCGACCTCCTTCTGAAGCTCGGCATTGGTTGCGAAGATGAAGCGAAGGTCGACCGGAACTTCACGCTCGGAGCCAACCGGACGGACGCGGCGGTCTTCGAGCACGCGGAGCAGCTTGCTCTGCATCGGCAGCGGCAGCTCCCCGATCTCGTCCAGGAACAGCGTGCCGCCATGCGCATACAGGAATAAGCCCTCGCGCCCCGAATCGGCGCCGGTGAAGGCGCCCTTGATGTGTCCGAACAGCTCGGCCTCGATCATCTCGGGCGGGATCGCCGCGCAATTCACGGGCACGAAGGGCTTGTCGGCGCGGTCGGACAGCGAGTGGATCGAGCGCGCTGCCACTTCCTTGCCGGTGCCGGATTCGCCGGTGAGGAGAACCGAGGTCGGCAGGCGCGCGACGCGCGCGATGGTCTCACGTACGCGCAGCGTCGCTGCCGACTGTCCGATCAGATTGTCGCGCAGAAAGGTGCGGTCGGACGAGGCACGCAAAGCATAGCGCAGGACATAGTTCTCGCGCTGGAGGCGGACACGGTCGAGGCATCGTGCCACCGCGTTGAGGATCTGGTTGGAGCGGAACGGCTTGAGCACGAAATCGGCCGCACCGGCGCGCAAGGCCTGAATCGCGGTGTCGAGGTCGGCATAGGCGGTGATCAGGATGGCGTCGGCGAAAAAGCCGACGGCGCGCTGCTCGGCGAGCCAATCGACGCCATTCTTGCCTGGCATGATGTTATCGAGAATGACGACGTCGTAGCGGTTGGAATCGAGCTTGCGCGAGGCCTGGTCGGTATCGGCTGCCTCGTCCACCAACTTGCAGCGCGGCGCAAGCGTGCGCACCAGGAAATTGCGCATGCCCGGCTCGTCGTCGACGATCAGGATGGAGGCCTGGGCCAGCGCGCCGAACTCCGGCCCTGCAGCCGTCTTGCCGAGCTTGACGGCAGGCTCGCGGCCCACCGCGGGACTCGCGGCTGCGCTTGCCCTCGGCGTTGAGAAAGTCATGCCCGATGTCTTAGGTTTGAGATCATCCACCGCAATATTCGGCGCCTTTCGCACTGCAGCGAAGCTTCGGCCGTCCCCCGCAGGCGCAGCATAGTCAAACGTCGCCGCCGTGAACATTCGCCTTTCTACGGGGCGTCGCTCTTTTCGACCAGGAATACGATGCGCGCCTCGTTGCGCTCGGTGATCTCGACCTTGTCGCCGGTCTCGCGAATCAGATTCGGAATGTCAATCACCGACAAGGGATCGGTGCAGTGCACTTCGAGTTGATCGCCAGGCTGCAACGGCTTCAGCGCCTTGCGCGTCTTCAGAGCAGGTAACGGGCATTTCAGCCCGGTGAGATCGAGCGTCGTTCGGGTCATGGGCGCAACATGGCGGGATGAGGCGATGGCGTCAACGCAGCCGCATCAGAGCAGATCGGCGTAGGGTAGGAAACCTACGCTGTGCCCCGGCTCGACGCCCGTGACGCTTTCGGCGAGTTCGACCAAGCCGTCGGTCTCGATCAGCGACGACAACAGTCCAGCGCCTTCCCGCGGGAACTTGATCGCCTCGAGCATGCCATCCTCTCCGCGCCGCAAGGAGACGCGAACATATTCGCGCCGGCCCGCCTTCTTCTTGTAAGTGAACGCGGCGCGCACAGGGATCGGCGTCAGCGGCTCCGGCAGGCTGCCGGCGAGCGCCAGCACCGTCGGCCGCACCACATGGACGAAGGTGACGAAGCTAGCAACGGGATTGCCGGGCAATCCGATCAGCGGCGTGCCGTCGATGATGCCCATTGCGACCGGCCGGCCGGGCTTGATCGCCATCCGCCACAGCACCAGCGAGCCGATGCTCTCGACCGCCGCCTTGACGTGATCCTCCTCCCCGGTCGAGACGCCGCCGGTGGTAAGGATAAGGTCGTGTTCGCCGGCGACCTGCTTCAGGCCGTTCGCAAGCGACGTCGGTTCGTCGCGCAAGATGCCGAGATCGCTGACCTCGCAGCCGAGCCGGCGCAGCATCGCCATCAGCATGAAGCGGTTGGAATCGAACAGTTGCGAGGCCGCGCGCGGCTCGCCGGGCGAGGCCAGCTCGTCACCGGTCGAGAACACCGCGACGCGGATGCGCCTGACGACGTCGAGGCTGGTCAGGCCGAAGGCGGCGGCGAGGGCAACGTGCTGCGGCCGCAAGCGCTGGCCGGCGCGCAGCGCGACGTACCCTTCGGGAATGTCCTCGCCCGCAGGGCGTACATTGGCACCCGGCTTCAGCCCCGGCGGCAGCACCACTTTGCCGGACTTATCGATGCGGACATCTTCCTGCATGAAGACCGTCTCGGCATCCGGCGGCATCGGCGCGCCCGTGAAGATGCGCGCGGTGTGGCCGGGCTTGATCGGCGCTTGTGCAAGGCCGCCGGCCTGGATGCGGCCGTCGAGCGGCAACGCCTGCTCCGTGCCTTGCGGAAGATCCGCGCTGCGGACGGCGTAACCATCGACGGCGGAGTTGGTGAAGGGCGGCAGCGGCAAAGGCGCGGCGATATCGTGCGCCAGCACGCGCCCATCCGCTTCGACGAGCGCCACGGTTTCGAGATCGGCGATCGCATTGACGCGCGTGGTGATCAGGCCAACGGCCTCGTCCACCGACATCATCGGGCCGCCGAAGGCAAAGCAATCGTCCGATAGTTGCGCCATGGTGCCTCGTCAGCGCATCGCGGCGCTTTTCGCCACCGCTTCCTCAACCGGCATCGCCGCGCGCAGCAACAATGCCGCCACGGCTGGAATATCGTCGAGATGGACAGTCGGTAGCCGGGTTTCAATGACCACGTCGGTCGCAATCCCGGCAATGCCGGGATCGTCTGGAAACAGCAGTGGCTTACCATTGGCGCCGCGATGCACCTCGATCTTGCGATGTGGCTCGCGCTTGAAGCCCTCGACCACGACCAGATCGACCGCGGACAGCTTGCCCAAGAGTTCCGGCAGCCGCGGCTCCGCCGCGCCGCGCAATTCGTGCATCAAGGCCCAGCGGTTGGACGAAGCAACCAGCACCTCGGCCGCACCGGCCTCGCGATGGCGCCAGGAATCCTTGCCGGGCACGTCGACGTCGAACTGGTGATGCGCATGCTTGATCACGGAGACGCGCAGGCCCTGCGCGTTGAAATGCGGGATCAGCCGCGTCAACAGCGTGGTCTTGCCCGCCCCACTCCAGCCCGCAAGGCCGATGACTTTCATAACCACCCGATCTCCGCCAACGGCTCGCCAGCCGATGGAACTTCCGGCCTCTCCCCGTCATGCTTATATCGGCTTGACCCGAATGTCATGCTAACCTCGCAACCATGATGAAGATCGACAAGACCCCGGTGCCCCTGATCGTCCCTGACACGGACGACCCGCGCCTGACCCAGAGCGTGACCGGGACCGACCAGACCGGCGCCAGGGTCGAGATCAAGGTGCCGATGGAGCGGCCGCTGACGCTCTACCTGAATTCGCAGGAGATCGTCACCATGATGACGATCGGCGACTATCCGGAATATCTGGCGCTCGGCTACCTGCTGAACCAGAACATGCTGAAATATAATGATGCGGTCACCGAGGTCGAATACGACGACGACCTCCAGGTGGTCGTGGTGCGCACCTCACACCACACCAATTTCGAGGCCAAGCTGAAGAAGCGCACGCAGACCTCGGGCTGCGCACAGGGCACCGCCTTCGGCGACCTGCTGGAGGCGGTCGAGAGCGTCGCATTGCCGAAGGCCGAGCTGCGCACCTCCTGGCTCTACCAGATGACGCAGACCATCAACACCATGCCCTCGCTTTATCTGGAGGCCGGCGCGATCCATGGCTGCGTGCTGTGCAAGGAGGGCACCCCGCTTTGCTACACCGAGGATGTCGGCCGTCACAACGCCGTCGACAAGATCGCGGGCTGGATGTACCGCCACGGCGTCGAGCCTGGCGACAAGATCCTCTACACCACGGGACGCCTCACCTCGGAGATGGTGATCAAGACCGTACGGATGGGCATTCCGATCCTGGTGTCGCGCTCCGGCTTCACCGCCTGGGGCGTCGATCTCGCAAGGCAGGTCGGGCTGACACTGATCGGCCGCACCCGCGGCAAGCGCTTCATCGCGCTCGCGGGCGAAGACCGCATCGTCTACGACCAGAACCTCGCTTACGTCGAGGAGGAATCGGCGAAGCACAAGCGCAAGGGTGAAGGTGGTGACGACTAGTTTTCCGGCCGCGAGCATTCCGCCGACTCTTGGCGTGCTGCTCGCCGGCGGTCTCGCCCGCCGCATGGGCGGCGGCGACAAGCCGATGCGCAGCATCGGTGGCCGCACCATCCTGGAGCGTGTGATCGCGCGCCTTTCACCCCAATGCAGCGGACTGATCCTCAATGCCAACGGCGATCCCGCACGCTTCGCCGCGTTCGGCTTGCAGGTGGTCGCCGACGACGTGCCCGGCTTTCCCGGTCCGCTCGCCGGCATTCTCGCGGCGCTCGACTGGACCGCGGCAAACCGGCCGGAGATCGAGTGGGTGCTCAGCGCCGCCGGCGACTGTCCCTTCCTGCCGCGCGATCTGGTCGCCCGACTGCATGAGGCGCGGGCGCGCGAGAACGCGCAGCTCGCGGTCGCCGCATCGGGCGATCAGTCGCATCCGGTGATCGGCCTGTGGCGCGTCGACTTGCGCGACGAGCTCCGCCACGCGCTGGTGGTCGAAGACCTCCGCAAGATCGACCGCTGGACCGCGCGCTATCCGCTGACGACGGTGACGTGGCCGACCGAGCCGCTCGACCCGTTCTTCAATGCCAATACCGTCGAGGACATCGCCGAGGCCGAGCGGTTGGCGGCGCTGGATGACGCATCGTAAGGCGGTGTGCTCCGGTTAGCTTGGATCATTGAGAAGCGCCGCTTCGTCAATCTACGCGGGTCGGAACCCCGCCTGCTCCAGCGCGGCGCGCGCTTCATTCGAGCCGAGTGCATCGAGAAAGGCCTGCACCGCCGGCCGCGCTTTGCGCGCCGTCACCAGCGCGAAGTCATAATGCTCCTCCGCGAGCGGAATGAAACCAAGGCCGACCGCGTGGGCGACCGGCGCAATGGTCATGCCCCAGTCGGCGCGGTGCTGGGCGACGGCCGCTGCCACCGCGTTGTGCGAGCGCGGCTGGTTCCAATAGCCTTCCGGGCGCGCGCCGCCGAGCAGCCGGTCGATCAGGATGCGCGTGCCGGCGCCCTGGTTGCGGTTGACCATGATGCAGGCGGGGTCGGCGAGCGCCGCCGCGACGGCGTCCTTTGCGCCGAGGCCTTCGAAACGCTTGTCGCCCTTGCGGAAGACGATGCCCTGCATCCGCCGCCAACCCGGAACGAGTTCGAGCCCCTCGACGAGATAGGGCGCGTTGTAGGTTTCGCTCTTGTCGTCGAACAGATGGATCGGCGCGAGATCGCACTCGCCGCGCCGCGCTGCCGCGAGCCCGCCGAGGCTGCCGACCGCGATCGAGCGCACGGTGAGGCCGGCATGTGCGAGCTGTGCGGTGACGAGATCGAGGCCGGTGCAATGGCTGCCGACGATGACGAGATCGGGCACGCGCACATGCGGCGTGAACAGCGTCACCTCGGTCTGCGTGCCGGCCGGCATCTGGTCGGCGAGCGCGTCGATGCGCAGAAAGCCATCGGCCTGCGCGAATGACGTGATCGCACCGGATCCCTTGCCGGAGGGATAGGCGATCAGGCCGCCCCGACCTTCAACCAGCGAGACCATGACGAATTCGGTGCGGCCGAGTTCGGAAGCGATGCGCACCGGCACGGTCGCGTTCACCTTGGCCTCGGAGCGCGGCGGCAGCCCGGCCATCCTGCGCAGCACCGGCACGATCATGTCATGGAAGGTGAACATCGCCGAGGTCGGAAAGCCCGGCAGGATCACCACCGGCTTGCCGTCGCAGACCGCAAGGCACAGCGGCTTACCGGGCTTGAGCGCAACGCCATGCGCGACGATGCCGGGCTGGCCGAGCCGGTCGATGATGCGGTGGGACAGGTCGCCCGCGCCTTTCGACGTGCCGCCCGATAGCACCAGCATGTCGGCATCCGCCAGCGCGCGGCGCATGGCGGCTTCGAGCTTGGCTTCATCGTCGGGAATGGCGCCAAGGAAGACCGCCTTGCCGCCATTCTCGTCGATCGCAGCAGCGACGATCGCACCGTTGGTGTCGTAGATCTCGGCGGGCGCGAGCAGCTCTCCGGGCTGCACCAGCTCGTCGCCGGTGGAGATCACGGCCACAATCGGCTTGCGCGCGACATTCACCTCGGCGATGCCGCAAGCGGCCAGCATGCCGATCTCGCGCGAGCCGATGATCGTCCCCGCACGCAGCAGCGCTTCGCCGCGCGCGATGTCGGATCCGGCATAGGAGACGAATTGCCCGGGAGAGGTGGCACGACGAACCTCGATCGCATCCGACCCTGCCGGCTGGGTGTGCTCGACCATGACGACAGCGTCGGCGCCGCGCGGCAGCGGACCGCCGGTGGCGATCGCCGTTGCGGATCCAACAGCCACTTGCAGCGTCGGGGCTGTGCCGCAGTGGATGGTTTCATCGTTCAGCGCGAGACGAACGGGTGCACCTTCCCCCGCCGCAACGACATCGGCTGAGCGGACCGCAAAGCCATCGACATTGGAGCGGTCGAACGGCGGAACGTCGATCGGTGCCGTGACGTCTTGGGCAAGCGCCGCACCGAGTGCATCGGCGAGCTTGAACGTTGCACTCGGAATCGACCGCGGGAACAGCGCTGCCTCGAAGCGGGCCAGCGCTTCCTCCCGCGACAGGACCTTCAGGAACTGCTCCTGTTCCAGCGCGCTGCGCTCTTGCGACCGCGGAATCATCGTCATGCCGGAACCCATATCATTCCCGCATCAGATAAGCACCGACCGGCGTGCCCGCCGCAAATCCCTCGTGGCTGGCGGGGACGAGCAGCCATGCATCGGCACCGGCGATGGCCTGGAGCGACCATTCGCCCACGGCAAGCGGCATCCACGCATGATGTTCCTCGGCCAAGAGGACGATTTCGGCGATGCCGACGCCGGATGCGATCTTGCGTGCGAGCGGCAAGCTCACCTGTCGGCGTGGCCGGCGCGCCGACAGGTGGTCAATGAGTGGCAGCACGAGCGCGAGCCAGGTCGCGAGCGCATGATCGGGCGAGCCGGGCAAGGCGACGATCGGAACCTTTTCGAGCCGGCCGACCGCGGCTGTGCGTCCAGGCTGGAGCGCAACGCCATGGGCAAGCACCTCGCCGCGCCGGGCCAGCGCCGCGATGGCTGCATCCCGGCGGCCGACGCCACTGCCGCCGACGGTCAGCAGCAGATCGCTGGATGACGCATCGAGCGCCTCGGCAATCGATGCTTCGTCGCGCGCGCTGGCGTCAAACGTCCTCACATCCAGTCCCGCTGCGCGCGCGCTCTCGGCGATCATCCGCGCCGTCGTCGTTGCACCCGGCACATTGACGACGCGCAGCCGCGGCCGCCGCACGAAAAGCTTTTCCAAGCCAGCAACGCGCGCGATCAGCAGATCGGCCGCAGCGATGGGATAGCCCTCGGCGCCGGCGGGCGTGCGCGCGGCGACGTCGCTTCCGGCGCGCCTGACGCCCTGCCCCGGCACGGCCTCTGCCAGCACCTGGGCCAGCGGACCCGATACCTCGACCGCGCCAGCATCGAGCACGCAGTCGCAACCCTCCGGCATCGCGTCACCGGCATCGACCCACGCAGGAGCCATCGCCAGCGGCAGCGGCGCGTACGCGGACGCACCGACGAGATCATTGGCCGAGAGCGCCCAGCCGTCTGCTGCGGCAATGTCGCACGGAGGATAGGCGGCAAGCAGCGGAGTGCCCACCGCGATGCAACCGATCGCTTCCGCCAACGGCAACTCCACCGGCGCAACAGCATCGACGCCTCGCAGCAACCCGGCGAGCGCAGTGTCGAGCGGCGTGAGCGAGGACGGCAGGCGTTGGGTCATGCGCCATGATGGACCATGCATCGCCCAGTTTGGCAACCGCCGGCAATGCGGCCTCAGCCGCCCGATCTGTCCGAATTGGGAAAGAATAGCTGCTGCCCGTCGACCTTGTAGCCGGCGATCACCGTCTGCCCCTCCGGCGAGGTCAGCCAGTCGATGAAGGTCTGCGCGAGGTCCTTCTTCACGTTCGGAAACTTCTCGGGGTTCACCAGCATCACGCCGTACTGATTGAGCAGCCGCCTGTCGCCTTCGACCACGATGTCGAGATCGCCGCGATCCCTGAACGAGATCCAGCTGCCGCGGTCCGACAGCACATAGGCGTTCGCCGCGCGCGCGGCGTCGAGGGCTCTCGTCATGCCCGCCCCGGCCTCGCGATACCAGGCGCCCTTGGCGCTCGCGATGTCGATGCCGGCGACGATCCAGAGCGCGAGCTCCGCGGCATGGGTGCCCGAGCGGTCACCGCGCGTCACGAATGGCGCCCCCTTGGCCTCGATCGCCTTCAGCGCGGTCGCGATGTCCTTGCCCTTCACCGCGGCGGGATCGCTCTTCGGCCCGATCAGCACGTAGTCGTTGTACATCACGTCGAGGCGCTTCACGCCGAAACCATCGGCGACGAATTTCTCCTCCTGCGGTCGCGCATGCATCAGCACGACGTCGACCTCGCCCCTTCGCGCCCCGTCGAGCACTTCATCGGCGCGCCGCGCGATCACCGTCACGTCGATGCCGGTCTTCGCGCGGAAGATCGGCAGCAGATAATCGAGCAGGCCGGACTCCTGGGTCGCCGTCGTTGTGGCGAGGACGATGCCACGCTCCTCCGCGGCTGACGCCGCAACGCCCGCAGCAAGGCCGCAAAGAAGCGCGAATGCAACGGCGAGGCGGCGGACGGCCATGATAAGGGTTCCCATTAGCTGTGACGGGATCATGATGACGATCGATTGCGCCGCACTCGTGACGCCATCTGCTCCTCGCGCTGCCCACTCGGGAAATTTCGGCAAAGCGCGAGCGCTTTCGGATCGTTCACCAAAGCAGAAATCGCGCGCGAGGATGTGTTGCAAAGCAGCGAGATGATCGGGCATGGTTCCCGCGGACACGAATTGAAATGCAGAATTCCACCTGCGTCGGACGTCAAAAAGAAGCAAGAATTTGCATAGGAATGCAGGATGGAATTCCTGACGACCAGCGAAGCCGCCGACTATCTTCGGCTCGGCGAACGCAAGCTTTACGAACTCGTCACCACCGGTGCGATCCCCTGCACCAAGGTGACCGGGAAGTGGCTCTTCCCGCGGCACGAGCTCGATCTCTGGGTGCTGTCGGGACTGGCGCGCCCGGCCGGCATGCTGATCGCGGAGCCGCCGCCGGTCGTCGGCGGCAGCCAGGACGAGCTCTTGGCTTGGAGCCTGCGCGAATCCGGCTCTGGGCTGGGATCGATGAGCGAGGGCAGCGCGCGCGGACTCGAGCGCTTGCAGCGCAACGAGGTGATGGCTGCGGCGGTGCACTTCCATGCCTTGGACGCCGCCGACAATCTCGCCAGCGATGCCAGTGTCGAGGCGCTGCGGGCAGCTCCCGATCTGCACGACGCGGTGCTGGTCGCGTTCGTACGCCGCGAGCAGGGCCTCGTGCTGCCGCACGGCAATCCCAAGCATCTGCACGGCCTGTCCGACGTGCTCGCACGCGGCGCCAGGATGGTGATGCGACCACAGGGCACGGGCGCGCAGATGCTGCTCGACGTGCTGCTCAAGCGCGCCGGCGCCTCGACGCGGGATTTGCGCCGCATCGAGACGCAGGCTCTGACCGGCCCGGACCTCGTCGAGATCGTCCGCGTCGGCCAGGCCGATTGCGGGATCGCGACGCGCGCGGCGGCGCGCTCGGCCGGGCTGGATTTCGTGCCGCTGGTCTGGGAGAATCTTGACCTCGCGATGCGGCAGCGCAGCTATTTCCGCCCCGCCATGCAGGCCCTGCTCCGGCTGCTCGACGAAAGGCGGCTGCACCAGCGCGCCGAGGAGCTGACCGGCTACGACCCCTCGCTGGCCGGACAGATCCGCTTTGCGGCCTGACATTGACGCCCGCCCCCGAATAGTTGCAAAAGAAACCAATTCAGCCGGGCATACCCGGGCAACACCGGCCAACGAGCCGGATCAGGGGAGGAGAAGGATGAATCCAATCAGATTTGGACTGCCGGTCGCGGCCGCCTTTGCAGCGATGCTCTTGGCGGCGTCGCTGCTTTCAGGTGCGGCGTCGGCGCAGGTGTCGGACAACGTCGTCAAGATCGGCGTGCTCACCGACATGAACGGCCCGGCCTCGGCGCCGACCGGCCAGGGCTCGGTGACGGCGGCGCAGATGGCGATCGACGATTTCGGCGGCACCGTGCTCGGCAAGCCGATCAGCGTCGTGATCGGCGACCACCAGCTCAAGGCCGATGTCGGCGGCGCGATCGCGCGGCGCTGGTACGACGTCGACCAGGTCGATCTGATCGTCGACGTGCCGGTCTCCGCGGTCGGGCTCGCGGTGCAGAACATCGCCAACGAGAAGAAGCGGCTGTTCATCACCCACTCCACCGGCACCGCGGATTTCCACGGCAAGTTCTGCTCGCCCTACGCGATCCAATGGGTGTTCGACACCCGCGCGCTCGCGGTCGGCACGGCGGATGCGGTGGTCAAGCGCGGCGGCGACAGCTGGTTCTTCATCACCGACGACTACGCCTTCGGCCATTCGCTGGAGCGCGACGCCTCCGCCGTCGTCACCGCCAATGGCGGCAAGGTGCTGGGCTCGGTGCGGCCGCCGCTGGCAACGCCCGACCTCTCCTCCTTCGTGCTACAGGCGCAGGCCTCCAAGGCCAAGATCATCGGCATCGCCGCCGGTCCCCCCAACAACATGAACGAGATCAAGACCGGCTCGGAGTTCGGCGTGTTCAAGGGCGGCCAGCAGATGGCGGCGCTGCTGGCGCTGATCACCGACATCCACGGTCTCGGCCTGCAGGCAGCCCAAGGCCTGCTCCTGACCACGTCGTTCTATTGGGACATGGACGACAAGACCCGCGAATGGTCGAAGCGCTATTTCGCCAAGATGAACAAGATGCCGTCGATGTGGCAGGCCGGCGTCTATTCCAGCGTGATGCACTATCTCAACGCCATCAAGGAGACCGGCACCGACGATCCACTTAAAGTGGCCGCCAAGATGCGCGAGAAGCCGATCGAGGATTTCTTCGCCCGCAACGGCAGACTGCGCGAGGACAATCTGATGGTGCACGACCTCTGGCTGGTTCAGGTGAAGACGCCGGAGGAGAGCAAATATCCGTGGGACTATTACAAGATCCTCACGACGATCTCCGGCGACAAGGCGTTCGGGCCGCCCGACCCGGCGTGCGCGCTGGTGAAGAAGTGACGGTGGAGCCGTGCTGACGGTGCACCCTCTCCCCTTGTGGGAGAGGGTGGCTGCGCGAAGCGCGGCCGGGTGAGGGGTTTCTCTCCGCTAGAACCAGCTCTCATTGGATGCGCGGAGAGTCTCGCTATTTCACCACGCCGATCTCGCGAAAATACTTCATCACGCCCGGATGGATCAGCTCCACCTTTGGCGCTGCCGCGACCGTGTTCGCGGCCGTGGTCTCGCAGGCCTGCGCGAGCTTCTTGCAGAACGTCACTTCTGCGCCATGCAGCGTCTTTGCCAGCCGATAGGCCACGTCATCCGGCAGGTCGTTGCGCGTCAGGACAATACTCCACGAGCCGAGCGAGGCGATCGGCTCCGTCTGCTTCGGATAGCTATTGGCCGGCACGGAGAGCGGCTTCAGGAACGCATGCTTGGCGCGGATGCGTGTGATCTCTTCTGCGCTGGGCGCGATGAAGCGTGCGCCTGACGCGCTCGATGCGACCGCGGCAAAGCCGGGCCAGCCGATGCCGGCGCCCCACAGCGCGGCGACGCGGCCGTCTTCGACCATCGCGGGGCCGTCGCCGGCACGGTCGAGATAGACCGCCTTGAAGTCCTCGTCCTGCTTGAGGCCGAGTCCGTCGAGCACGTAGCGCGCCAGGATCGGCAGGCCCGAGCCTTTGGCGGCGAACGCGACGGGCTGACCGACGAGATCGCGAATGGTCTTGTAGGGACTGTCCGCCCGCACCACGAACATGCCGGGGTTGGAATAGATCGCGGTGAGGATCTTCAGCCGCACAGGCGCACGGCCGATGCCGGCAAAGGCTTCATAGGCCGGCTCGCCTGCGACCAACGCGAGATCGAGCTCGCCTTTCTCCAGAAGCGGGATGTTCTCGTTGCTGCCCTTGGTGTTGCGCGGGATGATCCTGGTTTGCGGATCGGCCGCGTTCATCACCTCCGCGAAGGCGTTGCCGTAGAGCGGAAAGCCGCCGCCGGGCGTCGCAGTGCCGAGGCTGAGTGTCGTGGTCGGAATGGCATTGCCTCCGGTTTGAGCAGCGGCGGAGCTGGCGAGCAGCGCCGCGGCGAGCAGAATAGTCGCGAATCTCATGGTCATTTCCGCCGAGCCTGCGTCAACACCGACTTGCGACGATGTAGGCAGCAGCCCGATTTTGTGAAAGCATGCCCCCAACGACAATAGAACAATGGGAGGCGTCATGTTGCGAATTTTGCGTCACGGTGTTTTTGGGCTCGCAGTTCTTTTAGGTCTTTTCAGCGCCACACTTCCCGCCTCCGCCGCCTATCCCGACCGCCCCGTGCACTGGCTGATCGGCTTTTCCGCCGGCGGCCCGGTCGACATCGTGGCAAGGATCATGGCGCAGTGGCTGTCGGACCGTCTCGGCCAGCAATTCATCGTCGAGAACCGCACCGGCTCCGGTGGCAACATCGCGGCCGCCGCCGCGATCAACTCGCCGCCGGACGGCTACACGCTGCTGTTTGTCGCGCCCAACAACGCGATCTCGACCTCGCTCTACAAGAAGCTGCCGTTCGACTTCCTGCGCGATACCGTGCCGGTCGCGAGCATCATGCAGCTCACCAACATGCTGGTCGTCTCCAACGCGTTCCCGGCGAAGACGGTTCAGGAGTTCATCGACTACTGCAAGGCCAACCCCGGAAAAGTCTCCTTTGCCTCGTCCGGCAACGGCACCTCGGTGCACATGTCGGCCGAGCTGTTCAAGGTGATGACCAAATGCGACATGGTGCACGTGCCCTATCGCGGCTCGGCCATCGCCTTCCCCGACATCATCTCCAACAAGGTGCAGCTGATCTTCGACAACCTGCCCTCCGCCATGGAGCAGGCGAAAGGCGGCAATGTCCGCGCGATTGGGGTGACCTCGCCGCAGCGCTGGCCGAGCGTGCCCGCGATCGCCGAGACCGTGCCGGGCTTCGAGTCCGTCGGCTTCTACGGCATCTCCGCACCAAAGGGCACGCCGCCCGAGGTGATCGAGATCCTCAACAAGGCCGTCGGCGAAGCGCTGAAGGACCCGAAGCTGGTCGCCCGCCTCGCGGAGACCGGCGGCATCCCCAAGCCGATGACCCCGGCCGAGTTCGGCAAGCTGGTGGCAAACGAAACCGAGAAGTGGCGCAAGGTGGTCGAGTTCGCCGGAGTTTCGGTGGATTAGGCGGCGCCCCGCCGCGGGTGCATCGCTTGCCGGCAAGAGGTTTGAGGGGACCGACAGGCCCTCTCAACAAAAAGTGCGAAAACAACCCCATGCACAGTAGAAGATGTGAGCAATCACAGCGGGTTAGGGAAACGCAAGAGCAGGAACCGGCCGGATGACCGCATGGCCATTTGACTCGTCGGGCAAAACACTGGCAAAATGCGATTATTCCGAATCCAGCGATCATCCGACGAGCAGGTGCTTGCCGCGCAGCCCCGGCTTTCCGTTGACCAGAGCCGGCATTGCACCCCCGCCTCAGGCCCTGTAAACGAACCGCGCACCGTTGCCGGCCGCGCGAAGCGGCCGCCTCGCGGCGGGGCCTGTAGCTCAATGGTTAGAGCCGGCCGCTCATAACGGTCTGGTTGCAGGTTCGAGTCCTGCCGGGCCCACCAGCCTTCGCTCGCTTCGCGAGCTACGGCTCGGCAAGCCAGCTCAGGCGGCTATGGCGAAGTGTGCGAAGGCTGCCACGCCGGAGCCCGAAGGGCGAAGGCGGGCGCTGCCATGAAAGACTTCGGAACAGCCCATAACGCGCGGCAGGCTGAGATCGTTTGCAACTAGGGGTTTCGATGGCCAAGCCTACGAAAAGGAAAGCGCCGCGCTCAGCGGCCAAGCTGAGCGCGCTCGACGACCTTCTCAAGGAAGACGGCAAGCTCGAAGAATTTCAAGCCGTAGCCATCAACGTCTTCAGTCCCACGCGGCTCGTAGGCTCTTTGGACGATACGTACGCGACGACTTGTGCATAACTGACCTGTTCCGCTTCTGGCGCGGATCATCGCGGGCATAGCCCGCTTGGCTAGCATCGTCGTCCCCTGTCAAATATACCACTTTTTTGCCCAGCACAGTAACGGCCGCATTTGCATTGCATTGTCGAATAGGGTGACATGCACCCAAATGACCCTCGTCAATTTCACGGATTCGGAGGCTCACGATTTAAGTGCGTCACCGTAATGCGAGGGGGCGGGGGAAGTTCCGGCGTCGGTCCCTCGGATTTTTCTGCATTTGTCGGCGGCCTCATTAAGGTGCTGCACATTGAGTCCAAGTAAGGGGACAGCCTGATGTCGGAGATCGACCCGCATACGCTGGAAGGCCATCTCTCGAAGCTAGTAGAGGACTGCGAATCCTTGACGATTGTGTTCGGCGTGCAGAATGCATGCACCATGTACCCGCCCTACATCGTGGGGAGGGATTTCATCGCTGGGAGCGATCATACGGACCACGCAAAAGCTAGGCCTCTCATGGCGCCGTTCAACAGCATCCAACAGATCATCTGTCACCCGACGAAGAGCTAGATGATCAAGCGCCCGCACGGGGTTTTACGTCACTACACGTATTGCCCCGCAGCAGCTCGACGCGCCGTGATGGGCGCCCCGGATTTGAGGATTTGGAAACGCCGCCTGCGGCATGGCGAGAGGAGCGCGATTTGACGGCGCGGAAGCTATTACGGTGACAGTGGTGGACTGCACTGTCACCGTAATCTTGTAAACGAACCGCGCACCGTTGCCGGCCGCGCGAAGCGGCCGCCTCGCGGCGGGGCCTGTAGCTCAATGGTTAGAGCCGGCCGCTCATAACGGTCTGGTTGCAGGTTCGAGTCCTGCCGGGCCCACCAGCAAATCAATCACATATTAGGTTTTCATTTTCGCTGGCCGTGGGTCACCGCACCAGAAACGCCTCCTTCGATGTTCATCGGTACGCTAGCAGTCTACTGGTTCACGCCTGATCTGACTATGGTGTCCTCCACTCGATCGTAGATTCGACGGTTTTATCGAACCAAAAGGTCCGACTGCACTCTGTGCTGGTCTCATCGACAGCCTCATACAATCCAGCCTCCTTCAGCGGTTGACTGCCCGAATTAAGCAATAGTCGTGTGCAATGAGCGTACCGCTTTTTGGTGACAATGGGAGGCACGCGATGTCCTCCAAGATCGCTGACGATGTTATCGATGCGCTACAGCACTGCCGCTTGAAGGCGTATTTTCAACTGCGTGGCGAGCAAGGGACCCAGTCGGGGTACGAGAGGCTTCTGATCGAGCAGCGAGCCAACCTGCAGTCCAAGGCGATCGAAAAGATTCGACGCGATTACCTCAAAGCCGAGCTGACTACTGACCTGAATTTGTCGGTAGCCAATCTTCGCCAAGGAGCAGCGCTTGTCCTTGGTTCTTGCCTGGAAAACGATCGCTATGCTGTCCACTTCGATGCCCTACGCCGGATCGACGGTCCCTCGGTACTTGGGAACTTCCGATATGAACCGGTGCTGTTTTGTGCGGCGCCCCGGGTTCGCGCTCTCGATCGCCAGCAACTCGCCACACGCGCGGTTCTCTTAGGCCGATTACAGGGCGCTCTTCCTAGCGGCGGAACCGTATATCTCGGGCGCAACGGCGCGAGGACGAACATTCGGTTCGGATCAACACTGACGGCGGCGGAAACTCTCCTCCGGGATGCCGAGCGCCTACAGCGCGCTGATATCCCGCCAAAGCTACTATTGAACGACCATTGCCGAATCTGCGCGTTCCGCGATCGTTGCCGTGACCAAGCCATCCGGGAAGACAATCTTAGCCTTCTGCGTGGCATCGGTGAAAAGACGATCAAACGTTACGCTCGCAAGGGTATCCTCACACTAACTCAGCTCGCCCATACATTTCGGCCTCGGCGACGCGGCAAACGCACCGATATCCCACTCACCCGGCGAGACCACGCGCTGCACGCGTTAGCCATTCGCGATAAGACACTCTATGTGTTGGGCTCACCCACAATTCCAATGGCGACAGTGCGTATCTATGTGGACATGGAGGGTGATCCCGAAGATGGTTCCATTTACCTGATCGGACTTGTCGTTTGCGAAGGCGAGCGCGTCGAGCACCACTCGTTTTGGGCTGATGATCGGAAGGGGGAAGCCGAGATATTCGCTCGATTTCTCGACATCGTCGCGCAGCATAGCGCGCCTCGCCTCTACTCCTACGGCAACTACGAGCGAACCGTTATCGCGCGCATGCGACGTCAAGCCCGGCGTAAGAAGCCCATTGACGCTATTTTGGCTGTGCTGACGAATGTACTCACAATCATCTACCCGCATTTCTACTTTCCAGCCTACTCGAACGGCCTCAAGGAAACGGCAGGCTGCCTCGGCTGCCGCTGGACTGAGCCAGACGCCTCCGGCATCGAGAGCGTCGTTTGGCGCAAGAACTGGGAAAAGACCGGCGACGCTTCATGGAAGGCCAAGCTGATCCAATACAATCTGGAAGACTGCGAAGCGCTGCGTAGAGTCTGCGCGTTCTTGGCCGAAGCACCGAGCTGCAGTGCCAACAGCCTACCGCAGGACGGACTGCGCGTGGCATCGGTGGCGCAGCTCGACAAGCTGGCGCGCACAGCCACTTGGTCCAAATTCGCGCATGCCGACTTCGAATTCGTCAATAAGCGGGCCTATTTCGACTACCAGCAACGTCACGTGTTCGTGCGAACTAAACCGGCTCGGCGCAAGCGAGGCAACAATAAGGGGAGCCGACGCTGGCAAAATCGGGACTTGCGGGTTACGCACCGGATGGAGATCACGGCAACCCGCTGTCCCGTTTGCGGCAGCAAGCGGATCGTGCCACTCGACCCAAAGCAGCGGCCGAAAGACCTACAAAGGAGGCGCAAGCGCGCCATTGATCTCGTCATCACGCCGGGAGCGATCCGACGAAAGATCGTAGAGTTCAGGACCGTTGCCTATCGTTGCGAGTCTTGCCAAAAATGCTTCACGCCCGAGCGCTATGATCGACTAACGCGGTACTTTCATGGCCTAATGAGCTGGTTTGCGTACCAGCACATCACCCATAGGCTTGGGGTCAGGTCGCTGGCCGCGCTCTTCTATGAGACCTTCGGAGTCCGTGTGAATTTTTGGGAATTCACCGATTTCCGGCATCTGCTTGTCCACAAGTACCGCAAGACCTGCAAAATGCTCCTCGCGCAGCTCATTGCCGGGCCGGTGCTCTACGTTGACGAGACCGAGATCAAGTTGAAGGACGGTAACGGGTATGTCTGGGTGTTCGCGAGCCCATACGCGACGATCTACATCTTCCGACGCTCGCGTGAGGGGGATTTCCTACGGCAAATGCTCAAGGACTTTAGAGGCGTGCTGGTCTCCGACTTCTATTCCGCTTATGACGGACTTCCCTGTTTGCAGCAGCGTTGCCTCATCCACCTGATGCGCGACATGAACCGGGCGATTCTCGACAATCCGTTCGACCAGGAGCTTCAATCCATTACAACGCCATTCGGCGGTCTCTTGCGGTCAATCGTGACGACCATTGACGAGCATGGTCTCAGGCAGCGCTATCTGCAAATCCATGCCAAGGCGGCCGAAGCATTTTTCGATGCACTGGCTGAGCGGTTTTACGAATCCGAGGCCTCCAAAGCCTTACGAGAACGACTACTCCGAAATCGCCAGCGCCTCTTCGCGTTCCTGCAGCACGATGGCGTGTCGTGGAACAACAATTTGGCCGAGAATGCCATCAAGCGCGTCAGCGATTACAGGGAGGATGTCCGACGAAGTGTCAAAGAAGCCGGCCTTGCCGAGTACTTGGTATTGCTGAGCCTTTATCAAACCTGCCGCGTCAGAGAGATAAGTTTTCTGAAATTCCTTCTATCGCAGCAACACGATATGGATGCCTTCGTAGCGAGCAAGCGGCGGCCGCGTTTGCAGCAGATCGAGGTCTATCCAAGAGGCTATTTGCCTCCTTCAATCATTTCACTTCGCCGGGTGAAGGCAATTCGGGTCGGCGACACGGTGGCGGCGGAAAGCGAGTGAGTGCTTGGGTCCGAAGTCCGCCGCAGCGATGTCGCCACTCCTGTCGCGGCGGCCCCCTCATCGCAAACTTGAGCGAAGTCGACTCCTCACTTCAAGGCGAGCTCGAGTTGGCGATCGTTCTATCAAGGGAGAATTGCGCCGCGCATCGCAAGCGCCAGCGCCGACGCAAACGGACTCAGCATCTCATCGGTCATGGAGATGCTTCTGTTCTTGAGTCAAGCTTGCGCTTCCTCGTCCGCCACAGCATTTATCGTGCAGGTGGTTCAGTCCCGAGGCTCCAACGAGAGATAGGGCCTTCGTCGCACACAGCGACTTTGTCCGAGTTCAAATCCAGCCTTTCGGAGAGCCTATCTTCGTCGTACCATGGCTTCCCCCGAAAAATCGGGTGAACGCGAGACGGCGCGAATTCCTCCGGGCGCAACGGCGGCCTGTTCGTCTCCACTGGTGCTGAGGCGAGGGATGGACCGCAAGTCGGCCAGATGTTCCTCCAGCGCACGCGTCGCCTCTTTAAAAGTCAGTCATAGTGAACGACCCAATTGCCTAGTCCAGGCGCGGACGATGTCCGATCGACGATCATTAGTTTCCGACATGGATTCATACCGCAGCGTCAGCTACGTCGGCGGTCTGGTCGTGATTGGAGTGATCTATTTCGCCTCGGCAAAGGGTGGCCTTGCCCTCGCCTCCATTCATCCCAGCGCAACGCCAATTTGGCCGCCGACAGGCGTCGCGCTGGCGGCGGTGCTGTTGCGGGGATATCGAACTTGGCCCGCAATTTTTGCGGCGGCGCTGATCGCTAATGCGACGACGGCAGGCTCCGTTGCCACTGCAACTGCGATTGCAACCGGCAACTCTCTCGAGGCGATTGCCGGCGCGTATCTCATTAATCAGTGGTCAGGCGGGTGTGAAACGTTCTCAACGCCAAATTCCGTCGCAAAGTTCACCCTGATCTGCGTCGTGATCGCGACACCGATCAGCGCCAGCATCGGACTGACCAGCCTGGCACTCTTCGGGTACATCGAGCCGGAGAATTTCGCCGACGCGTGGATCACCTGGTGGCTGGGCGACGTCACCGGCGCACTGGTCATTGCCCCCGTGATCGTGCTGTGGGCATCAAAACACCATCATGCCTTCAACCGGCACGATTTTGTGGAGACGGCAGCGGTCCTCGCAACAGCGGCGGCTGTTGGCCTCATTGCCTTCAGCCCCCTGATCGAACAGACGCCCGGCCGAGATCCACTCGGCTTTCTGGCGATCCTGCCCATGTTATGGGCGGCGCTGCGTCGCGGTCCACGCGATACCGCAACGGTTGCCCTCGTGCTTGCGGGCATCACGATTTGGGGAACGCACACGGGCGGCGGCCCCTTCGCGACACCAGATCCCAATGCGTCATTCCTGCTCGTGTTGATGTTCTTGATCAGCATTACCGTTCCAAGCTTGCTGCTGAGTGCGGATGTCGAGGTCCGCAAGAGCGCGGAAGGAAGCCTGCGCCGCGCGCACGTCGAACTCGAGCAGAAGGTCGCAGCGCGCACGCAGGAACTGGAGCTCGCCAACGCAGCGAAATCGCGCTTTCTCGCCATGGCAAGCCATGATTTGCGGCAGCCCTTACATGCGTTGGGGTTGTTCGTCGCCCAGCTGCGCACGCCGCTCAACCCGGAGGAAAGGACAAAGACGATCGAACGGATCGACGCAACCCGCAAGGAAATGGATGAAATGTTCAATTCGCTCCTGGACATGTCCAGGCTGGATGCCGGGATGCTTACGCCCAAAATCACCGAGTTCCCGATCGGGCGCCTGTTGCAAAGAATCGAGACGGCGTTTGACCAGGCGACGCAAAAAAAGGGTCTGCGGCTACGCGTCAGGCCAAGTGATGCCTGGGTGCGAAGCGACGCGATGCTGCTCGAACGCATCATGCTGAATCTTGTATCAAATGCGGTGCGCTATACATTGCAGGGCGGTATCCTGATCGGATGTCGTCGTCGCGGTGAAATGTTGCGTATCGAAGTATGCGATACCGGTCCTGGCATTCCCGACGATCAAAAACAGAATATCTTTGGCGAGTTTTTTCAAGTTTCCAGCTCAGAACAGAACCGGTCCGGCGGACTGGGCCTCGGCCTCGCCATCGTCGACAAGCTTCGCCTGCTTCTCGACCATCAAATCGACCTGGCTTCGACTGTGGGCCGAGGTTCGCGATTTGCGATCCTGGTTCCGAAAGTCGATCAATGCGTCAGGTCCACGGCGCCCGCCGACTTACCATACCCCGGCGCCTTCGCGGTCGACGGCAAGGCAATTCTCGTTATTGCCGATACTCCGATCGTGCAGGAGGGAACGGGCGGATTGCTCAGCAAATGGGGATACTCGGTTCTTGCCGCCGGATCCGACGAAGCTGCACTAGTCCGACTTGCCGAGCGCGAACAGCGCCCCGATCTCATCATCTCGGACTATCATCTCGCAAGCGGGAAGACCGGAATCCGGGCAATTGAACAAATCAATGCGGCGTTTGGCTCGTCAATTCCCGCCATTCTCATCAGCGGCGATACCGGAGCTGAACCTCTGCGGGACGCTAGGGACAGAGGTTACATTTTGCTGCACAAGCCCGTCGACCCGATGCGGCTCCGCGCTGTCATGCATGAGCTCCTTAGGGATCATGATGGTGGAAGAGGCACCGGGGCAGTTTCATGATTCAGATTTCGGCGGCCATTCCCAGCCCATTTTTCCGACCTTTATGACGGCCTCAGTGCGCGTCGCTACGCCGAGCGCCTTGAGAACGACCGTGATGTGATTCTTCACTGTCGGCACTGCCATATTGAGCGTCCTGGCAATGACCTTGTTGCTTTTTCCCTTCATCAGCAGCGCAAGTACGTCGATCTGACGATCGGTCAATCCGCGCCCCTTGAGCGAGTCGCGAGCCAATGGTTTATCTGCAAGCCGCGGACCCGCAGTTTCCTCCAGAATCTCCGAGGGAATGTAAACTCCGCCAGAGAACACCAACTCAATAGCGTTGAGCATCACGTCACGTTCCGTGGTTTTCGGGATGAAACCCAGCGCGCCAAGTTTGAAAGCGCGCCTGACCGTGTCCTGATCATCGGTGGACGAGAGAATGATGATAGCAATCGTCGCATAGCGATGGCGCAGTTCGCAAAGGACAGAGAAGCCGTCGCGGTCAGGCAAATTGATATCGAGCAAAATGAGGCTGATATCGGGATTCTCCTCGACGATGTGCATGGCCTCTCGACTGCTCGAAGCTTCGAATATCACGGCCTCTCGCTTCAATTGCTTCAGGACGCCGTGCAACGCCTCGCGGATCAATGTGTGATCGTCAACGACAAGAACCTTCATAAAAATGCTCTCCGTTCTCTGAGCGCCCGGAGATCAATGAAAAATCATACACCCACCTTCGAAACCGTCCACCTTCTATCTCTGGTCCATTGGTTCCGCCGTCAGGCACTCAGAGTAGGAGCCGAGCGCTGCTGTGTGCAATGGTTGCAATCGGCACACAATCGTAATGAGCGCGGACGACGTGAAGCGCGGTACCCGCTGGCCTCTCCGTCCACGCGAGCGATGAATTGCTCATCACGTGGCTGAGGGTATCAAATAGATACCGCGGCCCGGACGATACCTTGGTCATAGGACCTAGGCACCTCTCTGTACCGACCTGCGGCCGATTTACACACTGCGCCACTTGAACGATGATGTCGACAGTCCGCCTCTCCACCAGCGTTTTACTCGGCGCGGCCATATGATCATTGTCGCAATTGCTGTCGTGGCCAGGTCGATGTGAAGCAACCCTGAACTGCGGCGCTGTCACGACCCGCAGGGCCGCGCTTTTTTTCAAATTCGATCCGTCTCGATCGTTCCTCTTTAAGCGTGCGCGCACGCTGGACGAGGCAAGCCAATGCATGATCGAACCGCCACCCTGAAGCCATCCGCGGATGCGGCGCCGGAGCTGAAAGCCAACGGCCGCGACCTGCGCATTGACGCCTGCCGCGGCATCGCGCTCTGGTGCATCTTTCTTGATCATGTCCCCAATAACATTGGAAGTTGGCTGACGCTGCGAAACTACGGCTTCAGCGATGCCGCGGAAGTGTTCATGTTCGTCTCGGGCGTCACCTGCGCACTGGCCTACGGAAAGGTATGGAGGTGCGAGGGATGGACCAGCGTGATCCGCCGGACGCTGCGGCGAAGCCGGGACATTTATGTCGCATTTCTGCTGCTCACGCTCGCCTGCGCCCTCCTGGTCCACATCGCTGGCGTGGAACGCCTTGCTGACGAGAGCAATACGCGCATTCTGCTGGACCAGCCGGGCGCGACGCTCGCGCATGCGGCGATTCTGCAGTACCGCCCGGTCAATACCGACGTGTTGCCGATCTTCGTGCTTCTCCACCTCTTGTTCGCGCCGTTGCTGTGGTTGCTGCTCCGACTGCCGAACGTGACGCTTGGCGCCTCGCTGGCGCTTTATACGCTGGTGCATATGTTCGGCTGGTCCTTGCCGGCGTGGCCGAACGGCCACTGGGCTTTCAATCCACTGGCCTGGCAGCTGCTAGTGGTGCTTGGCGCGTGGATGATAATCGAGGGCGAAAGAGTGCGCCCCTGGTTAACGTCACGCATGGCGCTTACGCCTGCCGTTCTCTATCTGGTCTTCAGCCTCGTCATCGCATTGAGCTGGAGAATCAAGCCGCTGGAAGTATTGATCCCGCAGGGGCTGACGAAGTTGGCTTACCCGATGGACAAATCGAATCTCGATCCGTTGCGTCTATTGCATTTCCTGGCTCTTGCAGTTGTAGCGGTATGGTTCGTGCCGCCCAATCGACAAGCATTGACGACTGCGGTGATGCGCGGCGCCATCCTCTGTGGCAAGCACTCGTTGCCAATCTTCTGCCTCGGCGTTCTGCTTACGCTCGTCAGCCTCCTGGCGCTGCTCGACATATCTGAGGGGCTTGCGATGCAGATCACGCTCAGCGTTGGTGGCGTCCTAACGATGATCGTGGCGGCGACGCTGCTGAACTTGATCAAGATCAAATCCAGGCCGCAGCAGACCAATGCACTGCCGATGGGTGCGCGCGCCCCGCAGGACGCCTGGGGCACCGTTGGCTGGCGCACCCTGGAGGCGTTTCGCCGAGGACTGCGCGAGTTCGGGTGGGCCGGCGGCCAGAAGCGCCTCATCGATGGCCGGTTCGCGGAGCGGCAATCCCACCAGGGTCCTCGCCTCGCAGGCGAATTGGCGCGGCTCAAGGCGGATGCCATCGCGGCCTCGCCATGCCCACCAAGTCAGTCCCCTTCCGTATCCGTCTGACCTGACTTCTATCACTCGAGCAGAATGTCTGTGGCCTCCGCGACGGCGAAAAGGCCTCCCAGATTGCGCGCCTGAAGGATTCCGGCATCTTCCCCGGGACGGAGGCCCGGATCAGATCTTGGGGATCTTCGCCCGCTCAACCACGCCCGACCACTTCGCGATTTCAGACTGGATCAGCTTCTTCATCTCGTCGGGAGAGCTGCCACGGACTTCGCCTCCGACGGCCGTTTCCAGCCGCTGCTTGATCTCGGGATTCTTGAGGATGTCGAGTGTCGCTGAGTTGAGCGCGGCGACGACGGCAGGCGGGGTTCCCTTGGGAGCGAGAAGGCCCGCCCAGGTCCGCACGTCATATCCCTTGACGCCGGCTTCTTCGACCGTTGGAACATCCGGCAACAGCGCGGTCCGCGTCGGCGAAGTGACTGCCAAGCCCCGAATGGCCCCACTCTGGATTTGCGGTGCAAGCAGGACGGGCGTGCCGACGATCACGGGCACTTCTCCGCCGAGAAGCGCGGTGACGGATTGGGAATCCCCGCGATAGGGTACATGTACCATGTCGATGCTGGCCATCGCGTCGAGCAGCTCTCCCGCAAGATGATGCGTGCTGCCGAAACCGACCGAGCCGAAGCTGAGCGCGCCGGGCTTCTGCTTTGCCGCCGCGATCAATTCGCCGAGCGATTTGGCCGGGTAGTCGTTACGCACCGCAATGACCAGCGCGTAGTAGACCAGCGTCGAGATCATGTCGAAACTCTCGGCCGGCTGGTAGCTCAGACTCTTGTAGGTCGCGGCCGATATGGCGTGGGCGCCCGTGACGAGTCCGATCGTGTAGCCGTCGGGCTCAGCCTTGGCGATCGCGTCCGCCGCAATGTTGCCGCCGGCGCCGGGCTTGGCCTCGACGACGATCGGTTGCCCGAGCTTCTTGGACAGCCCGTCGGCGATGATGCGCGACAGCGTATCGGCCGCACCGCCGGCGGCAAAGCCGTGAATCAAGCGTATCGGGCGCGACGGATAGTTGTCCGCCGACTGGGCCGGGCCGGCTGCCACAAAGCTGCCAAGCAGAAATCCGGTCGCAGCAAGTCGCTTCATCCATCGCATGGATGCATCCTCCCTTTGACTGTTGTTTATGCTCTAGCGGGCGAACTCGACGCATTCCGGTGATGGCGGCAGACCCCAGACGTCGCGCGGCAGCCCGACCCAGACTTTCGGTCGCTGCGGGCGGTCGCGATGCCACGGACGCGGATCGAAATAGCCGAGCTCCTCATCGATCATGCGGTCGAGATCGTGGAACAGCTCGACCAGATGACCATCGGGATTGCGGTGATAGACGGCTGTGTTGTGGCCGGGACCGTGACGGACCGGTCCCCAAAGGATGGGGAGCTTGTGGCGGGCGAGATGATCGCAGGCCTGCTGCATGTGGGAAGGGCCGCGCAATTCGAATGCAAGATGATGCAGGCTGCGCACGGGAGCACGGGCGAAGTTCAGCGTGTGATGTTCATAGCCGCTGCGCATGAAGACGAAGCGGTCCTCGACCCAGTCGGAGACCCGCAAACCCATGACGTTCGCATAGAACTCCGAGGCCGCAAGCGGATCGGGCGTACGAAGCGCGACATGGCCGAGCTTGGTGACAGCGAGCGCACCGATCCGCTCCTGCGCCGGCGTCGGCGTCGGCGTCCAGCCCTGGATCAGCTCGAATTGCGTTCCTTCGGGATCGATGAACGACAGCAGCCTGGAGACGCCGGGCAGAGCATCACTCCGCAGTTCAGGACGCAAATCCGCGCGTTTCAGGGCGGCGCTCAGCGCCTCGATCTCGACATTCGGAGAAATCTCGAAAGCGATGCTCTTCAACGCCGCCTCGCCGGGCTCGATCACGAGCGAAAGCTGCTCGGAATCGCTGGCGAGAAAAATGCGATGTCCATCGCGACCGACCAGGCCGAGGCCAATCACTCCGCGGTAATAGTCGAGCAGTCGCTCGCAATCCGGCGAGGCGAAAGTGGCGTGTCTCAGCCGTGTGAATCGGGCAATGGGCGCTTGGGTCGTCATTGTGTTGGTTCACTCTCTCATGGCGTCATGATGATCTTGCCGAGCGCGGAGCCCTGCTCGAGCAGTGTGTGAGCTTGCCTGACCTGGTCGAGCTTCAGTGTCGCCGAGATGGCCGGCTTGATCGCGTTGCGGCTCAGGGCCTCGATCACATTGCGCAACAGGGCACGACGGCCCTCGCGATCGTGGTCATAGATGTGGAAGGAGAAGCAACGCACGGCCGGGCAGATGTCGAGATGATTGCGCATCGCCGCCATCAGATTCTCTTCCGGCAACCCGGCGAAGGCGTTGTATGACAGCAGCGTGCCCCATTTGCCGAGCGCGCCGAGATAGGAGGTGAACTCGGGTCCGCAGACGTGGTCGAGCACGAGGCCTACGCCCTCACCCTTGGTCAGCTCGCGGGTCCGCGCCACGACATCCTCGCGGCGATAGAAAATGACGTGGTCGGCGCCGTTGCGGCGCGCAAACGCGGCCTTCTCCTCGGTCGAGACCGTGCCGATCACGGTCATCTGCGCCAGCTTGGCCAGCTGCACCAGCGCGGTGCCGACACCGCCGGCCGCGCCGATCACCAGCACGCTCGCGGGCGCGCGCGGATGGCGGCACTCGTGCAGGAGTGCGTAAGCCACTTGGTAGTTCGACAGACACACCGCTGCCTCCAGATCGACATTGTCGGGAAGTGCATGAACTGCGTCAGCGGGCGCGACGACGTATTCGGCGTAACAGCCGCCGCGCTGCGACAGATCACGCGCGCTCAGCAGGACCTTCTGGCCGACTTGCAAGCCTTCAACGCCCGACCCGAGCGCGGCAATACGGCCGGCAACATCATTGCCGGGATTGGCCGGCAGCGGCGGCATCCATTTGTAGACGCCGCGGCGGATCAGCACGTCGGGTTGCCCAACCCCGAACGCCTCGGCACGGATCTGAACCTGTCCGGCACCGGGCGCTGGCACCGGCGCCTCGACCAGTTCGAGTGCATCCGGCCCGCCCGGCTGTCGTACCAGAACCGCTCTCATGAGTTCATTCCCCACCTGATTTTCGAAAATACTAGCGGTTACGAAAATTATTGCAAGATGGTCCTTGGCGCGGCATGTTGGGCCATCGATTCATGGGCAGGACCATGCCTGACAGCGCCATTCGCCCCCGCAAGGAATTCGGCAAGACGATCGCCGCCGACATCACCCACCGGCTGCGCGAGGAGATCGTGACCTGCGCTCTGGCCCCCGGCGAGCCGCTGCGCTTCGACGTGTTGCGCGAGCGCTTCGGCGCGAGCTTCACCACGTTGCGCGAGGCGCTGACCGCCCTCGCCGCAGAGGGACTGGTCGACGCGCAGGAGCAGCGCGGATTTCGCGTGGCACCGGTCAGCCGCCAGGATCTTGTCGAAGTCACCGATGCCCGGGTTCTGATCGAAGTGGAGTTGATCCGCCGCGCGATCGAACGAGGCGACGAAGACTGGGAAATTGCCGTCATCTCGACGCTGCACCGGCTGAAGCGCATTGAACAGCGTGATCCCGAACATCCCTTGCGTGATCCCGAATGGAAGATTGCGCACCGGCAATTCCATCAGGCGCTGGTCTCCGCCTGCGGCTCTGCGACCCTGCTGGCGATCCGCGCCGAGCTGTTCGATCGCGCCGAGCGTTACCGGCATCTGTCGGCCAATTTCCGGCCGCGCCCGCGCGACAAGGCCGGCGAGCACCAGGCGATCATGCAGGCGGCCATATCGCGCAATGCCGATCTCGCCGTGCAACTGATCGAGACCCATATCCGCACCACCGCGGACAATGTCGCGAAATACGCCGGGCACCTGCTCGACGCCGAATAGATGGCGCGGCTTTTTCAGGCGCGGTGGGCTTGCGTCTCGCATGATTTTCGAAAATACTAGAGATCATCGAAAAATGCCAACTCGTGGGTCGTAATCATGAAGCTGCTGTCGTTCTTGGATGGAAATCGGGAAAGCTGGGGCGCCGTTGTCGAAAACGGGGTCGTGGATCTGGGCCGCGCCCTGCCTCAGTATCCGACGCTGGCGGACTTCATCGGCAGCGGCGACTACGCGCGACGCGATGCCATCGTCGCCCAGCACAAGCCGACGATGGCGCTGAGCGCCATCAAATATCTGCCCGTCATTCCGCGCCCGGAGAAGATCGTCTGCGCCGTGCGCAACTATCTCGACCACCACAATGAAGCGGTCGCCTTCGGCATGAAGCGCGAGATCACGGAATTCCCGCCGATCTTCCTGCGGGTCTGGCGCTCCCAGGTCGGCCATAATGCACCGGTGATCCGTCCGAGGGTCTCCGACAATTTCGACTGGGAGGGCGAGCTCGCCGTCGTCATCGGCAAGGCCGGCCGACACATCAGCCAGGCCGACGCCTGGAATCACGTCGCCGGCTACTCGATCTACAACGATGTCAGCGTGCGCGACTGGCAGCGTCATGCGCAGCAGATCGCCTCGGGCAAGAACTTCGTCGGCACGGGTCCGTTCGGACCGTGGCTGGTCACGCCGGACGAGATCGGCGATCCCACCAAGCTGAAGCTCGAGACGCGGGTCAACGGCGCGACAGTGCAATCCTCGGACACCTCGATGCTGATCTTCTCGATCCCGCGGCTGATCGAATATTGCTCGACCATTTTCGACCTCGTCCCCGGCGACGTGATCGCCACCGGCACGCCGGCCGGCGTCGGCTTCACCCGCAAGCCGCCGATCTTCCTCAAGCCCGGCGACGTGGTCGAGGTCGAGATCGAGAACATCGGCGTGCTCAGTAATCCGGTCGTGGACGAGGCATAGGTTCGCATGTCGTCCTATGACATTCGCAAGACCGCGCTCAGTGTCGAGACGGTCTGGCACGAGCGCGGCCCCCGGCTGGAAAAGCCGCTCCTGGTCGGGACGGCCGTTGCCGTCGTCGCCAATCCTTTCGCGGGCCGCTACGAGCCGAACCTGATGCCGTTTCAAGCATCGTTGCGTGAGCTCGGACGCGAGCTCGCGAGCGCGCTGATCGCGCAACTTGGCGGCGCGCCGCACATCGAAGCCTATGGCAAAGGCATCATCGTCGGCGAGGACGGAGAGCTCGAGCATGGCGCCGTCTGGCACGAAGCCGGCGGCCAGGGCATGCGCGAAGTGCTCGGGCAACCCAAGGCGATCGTTCCGGCGGCAAAGACCATCGGCGGTCCCGGCACGCGCCTGATGGTCCCGCTTGGGCACATCCATGCGTGTTATGTGCGCAGTCATTTCGGGACGGCTGAGATGACGCTCTGGGATGCACCGAGACGTGACGAGATCGCCTTCGGCCTGGTGATGGCGACCGGTGGCAGGCCGCATGCGCGGATCGGCGGGCTCGCCGCATCGGATATCTCGGTGCACGATGGGCAGCGCTGAGGATTGACGGCGCATCGCGTCTCGAACTTCACAAAGCCAGTATGAATCTTTAGACGAGGCGCCGATTCATTCCGGCGCCTTTTGTCTTGTTTGAAAGGCTCAGGCCAAGACCTACCTGGCGGTCGCCGCGATCAAATCTCACCTCGATCATCATGCAGCTCTCATTTTTGATCTGAATCAAAGATCGCGACGATCGATATAATTAACATGTTAAACATTATAGCAAAGGGAGGTGCCCCATGGGTGAAATCGTGCTTGCAGCCAAGATTGCACACGTCCCCTCGATTCTGATTTCGGAACGTGAGGGACCCCTAAAGGGCAAGCGAGCAGCGGCAATTCAGGCCCTGCGTGAGATCGGCAAGCGCGCTCACAGCAGAGGAGCCGACACAATCCTCGTGTTCGACACGCACTGGATCTCGAATTTCGGCTGCCACATGAACGCGAACGCGCGTCATCGCGGCGTGTATACGAGCCACGAGGCGCCGCACATGATTCAGAACATGAACTACGATTATCCTGGTGATCCAGAGCTCGGCGATGCCATTGCGGTCGAAGCCTCGAGGAGCGGCCTGCAGGTCCTGGCGCACAAGGTGGAGACGCTGCCGCTCGAGTACGGCACCATCGTGCCGATGCACTACATGAACGAAGGCGGCTGGGCGCGCGTCCTGTCGGTCGCAGCCCCGATCTTCGCCAGCATCGAGGAGAACCGCACGTTTGGAGCGGCCTGCGCCACGGCGATCGCCGCGTCGAGCCGCAAGGTCGCGGTCCTCGCCTCCGGCTCCATGTCGCACAAGCTAATTGCCAACGATCAGGTCGGCGACGGCCAATGGGAACAGGTCGGCAGCGAATTCAACCGTCAGGTCGACTTGCGCGTCCTCGATTTATGGAAGGAGCGCCGCTATGCGGAATTCGTCCGCATGCTTCCCGAATATTCGACCAAGTGCAACGGCGAAGCCTTGATGGCCGACACCCACATGATGTTCGGCTTGCTCGGTTGGGATGCATATAAAGGCGAAACCGAAGTGCTGTGTCCTTATTTTCCGTCCTCGGGCAGCGGCCAAATCATCGCCGAACATCATCTGTGAACGAATCCATGCTGTCGGCTCTGCCGCCGACTGTGCACATCCAGCGGGAAGTTCGCAGCATCCGGTCGAGGGATGGCCATGTTTTTGGTCGCCAACTCAAGCCTTTTTGGGTCGCCTTGACCGCGGCTTGCCTTCGCCTCGGGACGGAGAACTCCCGGCAGCACGTGTCTCGGAGGGCATCAGATGCCCAAGCGGCAACTGCGAGGTTTGCTTCAGGCAATCGAGGACGATGGACGAGCGCACGTGCGCGACACTGTCGTGCGGCAGAAATACGCCGTTGAGAAGCATCGAGAGCGCCTTGAGGTCGGTGATCGCCACCTTGACGAGGTAGTCAGCTTCGCCCGTGAGTGCGTAGGCCTCCTGCACTTCTGCCAGGCTCTCGATGAGCTTGAGGAAGCGTCTCGAATTGTCCGGCGAGTGCGTTGCGAGCGTCACCTGTACGAAGACGACGATGCCCAGCCCGAGCGATTCGCGATCGAGATGAGCATGGTAGCTTGCGATCGTGCCGGCATTTTCGAGCGCCGCGCGACGGCGCGAACATTGAGATGCCGACAAGCCGACAACATCGGCCAGTTCAAAATTCGACAACCGTCCATCTGACTGGAGCGCTTGCAGCAATTTCACGTCAAATTGGTCCATGCGCGATCCTTGCACGATAATGGGGACGTGCGCATGTTTCACGCATAATCTGATTTTGTCGAGCAGATTATGCGAAGATCGTGCAACGGAGCCGCGGTATTTTGATCTAAATCAAATACCATTCCAGGAGCGCGATATGGGCCCCTTCCCTCACGATGCCCCACCCGCCACGATTTCGACGGCCAATCCGGCCGGCACCGACGGATTCGAGTTTGTCGAGTTCGCCCATCCGGAGCCGCAGAAGCTCGCAAAGCTCTTCGAGCAAATGGGCTACACCGAGGTTGCCCGGCACAAGACCAAGGACATCTCCGTTTGGCGCCAGGGAAAGATCAATTACGTCCTGAACCGCGAGCCGAACTCCCATGCCGCCCGCTTTGTCGCCGAACATGGACCTTGCGCGCCGGCGATGGCCTGGCGCGTCGTCGATGCCAAACACGCCCTAAAGCGCGTCCTCGAACTCGGCGGAACGGAATACACCGGCAGCGACAAGTCACTCGACGTGCCCGCCGTTGTCGGGATCGGCGGATCCCTGCTGTACCTGGTCGAGACCTATGGCGCCAAGGGCTCCCCTTATTCAGCCGAATATGACTGGACCGGCGAAGTCGATCCAACCCCGAAAGGCGTCGGGTTCTATTATCTCGATCACCTCACGCACAACGTCATGCGCGGCAACATGGACACCTGGTACAAGTTCTACAGCCAGACGTTCAATTTCCGCGAGATCCGCTACTTCGACATTTCCGGCAAGCTGACTGGCCTGACCTCGCGCGCTCTGACGTCCCCCTGCGGCAAGATTCGGATCCCGATCAACGAAAGCGCCGACGACAAGAGCCAGATCGAGGAATATCTGCGCCAGTACAAGGGCGAAGGCATTCAGCACATCGCCGTCGGCACCGACGACATCTATGCGGCGACCGACGCCATCGCCGGTCGCGGGCTCGAATTCATGCCGGGCCCGCCCTCGATCTACTACGACAAATCGTTTGACCGCGTGAAAGGCCACACCGAGCCGCTCGATCGCATGCGCAAGCACGGAATCCTCATCGACGGCGAAGGTGTCGTCAATGGCGGGCTGACCCGCATCCTGCTTCAGATCTTCTCCAAGACCGTGATCGGCCCGATCTTCTTCGAGTTTATCCAGAGGAAGGGAGATGACGGCTTTGGCGAGGGCAACTTCAAGGCCCTGTTCGAGAGTATCGAGGCCGATCAGATTCAACGCGGCGTGCTCAAGGCATCCTGATGGAGGCAGTCATACTTGACGCATGGAAGAGCTATCGCGGCGCGCCGGCCGAAGGAACCATCCTGTGCGACGCCCATGACGTTGGCGACGGGAGCCTCAAGTCCATCAAGTTCGGTCCCGCAGATTTTCCGATCCTGATCGTCAGGTCGGCGGGCACTCTCGCAGCCTATGTCAATGCATGTCCGCATCAGTACCTGCCCCTCGATCATCGCGGGGAGAACGTGCTGAGCGCGGACGGCACGGTCCTTCGGTGCACCAACCACAGCGCCGGATTTCGCGTTCAGGATGGCACGGGCGTCGAGGGACTGGGCCTGAATTGCGCCCTCGATGCCATTCCGATCGTCGTGGATGACGACGGTCGGATTCGCGTGCATGCCGCATCAGCGGCTTGAGCAATCCAAAGTCCACTGCCCGACCTTGGCAGTCGACAAGGATCATGCCTCATCTGCGATCGTGTTGCGGAGGATACCGATGCCCTCTGCTTCCACCTCGACGACGTCGCCGGGCTTCAGCCAGATCGGCGGCTCGAAGCGCGCGCCGGCACCCGTCGGCGTACCGGTCACGATGACATCGCCAGGAACCAGCGTCGTGAAGGTCGAGATATAGTTGATGATCTTGCGGAAGGAGAATATCATCCGGCTCGTGCGGTCTTGCTGGCGGACCTCGCCGTTGACCCGGGTTTCCAGCTTCACGTCGCCAAGCTGGCTCTCATCGGTATAGGGGATGAGCCAGGGTCCCATCGAACCGGTGCGATCGAAGTTTTTCCCCTGCGTCACGTTGAATTTGGCGTGCCGCACCCAATCGCGGATCGTGCCTTCGTTGCACAGCGATATTGCGGCGATATGGTCGAGCGCTTCGCTCTGTGGAATCCGGCGACCGCCCTTGCCGATCACGATGACGATTTCGCCTTCATAGTCGAGCTGCGGGCTCTCCGGGGCACGCAGCAGAGCCTGTTCATGGCCCGTGAACGAGCGCGGAAAACGGATGAAGAGCGAGGGATTTGAGGGGGCCGCCTGCCCGTCCTTGTATTCCTCGTTTCGGTCGGGGAAGTTCACGCCGACGCAGATGATTTTTTCCGGTGCCGGAATCGGAATCTCGTAGCGGATATCAGTGACCGGAAAATCCGCCGGCAACCCGGCGCTCTCCTCGGCCAGGGACACCAGCGCGCCGACTTCGATCACCTCACGCAACGTACGCCAACGCTTGCCATGGCGGCCGGACAGGTCGACGACGCCCTGATCGCCCAGGAGACCGTAGCCGGGTGTGCCGTTGCGGGTGAAGCTGACGAACCTCGGACGAGACATGTGGTGCCTTTCCCTCGTTTCAGGCGATATGCGAATGCCCGGTCACGGGGCGATGATCGGCTGGGCGGCCAGATCGGCGTCGCGCGGTTCAGCTCCGGCAAAGAGGCTGCCATGCTCGAACCAGGATTTCGGCGCGGGCGCCCCCCAAAGCGTCTGACGTTGCGGATCCTTCAGGTCCCATTTGATCGGCTCAAGATCGGGATCGACCGTCTGGTAATCCGAGCAGTAGATCTCGATCCGATGACCGTCCGGATCAAGGATATAGAGGAAGAAGGCATTCGAGATGCCATGGCGGCCGGGACCGCGTTCGATGTTGGACACCCATCCGGTGGTGGCCATGAGGTCGAGCAGATCGATGATGTTGAGCGGGGTCGGCACCCAGAATGCGGTGTGGTGCAGGCGCGGGCCGCGGCCATTGGTGAAGGCCAGATCGTGAACGCCGCCCTTGCGGTGAGTCCAGGCAGCCCACAGCCGCCCGCTCTCCTCGTCCGCCGTGTACTCCGTCACGCGAAAGCCGATCTCGTTGTAGAAGGCGACGGATTCATCGACGTTCGGCGAGAAGCAATTGAAGTGATCGATGCGGAGCGGCTTCACGCCCTTGTAGAGCGCGTATTTCTGATGAATCGGCGGCAGCCGGTCCATCTTGGAATAGAACTCGAGGGGAATGCCGTGGGGATCGCGGGTGCGGAACGTGCGGGATTGATAGGGACGCTCGACCCACTCAACCGGCAGATCCCTGCTGCTGAAGAAGCTGGCGGCCTTGTCGAGATCTTCCTCGCTGAACACCTTGAAGCCGAGGTCACGGGCTTCGATCTTCTCTGACTTCCGCAGCACGATGCAATGATGGCCGCGCTCTTCCATCGCGCGAAGATAGATCGCCTCCGAGCTCTCGTCCGTCACCTGCAAACCAAGCGTGTCGACATAGAAGGCCCGTGACCTCGCAAGATCGCTCACGCCGAGTTCGACATGACTGAGACGCACGATGTTGAATGGTGGATAAAGGTTGGGCTTGGGCAATGCCATGATTTCCTCCGTGGGTCTGCTGCGGACCGCTTAGCCGCCCAATTTTTGGATGTTGTGCGCGGTGGTGGCAAACGCGACGTTCTTTGTCTCCATATAGAAATCGAACGACCAATCTCCTCCGTCGCGTCCGATGCCCGAGCTCTTCACACCGCCAAAAGGCGTCGGCAGGTGACGAACATTCTCCGAATTGACCCAGATCATGCCGGCTTGCAGCCGGTCGGTGAAGCGGAAGGCACGGGTGACGTCGGCAGTCCAGAGATATCCGGTGAGGCCATACTGGACGTCGTTGGCGAGTTCGAGGGCCTCGGCCTCATCCCTAAACGGGATCGCCGTCAGCACCGGCCCGAAGATCTCTTCCTGCGCGATGCGCATTTGGTTGTTGGCGCCGGTAAAGAGTGTCGGCGCAACGTAGCAACCGCCGCCGGGACCGTCGATCTTGCGGCCGCCGGTCGCAATCTTGGCGCCCTCCGTTCTACCAATCTCGACGTATTCGAGCACCTTCTTCTCGTGAACCGGATGGATCAACGGACCGATGACGGTCTCGGGATCGAGCGGATGCCCCACCTTGATCCGGCTGGCCTTCTCCGCAACGATCGCCGTGAACTTGTCATAGATGCTCGCCTCGACGAGAAGACGCGAGGACGAGGTGCAGCGTTCGCCGTTGAGAGAGTAGATCATGAGCACCGCCGCGTCCGCGGCGCGTTCGAGGTCGGCATCCGCGAATACGATCACCGGATTCTTGCCGCCCAGTTCGAAATGAACACGCTTCAGCGTATCGGCGCCCTGTTTCATGATCATCGATCCGGTGCGGCTTTCGCCAACGAAGCCGATCGCCTTGATGAGCGGGTGCTCGGTCAGCGCCTCGCCGGCGTCCTCGCCAAAGCCGTTGACGAGATTCCAGACGCCCTTGGGCAGCCCGGCCTCCTCCGCGATCTCGATCAGCAGACGTGCAGTCAACGGCGAGAATTCGGCGGGCTTGTGGACGATGGTACAGCCGGCTGCGAGCGCCGGCGCGATCTTCCACGTCGACAGCATGAAGGGCGTATTCCAGGGCGTGATGATGCCCACCGGGCCGATCGGCACGCGGGTGGTCATGTTCACCTGACCGGCGGTGCGAAGCGACTTGCCGTCGCGCGCCTCGGGCGCGCGGTCGGCGAAGAAGCGGAAATTCTCGGCTCCCCTCAGCGCGGCCTTGGCCATGAACTTCAGCGACTGTCCCGTATCCATGCACTCGACGAACGCAATCTCTTCAGCGCGGGCGACGATAGCGTCAGCGACCTTGTGCAACAGCTCCTTTCGCGCATCGCCGGATGTTTCGGCCCATTGCGGAAAGGCCGCCTGCGCCGCCCTCGCGGCGCGATCGATGTCCGCGGCCTTGCCATGCGATACCTTGGCGAGCGGCTTCAGGTCGACCGGAGAGATCGTTTCAAAAGTCGCATTGTCCGCAGCCGGGACGTCTTCACCGCCGATGCGGTTGAGCACGCCCGTCTCTCTGAAGCGGGCAAGGTGGCGCTCGGCCTTGACGATATTTTCCTGCAGCTTGGACATGACGGTTCACTCCCTTTTTGCAGCGCCGCACGCGGGCAGCGACCTCCACCTTTTTTTCGCGAATCCAGGGACGAACGGCATCGCCCTTCCGATGGCCTCAATCCCGGGTATTGGTGGATATACTTAACATGTTAAGTATTTCGTCGGCTGTCAAGCGTTTTCGCAGCCCCACTTCACGGCGAAACGCCCCGATCGGCTTGACCCAGGGTACGAGACGCGAGTCCATGCCGGGAATATTCTCCTCGGCCAAGCCACGGGTCGAATCCATGGTTCCATAGATCGCGTTGAAGAAATCGATGGCGCCGGCTTCCTTTAGGGATCAGCGCGTGCGAGCGCTCCAACGGCTGCCGTTGCAACCGGAGGCGCGGCGTCGGAACTAAAATACCAGCAACAGTCCCGAAACCAGCAAGATGCTGAGAATAATCCGCCGGAACAGCGCGTCATTGACGCAGCGAAAGACATTAAATCCCGAGCGCCGTTCCTGCGAGGAGCGCCGGGATGCTGACTGCGAAGTCAACCAGGACCTTTGTCGACAGATCTTTTCGGATCAGCATAAGAACAAGGGCGAATATCTGCATGGCGGCGATGAAGGGTTGAACCATTCCGCGCTGCTCGGTTTTTGGCACCCCGTGGATGTCACACCATATGGTCGGTATTGCACCCGGCATTGCCGTCAACCCGCCGACAAAGCCTCCGCCGAAGCCGATTAATGCATTGCGTCCCGCATTCATCTGCAAGCGATGAGAAAGCACCGGCCGGAATAACGTGTAGGCCGCATAGCAAGCGACCGCGAGACCAAAGCTTTCCCTGAAGATTCGTGCGTCAGCGGCTTGCAGCAACCACACGGCGATCGGAACGCCAAGCAATCCGCCAACGACGAGTACCGAGCTCTGTTTCCAGCGGATGCTCTTTCTCAAGGCCCAAAGACCCGTGGCCTGCACGGTGATGCTGCAGGCCATCATCAGCGGGACCGCCTCCAGTGGCGGGAGAACGTGAAGGAGAATCGCGCCGGCCACCGCCGAAAAGGCAAAGCCCGCGAGGCCCGAGACGAACGCGCCGCAAAACACTGCGATACTGAGCAGGCAAAACGACGCAATGTCGCCCATGAGCTAATCTTTCATCCTGGAGTGGCGACCTTGCGATTAGTCCTCCGACGACAGTCCGGGCGGCTCGGGCGCTGCTCCGGCATCGCTCTGGCCGGTCGAAGTCAACATCGTGGCTGCAAGGATGTGCAAAATGACAAAGCAGATGGCGATCGTTGCAAGCAGCGCATTCTCGCTCAATGCCGAAATCAGAAGCTTGCGTTCGAACGACTCGTCACTGACCGACATTGTCACCTCCGCCAATATCTGACCGAGAGGCAAACTGGTGCCACGTATTGTCGATCAGACGATGATAGTGTCGAAGGGTGCGCCCTGCCTGCAGCCGTCGCGAATGGTGGAGCGTTTGAAGGAGGCGCCCAAACCAGTCTTCTTTTCGAGAAAAACCCGTGGAGGCGGCATACGAATTCGCTGAGAATAACGCATCGCTTCTGGTTGAAGCTCTGCTGTCAAATGCTGGTACGGATGATGCCGCGATCGACTGAAACATCTTGTGAAACAACGACCGATAGAACATGCGAGTGAGACGCGGCGCCCTTTCTTCCAAGCGCATGACACGAACACCTTGTGTGAGTGGCTGGATACGGCTGGAGTATCGAACGGGACGCCGCGCCGCGCTTTGAGGCGAGCTTAATTTGTTCTTATCGTTTCCTTGATTTTGAAGGGTATGCTTGATTTCGGGCCGGTGTACCGGTTGAATATCCGCCTCGCGCGCACCTCCGAAGGCATTGTTTTGCTGTATCTATTTGACGAATTTGTACTCGACACCGACCAGCGGGAATTGCGCCGTGACGGACGTGCGATTCCGTTGCAGCCTCAGGTTTTTGACCTCCTCGAATATCTGATCCGCCACCGCGCCCGGGTGGTGACCAAGGACGATCTGATCAGTGCAATTTGGGGCGGGCGCATCATCTCGGAGTCAGCGCTCACGACCCGCATCAACGCAGCTCGTACGGGAATAGGCGATTCCGGCGAGGCGCAACGGCTGATCAAGACTTTACCGCGCAAAGGCGTCCGCTTTATCGGCGCTGTGCGCGAAGCACCGAGGGAGGCCGAGGGCGCAGTCGCGCCTCTGAAGCTCGAAACCTCCACCCTGGTGGTCGGCCGAACAGCCCCCCTCGGGATGATCGACCAGATGGTCCGGCACGTATTGTCCGGCAAACGGCAGATGGCTTTTGTCACGGGCGAAGCCGGAATTGGCAAGACGGCGTTCATCGCCAAAGCCATCGAGCGGCTGACCGAACAGGGCTTCGATCTGCTTTATGGGCGCTGTACCGAACGGTTCGGAACAGATGAGGTGTTTCTGCCGCTCATCGATGCCCTGGTGAACAGGTATCGAACGAACGGTCCCGAGCTGATTTCGGCTGTTCGCACGCACGCGCCCACCTGGCTGCTGCAATTGCCAGGCGCGATCGACGCATCGGAACGCGCGGCTTTTCAGAATGAAGTATTCGGCGCGACGCGTGAGCGGATGCTGCGCGAGTTTTGCGATCTCCTCGAAGCGCTGAGCGCCGGCCGCCCCTGGGTGATTGTTCTCGAAGACTTGCATTGGAGCGACTTCGCGACACTCGACGTGCTGTCTCGTTTCGCGCGCGGGAACGGTGAGGCACGCGTGCTGGTCCTCTGCTCTTATCGGCCGGCGGACAGCGCCATCGGTGGGCATCCGATCCGCCGCCTGCACCAGGATCTCCAGATTCATGGATGCTGCAGCGAATTGCACCTCGATCGATTGTCGCCCCAGGAGGTCGGGCACTATCTCGCATTGCGCTTCCATGACGCCGAATTGGCCTCGACCCTATCAAAGCCGGTATTCGAGCGAACGTTGGGGCACCCGCTGTTCGTTGCGTCACTGCTCAAGCATCTGATCGACCAGGAATGGATCGTCGAGGTGGACGGCAGATGGCGCCTGTCGTCACAAAACGCATTTGCTCGAGACGGCATTCCAGACAGCCTCTTGAAGATGATCGGCCATGAACTCGAACGCCTTACCGACAACGAACGGCGCCTGCTCGATGTCGCCAGCGTTGCCGGCGAAGAATTTTCTGCAGCTGTCGTTGCAGCCGGCCTATCCGATGATGCCATCGACGTTGAACGGGACATCGAAGCGTTGATCCGGAAGGATCATATCCTTGTTCGTTCAGGTGTTTCCGAATGGCCCGATGGAACTTATTCGGGCACTTACGCCTTCCGTCACATTCTCTATCAGAACGTCATTTATCAGAATCTCCCACCTGGACATCGCGCGCAGGCACACAAGCGCTTGGGCAAAAGGCTGGAGGAGGCCTATGCGGGCCGCACCGGCGAAATAGCGCCAGAGCTTGCACTTCATTTCGAGCAGGGTCGCGACTTCCCGAGCGCGTTGCGCTACCTCGGAGAAGCGGCACAGAGCTCGATGAAGCGTCTCGGCCATGCCGAGGCCGCGAGCTATCTCACCCGCGCGCTTGGCATACTCGACCGCTTCGATGCTGCCGACAAACTCTCAACCCGCATCGCGCTTCTGCGGCAACGAAGCCTGGCTCTCCGTTCGGGTGGCGACCTCGTCGGCTCGATCCGTGATCTCCAGGATGTGATTGCGTGCGCCGAACAGGTCGGCGAAATCAAGCAGCAGCTCAACGGTCTCATGGCCGTGAGCTCTTTATGGCTGCGGGTCGATCGCCACGCCTGTCTCGAGGCAGCCGATGATGTATTGTCACGGAGCCAGGCGCTTGCGGACGACACATTCAAGGCCCTGGCCCAGGGCAGCAGCGCCAGCATCAACCTGTTCCTCAACGGCTGGCGGGATCAGGACGCCACGCTCTGCGACAGGGCGATCGAGTTGAGCGCCAGCGCGACCAATTATGGCATCCTCATCCGGCGTCATGGAATATCGGGGATCGTTGATTGTTGGAGATCGCGGTACCAGCAATGCCGCCGCGCCGGCACGGAGGGAAAGCGGCTGGCGCGCATGGTTGGCGACGTTTACACGTTCGTCCTGTTCAATGTCCTTGAGTCGATCGCGCTCATTCATCTCGGCGAGTGGCGCGAATTACAGCGCGAAATCACGGCCGGCCTCGAACTGGCTGTCAGGAACGCGAACGATCCCAGCAGCGCATTGTGCCGGCTGACGCTTGCGTGGTTGCATGTCGAAGCGATGGATTTCGAGGGAGCCCGGGAGCTCTGCGAAAGCGTCGACGACAGTCTTCTGGTGGGCGATCAGTCCACATATTTCCACAAGCGGGCCGTCCTTGCGAAGGCGTTTGTCGGCCTGAATGATCCGTTGGGAGCTCGCAAGCAATTCGATGATATTGAGCGCCGCAGGCGTGAAGAAGGCATCGACATCGAGTTTACCGCCGCAACGCAGGTGTATCATTGTCTCGGCGAATATTGCCTGCTGATCGGCGACTTTACCCAGGCTCGCAGATGGGCACGCCAGCTGCACGACTATGTCGCATCGGCGCCCGATCTCAATCACCTGGCCAAGGCCCACGAGCTGCTCGCGCGCATCGCATTTGGTCTGGGCGATTCGGGGGACGCTCTGCCGCACCTCTCCCGCGCGCTGGAGATCGTTGACGACGCCGATTTCCCGATTGCTTCGTGGCGGGTGTACGGCACGGCCGCCGAGATCTTCGCGAAGCACGGAGACGTCGACAGGGCGGCGACTTATCGCTTGCGATTTGTCGAGACCGTCCGAAGGCTCGCGCGAAATTTCGAACCCGAGGATCGGCTGCACAAGAGCTTGCTCGCTGGGTTAGCAACGCGAACAGCGCAACTGGAAGCGATGACCTCGCTGCCTCTGCGACCCTCTTAGCCGACGGCCGTGCCGACGCGTTTGAGAACTCACCCCTCCACCCGCCACAGCCTCCACCGCTCCGGCACGCCTTTCAGCTGATGCACGCCGTGATCCCTGAACCGGATCTCGGGCTGCGAAACCAGCTCCTTCACCGCGCTCGACACCAAAACCTCCCCCGCCCGCGCCTTCGCGGCAACGCGAGTGCCGATGTGGAAGGCGAGACCGACCATTTCGCCGCCGCTGATCGTGTATTCGCCGGCGTGCAGGCCCACCCTGATCTCGAGGCCGAGCGTGCGCACGGCCCTCTGGATCGCGGTCGCGCAACTGATGCCGGCGGCGGGCTTCTTGAACGTCGCCAGCACGCCGTCGCCGGTGGTCACGACTTCCTTGCCGCGCGAGCTCTTCAGCTCCTTGCGGACCGCAGCGTAATAATGGCCCATCACCTTGGTCCAGCGCACATCGCCGAGCTTGGCAGCCTTCGCGGTGGAGCCGACGATATCGACGATCAGGATGGTGGCGAGCGCCTGCTTGAGCTCGGTGCCGCGCTCGGCGGATCGGCGCCGCAGCGCGATGGGTCCGGTCAGCGGCTCGTAGCGATGGTTACGACGCCGCGCGATCGCCGCCGTTGCGTAATCAATGGCACGTTGCGCCGTGCCACAACGAACGGTTTTCTGCTGCGGCGATCGCGACCAGTAGACTTTGCGCCCGTCGCCGGCGCCCTGCACCTCGACGGCGCCCCACTTCAGGAAGACTGCCGAGCCGACGCGCCTGACACACCACGCCTTCGACGTGTATCCGGAAACGTTGGACTGATGGACTCCGATGCGAAGGAATTTTGGCATGAACGAGCGGCCAAAGACCGTTTGGGCGGACCTTCGGCAAAACGTAGCCCTACAATCCAACGTTGGCAACAAGACTCCCGCCACTCCGCCCTCCGGGATCTAAGCCCGCATCCTAGGCTCCTCTGCCGCCGCCCTGCCTGCCGATCGTGCAGCGCCATGCGGCCAGACGTTCGGCCGGATGCTGCGTCATCCATTCGGCGAGCTGCGGCGCGCCCATCAGGCAGGACTGCATCGTCACGTCGGCGAAGTCCGAGGTCGTGACGACCTGTTCATGACAGTCCGTCGGAGAGGAGAGACGACAGAGCACGGCAATGATCCTGATCATGCCAGCTCCTTCGACCAGTCGTATTCGGCTCTGGCGGCCGAGCGCGCCAACGCCCTCGCCGCATCGACGCTCGAAGCCTTTTCGGCGCGCCGCTGATAGTCCTCAGCCAGCATCTTCAACCGCGCCGCAACCACCTCGTCCGTCATGCTCCGCGCCGCGCGCAGCAGGCTCTGCGCCGTTTCGATATATTGCTTGCCTCGTCGTGACATCTGAAGCGTCATAGCGCCCTCGCGCGGTTCCGATGAAGCGGGCGGCATTCGTCGTCTGGGCCGCCAACGAAACCAGCCTACGGGTCTTGCGCGGGAATCTCTTTCAACAAGGCGCTCTCGATTGCCCATCCGCACGACGAGCGGCCCCGCGCATGAGGGCGGCCAAACGTCCCGTTTGCGCAACCGATGCGCCAGGCCAGAACGCGCCAGATCGCGGGGTCCGAATTTTCGTTCGATCTCGGAAACGCAACGACCAGGCAGGCGCGATCACGACCACGGCCGTTGCGGGCGCGACCATTCAGGCCAGCCCGCCCCCCGAAACGACATGGAGATCTATGACGACGACGTCGCCGGTCTTCCGCGCGCCGTTACCCCTGATACGCAAACAGTTCGATGGGATCGCTGAAGCCGCGCACCTCGTGTTGGCCGACGTGCTCCAGCTCGAACTCCCGCTCCACCAGCTCGGCGAAGGCGCGCGACAGCAGCACCGTTCGTCCCAGCTGCTTGGTCAGAGCCTCGAGGCGGGAAGCCATGTTGACGGCGGGGCCGATGACGGTGAAGTCGAGCCGGCTGGTCGAGCCGATATTGCCGTACATGACATCGCCGACATGGACGCCGATGCCATAATTCAGCGGCGCGCGGCCGGTCCCGTTGTTGCGCTCGTTCAGCGCGGCCATGGCCTTGCGGGCTTCGGTCACGGCATGCAGCAGGTTGGCGCAGGCATCGGGCTGACTGAGCGGGAAGATGGCGAGCAGGCCGTCGCCGATGAATTTGAGGATCTCGCCGCCATGCCGCGCGATCGGCTCGGACATCGCATCGAAATAGTCGTTGAGCAGATCGATGACGTCGTCGCGCGGCCAGTTGTCGGAGATTTTCGTGAAATCCCTGAGATCGCAGATCATGATCGCGGCGCGGACCGTTGTGCCGGTGCCGCGCCTGGTGGCACCGGCCAGGATCAGTTCGCCGGCATGGGAGCCGACATAGGTCTCGAGCAGCGTGCGCGCCAGCCGGTTCTTGACGCGGATCTCGCTGACCAGCGCTAGCACCGGCAGCAGCTTCTTCAGGCCCGCGATGTGCGCATCGTCGAACCCGCCGGGACGATCGGTGGCGAAGGTGACGAGATGGCGCTTCCCGAGTGTGTGGTAGAGCGGCCAGGCCACATAGTCGGTCAGGCCTCGTGCCCGCATCTCGTCATAGAGGGCGTGCTTGCGGCCGAGCGAGGAATCCTGCTCGAGCCGCTCGCGCACCTCGGCGGCGCCGTCATGGATTTCGTTGGCGGCGCTGCCGATATATTCGGACCGCTCGCGCACGTCATAGTCGACCAATGCAATCTCGGCCTCCCGCATCCCGTCGGACCACATCATCCGGGCCCCCAGCCATTGCGGGTGGTGGATCAGGATGTGAAGCGTCGACCGCTTGAGCGGGATGCCCGCCTGCTGGAGGCGGATGCACATCTGTGCGAAGATATTGTCGACGAAGCGCTCATCGCGCGTGCCATTGGTCAGCCAGTCGACGACGCTGTCGGCTTGCGTAGGGGCGTTGTTGTCTGTCGGCGCGTTCATATCCTGCCCCTTTGAGCGGCGGTCTGCATCGAGCAGATATCGTGCTCCGACGCGGCGGCGTCAACCTGGCCAGTTGCCCGGTTTGTGCGCAGCGGCTCGGCGGGTCAGTCGCCGTCTAGCCGACGATCCGGATCGATCCCAGCACCGCCAGACCCGATGCAAGCGCGAGGCGCGATGGCTCGGTGACTTCGATCTTCAGCGTGCCGCCGCCAGGAATGGCAAAATGCGCGTCGCCAAGACGGATACTGCAATCGCCCCGAACCGCGTAAACCAGATGCGTGCCGGGAAACAACGATCGATCGCCGGGCTCCCTGAGCGCTTCGAGCTCGATCTCCGCCGCACCCCGCCGCGCCATCAGGTTCACGACCTCGACGGGACCCGCCTCGAGCTCGGTGACGATCGCGAGCTCGCCAGAAAAACGCACGGTGGTGAACGGCTCGCGCTCGTCGAATTCCTGCGTGGGCGACTTCAGCACCAGCCCGCGCCCGCCTACGACCATCTGGAGCCGGTCGATGCCGGGCATATGGGAGAACGGACCCGGCGCCACGATCGGTGTGCTGGCAAAGCGCCAGAGCAGGCTGTCCCAGTCCTTCACGGGCGCGCCAGCGCGATGGGCACCCGCGATATCGGTGAAAATGCCGCCGCCATTCTTCCAGGGCGAGCGGGTGTAGTGTTCGGGTTTGAGCAGCGTTGTTTTCATGTCCGCATCATGCCCGTGATGGATCGACTTTGCCAACCGGTTTGGCAAATGACGCGCGCCGATTCCGCGCGCCTGCCATCAGACCTTCGCGTCGGAGTCCGCCGGTCGGCTCGTTGACCAGCGCTTTTTCTACTTCGTCGTCAACGCTGCGACCGGACGCCAGGAGTCATCGGGTGCAGCGGCGGACAATTTCCGACAGCGCTCGCGCATCAGCTCGGCTGGACCATCGCGGCCGCGCTCAGACAGCACGGCTTCAAAATCGGCGAGCGCGGCAGTAAACCGGCGTGCGCGGTAATGGGCAAGGCCCCGCGCGTAGTGACCGACCCAGGCGGGGGGTTCGTTGCCGACGCCATCCTCCCCGACGAGCCCGATCAGCTCGTAGACAGAAAATCCCTCCTCGCGTCCGTACACGGCAATGCTGTCGATCTCGCGCGTGATTATGGCGCCGCGGGCCAGACGTTCGGTTGCCTCGCCGATCAGGATTTGCGTGCCATAGGATTTGTTGGCGCCCTCGAGACGGCTGGCAACGTTCACGGCGTCGCCGATCACGGTGTAGTTCAGGCGCAGCTCCGAACCGATATTGCCGACCAGCATCCGGCCGGAATTGATGCCGATCCGGATCTGGAGCGGCTGGCCGAGATCATCGGCAAGGCCAGAGGCGTCGATTGCTCTCCGGCAGCCGAGTGCCGCGCGGCAGCATCGCAGCGCGTGGTCGGACTGCGGCTGCGGCGCGCCCCAGAATGCCATCACGGCATCGCCGATGAACTTGTCGATGGTGCCGCCATTGGCGACGATGACCTCGGAGGCGAGGTCGAGGTAGCGCGACAACAGCGGCACCACGCGGTCGCCGAGCCGCTCCGACAATCCGGTGAAACCAGCGATATCGATGAACATCACGCTGAGCACCTGAATGCTGCCGCCGGGTTTGGCCTCGACGCCTTGGCGCAGCAGCGAACGGACGAGATCGGCCGGGATGAACTTGCGGAACGCGGAGAGGCCGGATGCCATTTCGGCGATCGCGCCCGACAGGCTCGCGATCTCCTTGAGACGCGACGGATGGCGGCGGACCTGCTCAAGCGCGAAAGCCTCGACGTGGCGGAGCTCGCCCACGACACGCGACAGCGGCGCGGCAATGACGGAGCGCGCCAACATTGCCGATGCCAGCGCCGCGAGCACGGCGCCGATTGCGAGGCCGAGGATCAGGCGCCGCAGCGTCGCCTCGACCGGCCCGAGAAACTCGGCCTCTGGGATCACCGTGGCGAGCGACCAGCCGTGAAAAGGCAGCGGCGCGAGCGCGACTTCATAGGCGGCGCCAGCGAAATTCAGCCGGCTGCGCGAGGCCTGCTTGCGGCCCTCGTCACCTGCCGTCGCAAGCGCCAGCCGCGCCAATGGGAGCAGCTTGGTATCGCCCTTGGCGGGATGCAGCTCGTCGGCGTCCTTATCCGGTGCGGCGACCAGCTCACCGCTATCATCGATGATGAAGGCCGTTCCCGTCCGCCCGACCTCGAGCTGCGACAGGAAGCGCGCGAGCCGCGTATATTCAATCATGATCGCGAGCACGCCCTGCCGCTCCTGATAGACGTCGATCGGACCTGCGAAGGCAATCGACGGCCGCTCGCCGGTGGGATGGTCCATCACCCTGAACCATTGCGGCTCCTCGGCGGCGAGCCCGGCCTCGAACCAGGCGCGGTCGGCGACGCGAAACTCGGTCGGCTCGAAACGGCGATTGGCGAACTCGATATCGCCGGGCACGACGTCATACTCGTCGACGCGCCGCTGGCCCGCATGGTCGGTCAGCGATATCTCCATCATCTCCAGACGGCGATCGCCGAGCTTGTGCGCGGCGAAGAAGGAACCATCCGGCCAGCCGAAGGCGACCCAGGAGATCGTCGCCTGCGACTGCAACTGCGAGAGGAACACGAATTCGCGCTTGTCGGCCTCGCGGGTGTCGAGCACGTTCTGGAGGAACAGGGTGCGGATTGCCGTGTGCGCGGCGCGCGCCTCGTCGACGATAGCCGAGACCTCCTTGCGGACTGCCGCGACGATCTGTTCGTTGATAGTCGAGGCAAGCTGCCGACTGGTCGCCTCCGCCGTTCGCCACCACAACAGGCTCGACAGCGCCGCGGTCAGCAGGATCGCGGCCAGGACCAGGGCCGAGACGGCCAGGCGAATGCTGACCGTCAGCCTGGCGATCGCGCGAAGCTGCCGTCCGGGATCGACGTTCATGGTTGTTTCCGCCTTCGGCCGGGCACGGCTCCTATCATTGCTCTACGCAGGCTTCCGCCGTTCATTACCTCTGGCAGGCCCAATCGATCGCAGCCAATGCTCTCCCGCTAATGTCTCGATAGCGCCAAGGCATTGGATTTGAACGGCCGCATGCCCGCTAATCCTGACCCAGGCGCACCTGTGGTGCGCCAGATCCAAACGGTCTCACGGATTCGTGAGCAGCTTCGCGGTAACGCGGGCTGCGCACGGAGCGAAGCAGATCATGCGCCTTCGCCTGCCGCGGGCGATGCTATCTCGAACAGGAGAAACTCCGATGTCTGCCAAGCATGTCGTCACGTCGATCGTTCTCGCCGGCGCGGTATCAACCGCCCTCGCCACCCTTGCCGCCGCCGGCCCGCTGACCAAGGCGGAGGGCGATGCGGCCATCGCCGCCAAGAAGGAAAAATGCTTCGGCGTCGCGCTGAAGGGCCAGAACGATTGCGCGGCGGGGCCGGGCACGACTTGCCAGGGCACCTCGACCGTCGACTTCCAGGGCAACGCCTGGAAGTTCGTGCAGGGCGGCACCTGCGCCAGCATCGAGCTGCCGAACGGCAAGAAGGGTTCGCTCAAGCCGGTCTAACGCATGAGTCGCGCCCACGACAACATGGAAAAGCGGAGGAGACCATGACGACGGCAATCGTGCCCGACGTGTCTGCGGTGCCACTCCGCTACTCCGCTCCCATCGGCGGCGTTGCCGGGACGAGCTTCAAGCCGGAGCACCTCCAGGCCATCCTGAGCGCGGACCGGCAACGCAGCTTCTTCGAGGTGCACGCCGAAAACTACATGGGCGCGGGCGGCCCGCCCCATCGCGCGCTGGAGGCGATCCGCCGCGACCATCCGCTGTCGCTGCACGGCGTGTGCATGTCGATCGGTGGACCCCAGCCGCTCGACAAGGCGCATCTGGCCCGCTTTCGAGGCTTGGTCGCTCGCTACCAGCCGGCGCTGGTCTCCGAGCATCTTGCCTGGTCGACGCATGAGACCAGCTTCTTCAACGATCTTCTGCCACTGCCTTACACCGAAGCGACGCTGGCTTGCGTCTGCGACCACATCGACCAGGTGCAGGACGCGATCCGCCGTCCGCTGCTATTGGAAAACCCGTCGACCTATGTCGCCTTTCGCGAATCGTCGATGAGCGAGACCGATTTCATCCGCGCCATTGCCGAACGCACCGGCTGCGGGCTGCTGCTCGACATCAACAACGTCTTCGTATCCGCGACCAATCACGGATTTTCCGCCCTTGAGTATCTCGCGGAGTTTCCGCTGTCGCGCGTCGGAGAGATCCACCTCGCCGGCCATGCTGAGCAGGCGGACGACGAAGGCGACCTGCTGCTGATCGACAGCCATGACGGCCCGGTCGCGGATGCCGTGTGGAAGCTCTACGAGATCGTCATCCGGCGCCGCGGCGGCGTGCCGACGCTGATCGAATGGGATAGCATGATTCCGGACTGGCCGGTCCTGCAGGCGGAAGCCACCGCAGCACAAGCGATTCTGGATCGTTACGGCCCGGCCGTGCTGGTGGGAGACCGTCATGCCGCCTGAGCAGGATCTATCCTTTGCCGCCGCCTTTGCGCGGGGCCTGCTGGACCCCGCGCGGTCGGCGCCTGCGATCGTGGCGGGTCCCAACGGCAAGGCCGCCGGCAAGCGCTACGCCGTCTACCGCAACAATGTCACGGTGAGTCTGATCAACGCGCTCGCTGCAATTTATCCGGCGGTGCAGCGCATCACCGGTCCTGATTTCTTCCGTGCCATGGCGCGCTTCCACATCCGCAGCAGCCCACCAACTTCCCCGCTGCTGTTCGAATATGGCCGCGAGTTTGCCGACTTCATCGCACGATATGAGTACGCACAGACAATGCCCTGGCTTGCCGATGTCGCCCGCATCGAGCGGGCTTGGCTCGATGCCTACCATGCGCAGGACGCCGCGCCGCTGTCACCCGCCGGGCTCGCAGCCGTCGCCCCGGAGCGACTTGCCGATCTCGTCTTCATCCCGCATCCGGCGCTGCGGATCGTACGCTCATCATTCTCGGCGGTGACGGTCTTTGCCGCCAACCGCGACGACGCACCGCTTGAGCGCATCGACGCATCTACGCCGGAAGACGCACTGATCACCCGGCCCGAACTCGACGTCATGGTGCGGCGCCTTCCGCCCGGCGGCGCAGTGTTTGCCGAACGTCTGGCGTCGGGCGAGCCACTCGGCGGGGCCGCTGCGTCGGCGCTGGATGCATGCCCCGATTTCGATCTCGCTTCCAACATCACCGGCCTGATCGAGGCTGGCGCGTTCACTTCGCTTGCTCTCGGAGACGCACGATGATCACCGACCAACACATGCCCGCAGGAAGCGGCCTGCCATCACTCGGGCTGCTGTTCGACAAGGCCAACGATCTGATACGGACGATTGCCGCGCCCTCGCTCGTTCAGCTCGTGCTGCGCGCGGCGCTCGCCGTTCCATTCTGGCGCTCGGGCATTCTCAAGTGGGACGGCTTTCTCAGACTCAACGACACCGCGGTGACGCTGTTCAGCGACGAGTTCATGCTGCATCTGCCCGGCGGGCCCTATCACTTTCCTGCGCCGACGGTGCTGGCCTTTCTGTCGGGATGTGGCGAGATCATGTTTCCGATCCTGCTGGTGCTGGGTCTCGGCACACGGTTCGCCGCGCTCGGATTATTGTTCATGACCGTCATCGTCGAGCTCACAGTGCCCGACGGCTGGCCGATTCACCTCACCTGGGCGGCCATGACACTCGCCCTGATGGCTTACGGACCCGGGCACATCTCGCTCGACCATCTCATCTGTCGCGCGCGATCGCACGCGCGATAGGACGCTGCCGGCCGCAGATCCCGCTCAAACCGCTGTCGACTGCGCGCGTCTGCGCGGTGACGTAGACGCTCTCGTCCGACGGGAAGAACAGCACGGCATAGGACGACGCAGGAGCCGGTGGTTCACATCTTTGCTGGCGCGGTGACGTGGCGATCCGTGCTAGCTTGGATCTCGTGTCCAAAGCTTCAGCGAGGCAAGCATGTCCGACACTGACAAGGTTTTCGCCGGCTCGGTCCCAAAACTCTACGACGAATATCTCGTCCCGATGATCTTCGCCGAGTATGCCGACGACATCGCAAGACGCGTCGCTGCACTCTCTCCCTCCGTGTTGCTCGAAATCGCGGCGGGCACCGGCGCGGTGACGCGCGCCGTGGCAGCGGCGCTGCCACGCGGCGTCCGCTATGTTGCGACTGACCTCAACGAGCCGATGCTCGCGGTCGCAGCGCAGCGTCAGGCGGACGATGCTCGCATCACTTGGCGCCAGGCGGATGCATCGGCTCTTCCCTTCGGCGACGCCGAGTTCGACGTGGTCTGCTGCCAGTTCGGCGCCATGTTCTTTCCGGACCGCGTCAAGGGCCACTCAGAAGCAAGGCGCGTCTTGAAGCCGAGCGGCATGTTCCTCTTCAATGTCTGGGACCGCATCGAGGAGAACGTGTTCGCCCACGATGCAACGATGGCGCTCGGCAAGTTGTTTCCCGATGATCCACCTCGTTTCATGGCGCGGACACCGCACGGCTATTTCGACCAGACGATCATCCGAGCGGATCTCGAACGCGCAGGTTTTGGCAACGTCTCGATCGAAACGCGGGCCGCCATCAGCCGCGCGCCAACGGCGGGCCACGTGGCGATCGCATACTGTCAGGGAACGCCGCTACGTGGCGAGATCGAAGCCCGGGATGCGAGCAAGCTTCAGGCTGCGACCGACGCCGTTGCCGAGGCGATCCGAATCCGCCACGGGTCAGGGCCGGTCGAAGCCAAGATCCAAGCGCTAGTGATCACGGCGCGCCGTATCTGATGACTTCGGCGTCCATCACGTACGGCCCCGGCGCGGTGGCGCGCCCGCTTACCACCAATTCCGCTGCATCGGCTGCGTCGATTGATAGTACTGGTACTGGCCACGCTGCCGACGCGGATTGACCGGTTGCACATACGGGTCGCGCTGCTGGAAGAAGAAGAAGCCGTTGCCGCCATTGTCCCAGCCGTCATCGCTCGCGATCATGGCAGGCGCGGTCGGCTTGCGCGTGATGAAGCCGCCCTGCGGCTGGTTGCTCAGCACCGCGACGAATTCGGTGCGGTAATTGGTCTCGCTGCTCAACGGTTCGTCCGAGATGATGATTGACGAGCGCGGCAACGCGGTCGGCGCGATGCGGTCGAGCACCTCCTGCGGGATGGTGATCCGGTCGAGCGCGTTCCTCGCCCCGTCGCCGTTTTCAATCGTGACCACGCTCCAGCGCAGACCCGTATCGGTCTTCGCCATCGCCGTGAAGATGTGCGTGCCGAGCGGCAGGTCGGGATTGCGGATCGTGACGGGGACCTCGATGCTGGTGTCGAACACCTCGCCGCCGCCGTCGGGCGCCGGCTTATGGGTGTTTCGCCGCACATACAGCTTCTGCGTCGCGCGGCTGATGTAGACCGAGACCGGCTCGAGCGCGAGCTTTGCGTCGGTCGCCGCCTTCACCGCGTCGGCCTTCTTGGTCGCCGCCGCCTTGGCGGCCTCCTTGGTGGCGGCAGCGGCGTCGCGCTTCGGCTGCGCGGCCTCCTTGGCGGCTTCGAGCTGCGTCGCTGCATCCGCAGCCTTGGTGGCGGCCTTCTGCTTCAGCTCCTCGGCCTTGGCGCGGGCCTGATCGGTCTTTGCGTTCGTGAGCGACTTGTCGGCGAAGGCGAGCTCGGCGTCAGCGCGGGCCTTCTGCTGGTCCAGCTTGCGCAGCGCCGCCGGGAGCGAGGCGGCTTCTTTCGCCGCTGCCGATGCGGCCTTCTTGGCCTCGTCGGCGGCCCTCGTGGCCTCCTCGGCCTCGACGGAGAGCTTGTCGGCACGGCTCGGCGCCGCCGCCATCGCCTCCCGCTTCGGCATGAACAGCGAGGGGTGAGAGAACTCGGTCGGGACCGCATCGTCCGGCGAGATGATCACGCGCATCCCGATATACGTCTTTTCGAACAAATTCTCGGCAAAGCCGAACGGCATCCGCACGCAGCCATGCGAGGCGGCATAGCCGGGCAGCGGCCCGCCATGCAGCGCGATGCCATTCCAGGTGATGCGCTGCATGTTCGGCATCCAGGCATCGTCATACATGGTCGAATGATGGTCCTTGTCCTTCTCGATGACGGCGAAGACGCCGGCCGGCGTCTCGCGTCCCGTGGTGCCGGTCGACACCGGCGCGCGCAGGATCCAGCCGTCGGCGTCGTAGAAGGTGACCTGCTGGCCCTTGATCGACACGATCGCCATGATTGGCTCGCCGGCCACGCGCGGCGCCACCGCCTCGGCCGCCTGGCGGGGCTGCTTGGCCGCGGTCGCCGGGGCCACCGCTGCAAACATGGCCACTGCCGCAAGCGCAATGATCCCGGCAGGCCCCCGACGCCGCATCGCCCCGGTGGATTGCGCCGTCGTCGATCGGTTTTTCATGCCATCCTCGGTCGAACTGCCAGTCTGCCGGTGTCGCTCAAATGTCAAATTGCGATCTTTGACTTAAGAATTCGCAGCCGCCTTACGTTCCCTCTGTGGCGAGATTCGGCACGTTCCGGCGACAATCTCTCATATATGACGGTTCGCACAGGCGGAAGGCGGCCTCCGGCCGAAGCTGGCCCGAAGCTGGCCTCGATCGCTGCGGCAGAATGTCCGGATCGGCCGCCCGGGGCCGGCGTCTGGCGGCGACCACGCCCACTGCACAACTAGACGCCCAGCGCCTTCCGATTGAACGTGCGCAGGAGGCGCAGTGACAACGTTCGCACGTTCGCAACGTTCATCAGCCACGCCGCGGCGGCGTAAACGAGGCCACCGGCGAGGCTCACGACGATGAGCGACCCGAGACCGGTGCCGCCCGTTTGCGATCGCGCGATCAGGATCGCGGCCGCCATCGCCGCAGCGGAAGCGGCAACAGCGGCGAGGCGGTTGAGGTCGAACGGGACCGGGTGGGCGCGATGCATCAGGACGACGGCAACGAGGAAACCGATCGCCTCGGTCGCGAAGGTTGCCAGCGCCGCACCGTAGAGCCCGTAGCCAGCGACCAGCGCGAACATCAAGACGACGCTGACGACCAGCGTGAGAAAGGACTGTGCCGCCAGCATGAAGGGCCGTTCGGCGAGCTGGAAGCTGATCTGGACATAGAACTGATTGGCAATGCCGAACAAGCGCGCGAGCACCAGGGTCGGCAGCAGCGCGGACACACCGGCGCGGAAGTCGACGCCGACCAGCGTGCCGGCGACCTGGTCTGCCGCCAGCACGAGCCAGACCGCGACCGGCGCGACGACGACGAGCAGCAGCTCGAGGCTCTCGGTCAGCCGCTCCCGCGTCACCGCATCGTTCTTCTCGGACAACGAGCGGAACACCAGCGGCACGGTGGCCGCCGCGACGCTGGAAGCGATCATGACCATGAACTGGCGCGGCAGGTCCGCGGCGACGCCAAAAATGCCGGCGGCATCCGTGCCTAGCAAATAAGCGACGATGAGGCGGTCGCAGGCTGAGTAGACCGCAACGGAAAGCCCGGCCAGCGTCAACGGAAGGCCGTAGCGCGCGAGTTGCATGAACTGGCTGCGCTGGAAGCGCGCGATCTTGGTGCGGTCACCGACCAGATTCAGGATGATGCCGGTGAGCGAGCCCAGGCCGAATGCCGCAAGCAGCCCCAATCCACCCCAGCCGAGCCAGATGCCGGCGAGGCCGAAGCCGACGCTCGCCACGCTGCGCACGATCGAGATCGCCGCGAAGCGGTAGGGGCGCAGCTTGGCGCGTTCGAACTCCTGGCCGACATCGACTGCATTGGCCATGATCGCGACGAACATGCTGGCGAGCAGCAGCTCGACGCTGACGTCGCTGCGGAATAGGAACACCAGTGGAGTGGTGGCGCACAGAACCGCGGCGGTCAGCGCAAAGGCGACCATGGCCGTGCCGCGAAAATCCACCTCCGCAGACATCGCCTGATAGCGCGACACCGACAGCTTGATCCAGGCGAAAAAGACCGCGCCCAAGATTCCGGCAAGGCTGATGCCGACGACATAGACGCCGTACTCCGCCGGCGTCAGCAGCCGGGTGTAGGCCGTCACCGCGAAGAACCCCACCGCCGCCGGCAGGATGTAGGCGACGAGATAGATCGAGAAATGGCGATTCAGCATGCGGACTGGGACCGGTAGCGGCCGTGAGGATTAACGAAGCGTTAAAACACCTGGACTTTGCTGGAACAATCGGACTGCGGCGCTGGCATCGGCAAGATAGCCGCATAAGCCTGCAAATCGGACCGCGAATGAAGCGTTCGCGCGGTTATCGCGCGTTAGCGTTAAATTTGCCCTGTCCTTGAAGGGGCCGGCGGGATCACAGAAAAGAAGCAATGATAGCGAAACGTCGCCCGACTCCTCCGATGCGCTGATGTGACTGACATGGACGTTGCCGAACGAACACGGGCGAAGCCGACCTCTCGGCCGCATCGCGGCGCTGACGCGCCGCTGGTTCCGGCAGCCCCAGGCATGACTGGCAGGATGGTCCTCAACCTCTTCTTCGAAGAGCGGGACGACCGCTGGTTTCCGGGCGACCGCCACCTCCGGCCGCTGCTACGGCGCTTGCTGCTGGGCAAGTCCTACATCAGCGGCCAGCGGCGCGTGCTGCTCAATCTGTGCGCGGGCCTCGATCGGCTCGGCATCCGCTATCGCGTCAACGACTATCGCTACATCCAGAAGCATCCCGAAGAACTGGCGTGCATCATCGGCCGGCCGTTGGTGCTCGACTGGTTCAAGTGGAAGAACCCGCTGCTGCTCGGCGTCGCCATGTACGACCACCCGATCGATGCGCCGGAGAGTCTGAAGGACCTCGACGTAAAGCGCGTGCTGGTGCCATGCGCCTGGTACGCCGACATGTTCCGTCCGCACTGGCCCCATGTCGGCGCCTGGCCCGTCGGCATCGAGACCGATTTGTGGACGCCAGCGCCAACCGAGCAGAAGAGCGTCGACGTGCTGCTCTATGACAAGGTCCGCTGGGATTACGGACGGTACGATGTGGAGCTAATCGAGCCGATCCGCAGGTATCTCGAAGCGAGCGGCCGCTCCGTCGAGGTGATCCGCTACGGCTACTATAAGGAAGACGACTACAAAGCGGCGTTGGCGCGTTGCCGCAGCATGGTCTTCCTCTGCGAACACGAGAGCCAGGGCATCGCCTGCCAGCAAGCGCTGTCGAGCGGCGTCCCTGTCTTTGCCTGGGATCGCGGCGGGCCGTGGCAGGATCCAAAATATTTCCCGAACAAAGTGAGGTTCGACGGCGGCGTATCCTCAGTGCCCTACTTCGACGCACGCTGTGGCATGACCTTCACCGATGCGGACGGCTTCACCTCCGGTTGGAACGGCTTCTGGTCGCAGGTCAGCGCCGGCGGCTTCACGCCGCGCGACTATGTGCTGGACAATCTGACACTCGAGAAAGGCGCGCTTCACTATTACGAAATCGCCGAAGCTGCGATGCAGAACCACGCGTGACGAGGCTCGACAGACGCGAATTCCTGCTCGGCAGCGCCGCGACGCTCGCGACGGGCGCATCTGCGTCGGCCGCGCCGGCCTCGAAACGTGCCCAGCGCCGTCCGGGCTATGGCGCGGCGGCCACGCTATGGGACCTGCAAGCCGATCCGCGGCTTGGGGACGCCATCAGCACCTATTGCACGCAGGTGGTGCCGGTGCTCGAGCTGAAATGGCCGATGCTGCGGCCGGACGCGCACACCTTCGCCTTCGAGCGCGCCGACGCGATCCTGGATTTCGCGCGAGACAACGATCTGACGATGCGCGGCCACGCGCTCGCCTGGTATCACGACATTCCGGACTGGACCAAGCAGATCAAGGACGGCAAGGGCGTCGAGCGCGCCTTCGTCGACCACATCAGCACCGTCGTTTCCTATTACAAGGACAAGCTGACGTCTTGGGACGTCGTCAATGAGCCGATCCCGGACAATCCGAAGAAGATCACCGATCGGCGCGACACGTTCTGGACACAGCATCTCGGCGAGCGCTGGATTCCGCTGGCCTTCCGCACCGCCGCCGCGGCCGACCCCTTCGTCAAGCTCGCGATCAACGAATACGACATCGAATCGGCCAAGGACTCCTTCATCGCCAAGCGCGCGGCGTACCGCAACCTGATCATGGATCTGCTCGACCGGGGCGTTCCGCTTCACGCCGTCGGCTTGCAATCGCATCTGCATGCCGAGCTCGAGATCGACACGCACGGGCTTGCCGAATTCGTCACCGAGCTGCGTTCCTGGGGGCTCGAGGTGCTCGTCACCGAGCTCGACGTTGACGATCAGAAGCTGACGGGGAGCGCGGCGGAGCGCGACGCCATCGTCGCCAAGCGCGTCGACGATCTGCTGACGGCGATTTCGACCAGCGGACCGGTGCGCTCGATCCTGACCTGGGGTATCTCGGATCGCTACAGCTGGATCAACGGCACCTTCGCCCGCAAGGACAAGCAGCCGAACCGTCCTCTGCCGCTCGACGGCGAGTTCAAGCCGAAGCCGTTCATGGACGTGATCAGCAAATTCACGAAGGATGCTTGAGCGCGCTATTGTTTGAGCATGATCTTTCCGGAAAACCGCTGCACACTTTGCGCGAACGCGGCCCTTCGGGTCCGGATCATGCTCTAACGCGCCTTCGGCACCTCGAATGTGGCCACCTCTCCCATATGGTCGGGAGACAGGCTCGGCGCGCGCCGGTCGCGCGAATTCAACCGGAACACATCCCGGATGTCGTCGATCGAGGTCGACGAATAGGACTGGATGCAGAGCGCGACCTGTTCGGGCGAGGCGGCGCGCATCATCGCTTCGATGGCCGGACGGTCGAGGCGCGTGTCGTCCCAGTGCGAGACCGCGATGCTGTCTTCCGTGACCTGATGCGCAGCCAGATGCGCGGGCGAGCTCGCGACGAAATGGCCATAGAGCAGGTACTCGGAAAACTTCTTCTTCCGGCACAGCGCCAGGACCCAGTTCAGCCCCGTCGCCGCCTTGATGGCGCCGGTCATCGCGCGCGCGGTGTCTCTGTCCCACACCAGCGCGTTGCCGACATAGTCGTCCGCGGGGAAGGACCGGTCCTTCACGCCGAGGAGCTGATCGACGGTGCGCAGCCACAGGGCGTGCAGCGGCGCATCGGCAGCGATGGCCTCCGGCGTGACGAAGAGCGGCGTCTTCTCACCGCCGGCGTATTGGCCGACGTCGAATTCGCGGAAGAACAGATTGTCCGAATCCAGGATGCAAACGCGCTGCTCCGGCGCATTGAGGACGCCGGCGATCTTCAGGATCTGCTGGATGTGCCAGCCGTGCACCGGTGACGAGAGCAGCGAGAGCCAGACGCGGCGGCTGCTGATGAACTGGAGGGCCGGCGGCAGCGCGAAGAGCCATTTCGGCAGGTAACACGAGGCCGGGACGATGACGCGCTTGTCGGAACCGAACGGCTCGAACAGCGGCACATCCTCATCGTTAACGAGAACATAATGCCGCGTGTATCCCGAGAGCCAGGTGTCGATGCTCTCGCTGAGCAGCGAAAAGCGCTCGATATCCTTGGCGTAGCTGGCGGTCAGCAGGGCAACGGAATGCATGGGCGCGCTCGAATGGCAGTCAGGCCGCAGTCATAGCCGCGTCAGGACGCGTTGGATACGTCCATTCGCAATCAAGGTAAAATGAAACGAAGTATTAGCCATCGGCCGGCAGCCCCTGTTCGATCCTGCGAAAGCGCAGCGGCGCCAGTGCGGAGGCGCGTTGCCACCAATCGGCGACGCGGTCGTCGAGGGCGGACACGCCGCGGCCCTGACCGGGAAAGATCCGGATCTGCTGAACCGCCTCGGCTTCAAAACCCCTGCCCTTGCGCGTGATCTTGAGGGCGGCACCTTCGCGGTCCCGCTGCGTCAGCGGCACCAGGAGGCGGCCGCGCGGACGGAGCTGCTCGAGCCAGAGTGGGTGCGGGTGCGAGAAGCCGGCGTGCACGATGATCACGTCGGCGAGTTCGCTGATCTTCTCACATCCATCGCCATGGACCACCTCGACATTGCGACAAGCGCGGAGGTGACCCGTAGCGCGCTTCGCAAGCCGCTCGTCGCATTCGATTGCAAGCACCCTGCCCTTTGGGCCGACGATCTTCGACAGCACCGCGGAAAAATAGCCGAGCCCACAGCCGATCTGAACCACCCGGTCCTTCTCCCCGACCTCGAGCACGTCGATGAAGTGCGCCCACAGGCTCGGCAGCCCGGTATCCAGCTTGCGGCGCGCGTCGATCGCGACCAGCACATTGTCGTAGAGATGTATGGGATCGGCGCCCGGCGTCAGCCGATAGCTGCGCGCCGTCGCGCTCTTGATGCGCCAGGGTCCCCTTGGCAGAAAACCCTCGCGCGGGACGGTGGCGAGCGCTTCGAGCAGGCGCTTTGAGGCAATCCGCTCGCGCTTTGCGATTGTCTCGGCGTAACGCGCACGCGCTGCGGCAAGATCGCTCATGTCAAGGGGCGGCCTGCTCGCGGACGAGCGCGTCCGCACCGAGCTCGTCGACCAGCTGCATCGCCTGCTTCAGGTCCGGCGTGTAGAAACCTTCGCTGAACTTGCCGACGATGGGCACGAGCAGGAGCCTTGCGTGCTCGCGCCTGCCGGCCTGATGCGACAGCCGCGCGAGGCTGACGGCGGTACGAAGCTCCCAGGACAAGGCGCCCTGCTTGCGCGCGGTCTCCAGCGACAGGGCGAACATGTCCTCGGCCTCCCGCACTGATGCCGGGTCGCCATCCGACAGCGTGATCTCGCCTTGCAGGCGATAGACTTCGGCGAGGTAGGAGTGATCGCCGGTCCGTCTTGCGGTCGCGAGCGCGCCGTCCAGTGCCCGCAAGGCGGCATCGCGCATCCCGACCTTGGCATAGGCCTCCGCGAGCAGGCAGCGGAACCAGCAGCCAGCAAGCCAGGAATCCATCGCCTCATACTCGTCGAGACCAAAGCGCATCTGGCTGAGGCCTTCGTCGGCTTCGCCGAGCTGAGCCAGCGCCCAGCCGCGCAGGATCGCCGCCTGCTGCTTCCAGTGCAGGAAATTGTGCTCGGTGGCGATGATCATGGCGCGGTTGGCGTGATCACGTGTGCCCTCGACGTCGCGCAGATGCTGGCAGAGATAGGCGCCGAACATGAGCGCGAAAGCGAGCGTGAAGGGATGGCGGATCTTCTCGGCGTTCGCGATCGCCTGCTCGCTGTGCTGGCGCGCCGCGTCGGGATGGCCGAGGAACCAGAGGAGATAACCGAGATAGGAGAGCGAGACGACGCCGGGATCGATGCCGTGGCGCTCCATCAGATCGGAGTGCAGATCGGGGCTGTAGAGGTTGATGCAGCGGTGCAGGTGATGCTGGGCGGCAGCAAAGCGGCCGCGATAGAGCATGGTCATCGCGATCGCGCGGTGCGCCTCGATCAGATAACCGGTTTGCTGCGACGGCTGCGCCCGCTGGTTCAGCCGCTCGCGCTTGGCGAATCTCAACAATTCGACGCTGAGATCGTGCGCACGCGTGAGATCGGCACGGATGAAATGGCACACCCAGAGCCCGCGCGTGGCGGCGAAGGTCTTTTCGTCGTCGTCGAGCTGGTGGCCGAGCTCGAGCGCGCGGATGTAGTTCTCCTCGACCTCCTGCACGGCATAGCCTTTGGCGGCGATCAGCGCGTTGCCAAGTGCGATCCGCAGCTCGAGCTCCATCTCGTCGGCGCCCTGCATGCGCCCATTGGCCTGCACGACGCTGAGGCCGCGCCGCAAATGACCGATCGCTTCCAGATTGGCGCCGCTCTTGGCCGCCTGCTTGCCGGCCTTGAGCCAGAAGCTGGCGGCGCCCTCACTCTGGCCGGATTCGGTCAGGTGATGAGCGAGCAGCTCCGGTTCGCGCTCTGTCTTCTCCGGATACATCTCGGCGAGCACCTGGGCGATCCGGGAATGCAGCTTGCGGCGCTCGCTGTGCAGCAGGCTCGCATGCGCGGCGTTCTGGATCATCACGTGCTTGAAGGAGTAGAGCGCGTCCGGCGGATGGCCGCGGCGCATGATCAGGCCCGCCTGCTCCAGATGATTGAGCGCGGCTTCGATCTGCTCGGCGGGCGTGTTGGCGACTGCGTGCAGCGTCTCGTAGGAAAACTCGCGACCGATTGTGGCGCCGATCTGTGCGATCCGCTTGAACGGACCCATCCGGTCCAGCCGCGCCATCAGCGAGTCCGTCAGGGTCGCCGGGATCGCGAGCTGCCGCCACGGGCCCGACAGCACGTAGCGCCCGTGCCGCTCGGTCAGGAGGTTGGATTCCAGAACCGTCTTGGTCAGCTCTTCCAGGAACAGCGGCACGCCGTCGGTCTTGACGATGATCTCCTCGACGACTTCCTTAGGCAACTCTCGTCCGGCAACGCGCTCGACCAGCGTCGTGCGCAGCTGCCGGCTCAGACGGTTCAGCACCAAAGTCGTGACATGCGAATGCGCGTTCCAGCTCGGCTGGAATTCGGATCGCGCGGTAATGATGACCAGCATCGGCCGGTTCTGCACCCGGTCGACCAGGAGGTCGATCACCTCGCGCGAGGTCGGGTCGATCCAGTGCAGGTCCTCGAACACAATCACCAGCGGCATCTCGCGCGCAAGGCCGAGGAAGTGATTGACCAGCGCCGCGACGGTCGCATCCTTCTGCTGCTGCGGCGAAAGGTCGAGCCGCGGATAGCGGTCGCCGGTCGGTATCGACAGCAGCGCGGCAAACAGCGGCGCGACCTGATCGACGTCGCCATGCGCGGCGGCGATCGCGGTTTCCAGACTCGCCAGCGACTGCGTGGACGCATCCTCGCGGTCGAGACCGAGGGAGAATTTGAGCTGCTCGACGAACGGATGGAACGCCGTGGAGGTGTAGTAAGGCGAGCACTGGAGCGAGACTTGTCCATGCCGATCGCCGGATATCCGCTCAAAGATTTCCTGGATGATGCGTGACTTGCCGATGCCGGGCTCGCCGAACTTGACGACGACCTGGCCGTCGCCGTCCTTGACCTGCTGCCAGCGCCCCATCAGCAGCGCGATCTCCTCCTCGCGGTTGACGAGCGGCGTTAGCCGCGTGCCCATGGCAGCGGCGAAGCGGGTCTCCACCCGCGAGGCGCGCATCACGTGCCAGGCTTGCGTCTTTTCGGAGATGCCCTTCAAGTCATGGACGCCGAGATTGCGGTAGTCGAACTTCCCCTTCAGCAGCGCTTGTGTCGAGGCGGAGATCACGACGCCGTTGGGCGGCGCCAGGCCTTGCAGGCGCGCGGCGAGATTGACGGTTTCTCCGACCGCGGAATCGCGCTCTTCGGTGCCCTGTCCGACGAGATCGCCGACCACGACGAGACCGGTCGCGATCCCGATGCGGACGGCGGGCGAGTGGCTCAGCGCACCACGTGGCTCGGTCGCGCGCGCGCTCGACAGCACTCGCACGATCTCGAGCCCGGCGCGCACCGCGCGCTCGGCGTCGTCCTCATGAGCGGTCGGATAACCGAAATAGACCAGGATACCGTCGCCGACGAAACGGGCGGCAAAGCCCTCGTAATGCTTGACCACGCGGACACAGGTTTCGCGGAAGCCCGCGATCATGTCGCGCACGTCTTCCGGATCGAATTGAACCGAGAGCGAGGTGGAATCCACCATGTCGCAGAACATGGTGGTGAGCTGACGCCGTTCCGCGCCAACCTCCGCCCGCGCTTGCGGAGGCGCCACTGCCGCCGACGGCTCCGCCGTTTCAGCCTGGAATAGCGCCGACATGGCTCGCTGAAGCCGCTTGCGATCACCGAGCGGCAATCCGAGCTCGACTAGATCCGACTCGGTCAGGTCCGCCACGACGTCGAGATCGAGACGGTGCTGCGCGAACAGATCAGCGTAGTGGCCGAGACCGATGCCCTCGAGCCAGCGCTTCAGCCCGCCCTCCGTTCCCGTACCCGGCTCGTTCTCCAGCATGGTGATTTCTGCCCGACCATCACTCCGTCCTAGGGCTTTGGACCCCTCAACCACAGATTTTGGGGCCCGAACTTCACCTCAGACTGGACGCGTTCCCTAACTCCTGGAAAGAATAGCTCAATCAGATCAAAAGGGAATGGCGTTGTCGGACATTGCATCCGGAGCGAAACGGGAATCGGAAGGCGTAGGCGCCGAAATCAGGTCCTTTGCCCATATCGGCGGCCTTCTCGATTTCCATGCGCGGAAGATGCCGGCGGCACCCGCCCTCCTCGCCCCGGGCCGGCCGGCCCTCAGCTACGGCGCACTGGGCGAATTGATCCAGCAACTTGTCCGTACCTTACGTGGGCTCGGCATCGGTCACGCAGACCGCATCGCCGTCGCGCTGCCGCGCGGCGCCGACAGCGCGCTGGCATTGATCGCAGTCGCCTCGAGCGGTGCCTGCGTCCCCATCAATCCCGATCTGACCGCGGACGAGCTGCAGCGCTATTTCAGCGAACTGAAGCTGACGGCGCTCGTGACCCGGGCCGACATGAACTCGGCGAGCCGCGACATCGCCAAGGCGCTCGACATCGCGGTCATCGATTTCGTGGCGGGGCCGGTGAACGATCTCGCTGGCTGCGCGTTCATCGGGCCGACGATCGGGCCGGCAAATTCCAGCGGCACCTCGCGCGGCGACGACGATGCGTTCATCCTGCTGACGTCAGGCACGGCGGCGCGGCCGAAAATGGTGCCGCTGACGCATCGCAATGTGTGCCTGTCCGCCCACAACGCCGGCCGCGTGCTGTCGCTCACCTCCCACGATCGCCTGCTCAACGTCCTGCCGCTGTTTCACGCCCATGGTCTGATCTCCGGCCTGCTGACGGCGCTGGCCGCAGGCTCCAGCGTGATCTGCACCGAGGGTTTCGACGCGTCGTCCTTCTTCAGTTGGATGCGGGAGCTGCAACCGACCTGGTACACGGCGGTGCCGACCATTCATCGCGCGCTGTTGACTGCGGCGGAAGCTGATCCGGACCGCGTCCGGGCATTGTCGCTGCGCGTGATCCGCTCGGCCTCAGCTTCGCTGGCGCCAGCGATACTCGAAGGGCTGGAAGCGACGTTCGGCGTTCCCGTGCTCGAGACCTACGGCATGACCGAGGCGGCCTCGCAGATCGCGGCCAACCCGTTCGAGCTGCGCAAGGTCGGATCGGTCGGCCGCGCGGCGGGCCCGGAGATCACGATCATGGACGAGACGGGCCGCGCAGTCGCGAGCGGCACGCATGGCGAGATCATGCTGCGCGGCCCCAACATGAGCCGCGGCTACTACAATGACGCGGCGGCGACAGAGGCCGCGTTCCGCAACGGCTGGTTCCGGACCGGAGATCTCGGCTATCTCGACGCCGACGGTTATCTCTTCATCGTTGGCCGCATCAAGGACGTCGTCAACCGCGGCGGCCAGAAGATCTCACCGCTGGAGGTGGAAGAGGTCCTGCTCAGCCATCCGGCGGTGCTGGAGGCCGGCGTGTTCGCCGTCCCGCACGACAAGCTCGGCGAGAACGTTGCGGCCGTCGTGGTGCTGCGGCCGAATTCCGCGATGACCTCGGACCAGTTGCGCCAGTTCGCGCGAAAGCGGCTCGCTGCCTACAAGGTGCCGAGCCTGATCCGCAGCGTCACCGCGCTACCGAAAGGCGCCAGCGGCAAGGTCAAGCGCAATGCGCTGGCCGCGCTGATCGCAACATTGGACGGCTGCGACGAGGCCCGGCTGCCGCGCAATGCGCTGGAGACCCAGCTCGCCGCGATCTGGGCCGGTCTATTGGAGCTGCCGCAGGTCGGCGCCGATCAGGACGTCTTCGCGCTCGGCGCGGATTCGCTCGCGGTGACGCAGATGCGCTCGCGCCTGCGCGAACGCTTCAACGTCGATTTCTCGTTCGAGGACATTTTCGACTGTGCCACGGTCACGGCTCTTGCGGCCCGGCTCGAGACCGCCGCAAGCCACCGCGAGGCGGCGCTGCCGGCATGGCGCAAGGCCATAGACGCGGACGCACCGCTGTCGTTCCAGCAGCAGCGGATGTATTTGCTCTCGCGGCTCGATCCGACCCACTACAATTACAACGTCGCCGAAGTCGCGCTTCTCAAGGGCCCGGTCGACGTCGCGGCCCTTCAGGCGGGCCTCGCGGCGATCTGCGTGCGCCACGAGGCGCTGCGCGCGGTTTTCATCGAACGGCAGGGCGAGCCGGCGCAGCTTGTGCTGCAATCGCCACCGCAGTTCGAGCGGATCAAGCTCAAGCCGTGCCCTGCGGACAAGCGGACCGCAGTGATCCGGCGCGAGGCGCTCAAGCTCGCGCAACATCCGTTCGATCTTTCGCACGCACCGCCGCTCAAGGTGACGCTGCTGTCATTCGACAAGACGAGCCACGCGCTGGTGGTCAACGTCCATCACCTCGTCACCGACGGCTGGTCGCAACGGCTGTTCTGGCAAGAGCTTGCCGCCCATTATGCGGCCGCGCACAAGAGGAGCGCCGCCGCGCTGCCGCCACCCGCCTTCCAATATCGCGACTTTGCGCTGTGGCAGCAGAGCTGGGCGCAGACGCCGGCGGCAAAGGAACAGCTCGACTATTGGCGAACCCAGCTCGACGGCGTCACCATGCTGCCACTGCGAACCGACCGGCCGAGGCCGGAGATCTGGAGCGGCCACGGCGCCCGTCACTACCTCGAATTCTCAAGAACTCTGTCGGCCGACCTGCGCACGCTCAGCCAGAACCAGGGCGTCACGCCGTTCATGACGCTGCTCGCCGTGTTCCAATGCCTGCTGTTTCGCCACACCTCGCATGAAGACGTCGCCACCGGCTCGCTGATCGCCAATCGCAACCAGATCGAAAGCGAGCGCCTGATCGGGCTGTTCGCCAACACTCTGGTCCTGCGCAACGATTTCAGCGGCGATCCGAGCTTCGGCGAGATGTTGCGGCGGGTGCGGCAGGTCACGTTGGACGCCTACCGCAACCAGGATCTTCCGATCGAGGAGGTGTTGCGCGCGCTCCAGGTCGCGCGCCGCAGCGACGGCAATCCGCTGTTCCGGATCATGTTCATCCTCCAGAACGCCTCGATCGAGGCGGCGCGCTTCCCGGGCCTGTCGACGCGGCGGCTGGAAGTCGATCCGAAAGTCGCGCGCTTCGACATCACGCTCGAACTGGTCGAGGCCGACGGCCGTTTCACCGGCTTCTTCGAATACGCCACCGATCTGTTCGACGCGGCGACGATCGACGGCATGGCCGCCCAGTTCAAGACCCTGCTCAAGGCGGCCATCGCCAATCCGGAGCAGCGCATCTCGCGCCTGCCGCTGCTGACCGAGGCCGAACGCCGGCAATTGCTGGCGAAAGGCCGGGGCGTGCCGGCCAATTTCACCACGCGCGGCAATTTGAGCGAACGCTTCGATCGTCAGGTCAGGACGACACCGAACGCTATCGCGGTGTCGGACGGACGCACGTCCCTGAGCTATCGCGAGCTGGCGCGCCGCAGCCAGGCGGTCGCGCGCTGGCTGACCCGCGAGGGCGTTGGTGCCGAGAGCGTGGTCGCCTTGCTGGCGGAGCGCGGGCCCGACCTGCTCGCCGCGATGATCGCGGTGCAGCGCGTGGGCGCGGCCTTCCTCAATCTCGATCCCGACCAGCCGACGGCACGGCTCGCGACCATACTCGGATCGAGCTGCGCCCGCGTGCTGCTGACCGGGCGGGCTCAGTCCGCCATGGTCGAGACGCTGATCGATCCGCTGGTCGAGCGCATCCATGTGGCCGAGCTCGAAGACGCGATAGCGCCAGGGACGACCAAGCCGGCCCGCGCCGCACCGCGCGCCGCCGCGAGCCTAGCTTATCTCGTCTATACCTCCGGATCCTCCGGCACGCCGAAAGGCGTCATGATCGAGCAGCGCGGCCTGTCGAACCATCTGGCCTCGCTCATCTCCGAGCTCGGGCTCACGGCCAGGGACGTGATCGCGCAGACCGCTCCACAGAGTTTCGTCATTTCAGTCTGGCAGTTCCTCGCCGGGCCCATGGTCGGCGCACGCGTGCATATCTGTGGCAACGCGACCATGCAGGACCCGATCCTGTTGGCGCAGGAGATCGAGCGCGAAGGCGTCACGGTGCTCGAGATCGTTCCCTCGCTGTTGCGGGTCGTCGTCGAACGGATGAACGAAGCGCGGGTCCAACGCGCCTTCTCCAAGTTGCGGCTGCTGATCTCGACCGGAGAGCCGCTGCCCGTCGATCTCTGCCACGCCTGGTTCGCCCGCTCCCCGAAAGTGCCGCTGATCAACGCTTATGGCGCGTCGGAATGTTCTGACGACGTCTCCCTGCATCGCCTGACCAAGGCGCCGGCAATCGCGACCGGCAACGTTCCGGTCGGCGCGCCGCTGCCGAACACCCAGCTCTATGTGCTCGATACAAACCTCCGGGCGCAGCCGGTCGGCGTGACCGGCGAGCTCTGCATCGGCGGCGCTGGCGTCGGCCGCGGCTACATCAACGATCCCGCCCAGAGCCGGCAGCGTTTCATGCCCGATCCGTTCACGCGCCGGGCGGGCGCGCGGCTTTACCGGACCGGCGATCTCGCCCGCCGCCGCGCTGACGGCACGATCGAATGCCTCGGCCGCGCCGACCATCAGGTCAAGATCCGTGGCTACCGAATCGAACTCAAGGAGATCGAGAGCGTACTTGCCGAGCATCCGAATGTGCGCGCCGGCATCGTCGAGCCGCGTCGCGAAGCGAGCGGCGATGTCAGACTGATCGCTCATATCGTCGCAAGGCCCGGCAGCACGAGCAGCGCCAGCGAGCTGCGCGAATTCCTGAAGGGCCGGCTGCCGGGCCACGCCATCCCGTCCGCATTCCTGTTCCTCGATCAGGTGCCGCTCAATGCCCATGGCAAGCTCGACCGGTCCGCACTACTGGCGCCGGCGCAGCAGGACGTGTCCGGACCGGATGCGGCCGTGCCGGCGCGGCGCTTCACCGAGAAGGTGCTCGCCGACATCTGGATCGACCTATTGAAGGTCGAGAGCATCAGTGTGACCGACAATTTCTTCGATCTCGGCGGCCATTCGCTGCTCGCGGGACAGGTGAAGGCGCGCGTCGCCCGTGCGCTCGGCGTGTCGCTGCCGATCAAGACCATCTTCGAGGCCCCGACGATCGAAGCGCTTGCCCGGCAGGTCGACGCGGCGGTGGCGGCGAAGCCGCGCAAGCCTGCCGCAAGCGGGATAAGGCAGACTGAAACGAGGCTGGCCGGCAGCAGTCCTCCGGCGCTCTCGATCGCACAGGATCAGATGCTGCGGATCGAGCAGAACCTGCCGGGGCTGCCGCTGTTCAACCTGCCCTTCGCCTTTCGCCTCCAGGGCCCACTCGATCGGGACGCTCTGGCGCAGGCGATCGATGATATCGTCCGCCGGCACGACGCGCTGCGAACCAGTTTCGACTGGAACGGCGAGGAGCCCGTCAGCCACATCGTCGCGCCCGGCACCCTCGGCCGCGTCCTGGCCAATGAGGTCATCGGCGATGGTCTTCCCCACAACAACAAGCGGCGCAGGGCTCTGGAGCTCAGGAAGATCGATCTCCTGATCGAGCAGGAAACCTATACCCCGATCGACATCACGCGCGCGCCGCTGTTGCGCGCCCGGTTGTTGCGGCTCCACGACGACGATCACGTGCTGCTGCTGACGCTGCATCACGCCATCGTCGACGGCTGGTCGATCGGCGTGCTGTTCGAGGAATTGTCGATCCGCTATGCGGCGCTGGCCGGATATCCGTCGGTGCCGCTGCCGAAACTGCCGCCGGCCTTTTCGGACGTCGCGCGCTGGCAGCGCTGGTGGTGCGGCACCGACGCGGCCCGCCGCCAACTCGCCGACTGGACCGAGAATTTGCGCGGCGCGGCGCCGCTCTTCGATGGCGAATCACGGCCGGGTGCGTCCACCGGGCATCATCCGGTGAGCCTCGAGCGTGAGCTGATCGGCCGGCTCACGGCTTTCGCCGGCCGGCATAACGCCACTCTGTTCATGTGCCTTCTCACCGGCCTGAAGGCGTTGCTGCTGGCGCGAACGGGGCGCACCGACATCGTGGTCGCCACCGCCATGGCCAATCGCGCCCAGCCGGATACTGACCGAATCGTCGGCCCGTTCGAGAACACGGTGATCGTCCGCACGAAAATCGCGCCGGAGCTGTCGTTCGTGCAAGCCTTGGCGCGGGTGCGCCAGAACGTGCTGGACGCGCATGCCCGGCAGGAGCTGCCGTTCAACATCCTGGCCGAACATCTTGAGCGGGAGGGGGTAGATCCGGCCTCGCTGTTCCAGGTCTATTTCACCTTGCAAAATCCGCTGCGCCAGCCGCTCGATCTGCCCGATCTCGCGACAGAATCGATCGGCAACATCGCTCGCGAAGGCCAGCCGGTGCTGCCGATCGACCAGACCTGGCTGTCACTGATGCTCAAGGAACGCCCGACCGGAATCACCGGTTCATGCAATTACAAGCGGGAGCTGTTAGACGGCCGCATGGTCGGCGCCTGGATGGAGGATCTCGTTGCGTTGCTGGCGGCGGCGATCGCCGAGCCCAGCGCGCCTCTCGGCAAATTGCTCGACCGCAGAGCAGCCTGATTTCAAGCCGGAGGAAAACGCCGGCTCGTCGAAGCTGTGAATGATCCAGTTGCATCTTGATTATTTGGCGCCGCCGCGCAAGATTGTTCGCGGGCTTTGATTTGCACGATTATTTTCAACCGGGGAAATGTTATGGGTTTCATCAAATTTACGAAGAAGACCTCGCTCAGCGAGGAGGACCGCAAGGCACTGCGAGAGCTGCTCAACTTCGAGAAAGACAAGCTCAAGCTCGCGCTGAAGGATGTCGACGACAGCCTTAAGGCTCTGCGCGGGGCCAAGAAGAAATCCAGGAAGAAGAAAAAGTAAGCGTCGGCCGGGGACGCCGCACGATTGTTTAAAAATCGACCACTCGCCTGTCGAGTTGGGGTCTCGCACAAGCTTGCGTCTGTAAACCGGCCAGCAATCGACAAGAATTCGCCCGAGTGGACCGCTAGAAGCGGTCTGCTCAATTGATTCTTGCGTCCCGCGCCGGGGGATTCCCTCCCGCCTGACGCCAAAGGCCTCATTGATGGCAGACGACGGAATTGAACTGTTTGTCGGACTGATCGAGACCATCGACGCGCCGGGGGCGGTCGATGCGTGCCGACGCCTGCTTTCGGCCGACGAACAGATCCGCGCCGACCGTTTCATGTTCGAGCGGCATCGACGGCAGTATATTTTCGCGCACGCCATGCTGCGCATGGCGCTGTCGCAGGTCGCCTCCAACGTTGCGCCCTCCGACTGGTCCTTTGCGGCCGGCCGCTATGGGCGGCCGTTTGTCGCAGCGCCCAAGACCTCGACCGCGCTGCATTTCAGCCTGTCGCATGCCGACGGCTGCGTCGCCTGCGTCGTGTCGCGGCATGAGGCCGTCGGCGTCGACGTCGAAACCGTGTCCCGGCGCGTCGCGCCGTTATCCACCGCGCTTCGCTTCTTTGCGCCAGAGGAAGTCGAAACCTTGCGCGGATTGCCGGAGCCCGCCGCGATCGACCGCTTCTTCGACTATTGGACGCTCAAGGAGGCCTACCTGAAAGCCAGAGGCTTTGGGCTCAACTTGCCGCTGGACGCCTTTGCGATGCAGGTATCGCGCGAGGGCATCGAGATCAGCTTCAAGCCCGATATCGCCGACGATCCGCATGGCTGGCGCTTCTCGCTGTGCTCGCCATCGCCATCACATCGCCTCGCGATCGCCGACGGCTCCCGTGCGCACGGCGGCCTTCCCATCAGCCGCAATGCCTGGCCGCTCCAGGAAGCGGCTGAATGACGACCTCGCGGCTGCGCGTCTGTCGAGGTAATGACGTGTTTTCCGGCCTCTGCCCGCATCCGCCTTCGCCAAAGGCTTCGGCGGGCAAGGGCGGTAAAAGGCGGAGATCACCGCGCCTCTTCGAATCCTGCCAGCACAGAAGTCAGGTTCGCGCCTAAAATATCCGAGAGATAGCCGCCCTCCTGCACGAATACAGTCGGCAGGCCCATTTTCGCGATGGCCTGGCCGATGCGGCGGAAGCCCGGCGTGGTGACGGCCAGTCCCTTCAGCGGGTCGTGCTCGGAGGCATCGAGACCGAGCGCGATGACGAGGGCGCCAGGCGCAAAGGACTCGATCGCCTTGCGCGCGACGTCCAGCGCCTGGATGTAGCCGTCATCGCCGGTGCCGATGGCCAAGGGAATGTTGAGATTGGTGCCGAGGCCGGGGCCCTCGCCACGCTCATGGGCATAGCCCCACACGAACGGATAATACGCAATCGGATCGGCATGGATCGAGATCGTGTAAACGTCCGGTCGCGCATAGAAGATGCCCTGCGTGCCGTTGCCGTGATGGACGTCGACGTCGAGGATGACGACACGCTCATGCTTCTGCCGCAGATGCGCCGCTGCGATCGCGCTGTTGTTGAGGAAGCAGAAGCCGCCCGCCATGTCGCGATAGGCGTGATGGCCCGGCGGACGGCAGAGCGCATAGGTCGCATCCTCGCCGTCCATCACCATCTGCGCCGCGGTGACTGCAACGTCGGTCGCGGCACAGGCGGCCGCCCACGTGCCTGGCCCGATCGGCGCGGCGGTGTCGGCGGTGTGCCAGCCGAGCTTGCCGACGATGTGGGTGGGATAGGTCGCGGCGTGGCGCACCGGATGGATGTTGCCGATCATCTCCGGCCCGGAATCGCCGAGCGCAGTCCAGGCATCCCAGGCTTCGCTCAGGAACGACAGATATTCCGGACTGTGGATGCGCGCGCGCGGGCCCTGCCCGAATTTCGTCGGCTCGACCAGTTGATGCTTGCCGTCCTTCAATCCCTTGAGCAGACGGTCGGCGCGCTCGGGCTGCTCGGTGGTGCGCTTGACGACACCGCGAACCAGGAAGAATTGCGGATCATGGCTGCGATGAAGTTCGGTATGGACGGCTTTCACTCAAACACTCCGTGGGTCGCATGCTCTTTAATGTGCCGCAGAGTCTTGATCTCCGCGGCGGCCAGATGCAAGCAAGAAGAATGCCGCCCTTGTCGCGCTGCCCTGCGCTGAGGGCAGATCGCCCGTGATGCTCAGCAGCGCCCGCGCTGAAGACAGTGCTCGCGGCCCTGCTGGTCGGTGCGGAAGGCCTCGATGAAGCCGCCCTGGCGCTGCGTGACGAAAACGGTCTTGCCGTCGCCGCCGCCGAAGGCGAGGTTGGTCGGCTCCTTGGCCCTCAGCGCGATCTCGCGCTCGACCGCGCCGTTGGGCTTCATCAACGCGATCGTGCCCTTGAGAATGCGCGCCACATACAGCCGACCGGTGACATCGGTGCGCAGGCCGTCGATGGTGTCGGGCTGGAACGACTTGACGAGCTTTGCGTCGACGAGGTCGTTGCCCCGGATGCCATAGGACCAGATCTGGCCGCTGCTGGATTCGCCGACATAGAGCGTCTTGCCGTCAGGACTGAGATCGATGCCGTTGGTGGTGCCCATTGCGCGCGGCGCCGCCATGACCTGCCCCTGCACCGATCCGTCCGCTGCCTTCGCGATGCGCCAGATGTGCCCCTCGCGGCCCTTCCAGTTCGGGTCGCTCGCATAGATCGTTCCGTCGCGGGCGATCGTGATGTCGTTGGGCTGGTTCATCTCGTCGGAGTGAAACCAGAGGGACGGCTCCGTCGCTCCCTTCGGAATCGTGAAGACGTTGTGCTTCTTGTAGTCGGCAATGAACATGGTGCCGTTCCGATCGAAACGGATGGCGTTGCCGACGCTGCCTTCGGGCAGCATCGTGAACGGCTCCGAGGCCGCCCTGCCGGCTGGCAGCCTGCCGATGGTGCCTTGCTTGCCGAGATTGACCACGAAGAGATTGCCGTCGAGGTCGGCGGCAGGCCCTTCGATGCCGAAGGTGTATTCGCCAGACGGCGTCACCTGTGCGCTTTCGAACAGCTTGGTCCCGGCAGCAGCCGGCAGCGTCGCGACGAGCAAAATACTACTGCACAGGCACCAGAAATTCCTGCCGGATGTAATAGCCATCGTCGTCGGTGCACTCGCCGTTCAGATAGGGATCGGCCGGCCGGAAGAATCGGCCGAAGCCGGGTTTGTCTACAGCGCTCCTTTGTGTCACGACCACGACCTTGGCGGCCGGTATTTCGCCGCATTCCTTGTTGGTCTTGCCGAAGAACTTGCGCTGCGGCGGACCGGGCTTGATCCGCATCCGCGTGCCCGGAACCATTTTCGCAACGAGCAGGTCCGCAGTGTCGAGCAGCCGCGTGTAACCCGGCTCGCTCTTCGGCAGGCCCTCGCCGCCCGGCGGCATCAGCTTCTCCGCACCGAGACCGCGCAGCCGCGTGCGCAGCTTGCCGGCGTCGGGATCGCCCGGATAGATCCAGCCGTCCTGCGACAGCATGAAGCGGAGCACCGTCGAATCCTTCTCTGCGTCCGATTGTCCTGGTTTCAGGCCGAAATCCGAGTGGCAGCCGACGCAATGCTTCTCGACGAGGCCCTTGCGCAGCGTCGTGAGTCGGACGCTGTTCTGCGCGTCTCTGGCGACGAACGCCGCGAGCTGGTCGATCATCGCCTGGCTGCGGATGTCGCAGGGTAGCGGCGCCGGCGCGTCGCCCGCGGCGCGATCGATGCGGATCACGGTCTTGTTCTTGTCCTCGACCAGCCAGATCGCGCCATCCTCCGCCACCGTCATGCCGACCGGGGCGCCTTGCGGCCGCGCGCCGTTGACGCGGTGCCAGCCTGAAATCAGCTCCTCGAACGGCGCGGCGGCGACTTCGCCGGCATCGGTCAGGAAGCTGCGGGTCGGGTCTGCGGCGCAGCTGACGTGATAGTGCACCGGCGCCGGGACAGGCTTGGGGAAGCCGTGGTCGTCGACGTCATAGATGAGGACGCGGCTGCCGGTCGGGCGATAGCCGTGCAGACCGACCAGCAGCTTACCCTCCAGCTCCGGGAATCTTGTGCCGTGATAATAGAGCATCGCGAGCGGCGCACCGTGCGGCGGCATCAGCGAGAGCGGCGGCTTGTAGAGCGCGTTGGCGGTGCAGAGCGATTTATAAATGCCGGACTGCAGCACGCCCCTGAATTCCGGGCTCGGCGTCGACACATCGTAACAATAGGGCCAGCCATAGTGCCTGCCCTGCTCGATCGCGTTGATCTCCTCGTTGGGCTTGATGATGTCTGGCAGGTCGCGGCCGTTCTCGCCTTGCAGGAGGGCGTAGCCGGCATCGGGAAAGCTCGGATGCAGCGCCAGCGCCATCGAATTGCGCAAGCCCCGCGCATAGACGGTGTGCGGCGGATCCGGATCGTTCGGCTTCAGCGCCGGGAAGACGCCACCCGCTGGCGGCGTGTACAGCCAGATCGATGCCATCGCGGACGCGCCCTCGGCGGCCGCGCAAGGCTTCGTGATCGGTGCCGGCGTGATGCAGTCGTCGCTGTGCGAGCCGATGTTGACGAACAGCCGCCCGTTCCTGTCAAAGACGAACTGCTTGAGCGGATGCGCGCTTTCGTCGAGCCTGGTGCCGTCGGGCAGACTGATCCGCCGGCCGGAATGATGGTCTCGACCGTGCCGCGCGGATTGTCCGCAAGCGGATCGAACCGGAAGATCGTCTCTGCGGTCGAGGCATAGAGCTTCCTGCCGGGGCCGATCACCAGGCCGAACGGATACTCGACCCCGGTCAGCAATTCCTTCAACCGTTGGCCTGGGGGCGCATGCGGATCGAGCAGCAGCAGCCGTCCGTCGGTATGGCCCCAGCCGCCCATGTCGGCCACCACGAACAGGTCGCGGCCCGGCACCTGGATGATCGCGCGCGGGAATTTCAGGCGGTCGTCCTCGCTGGCGACGAGGCCGGCGCAAAAGCCTGCCTTCATGTCGATCTGGATTCTGGGAAAAGCGAGATCGCCGCTGCCGCAGACGTCCGTGCCGATCGCATAGCCGCCTCGCCTGACGAGCTCGGATGATGCCCCGGGGGCAAGACCAAGCAGGAGCGCGGCGAAGGCGACTGCCCACGCGCGCAGGCTCCGGCCTTCCCTGCAGATTGTGAGATGTTTCACTGCCGCCCTCCCCCGACTTTTGTCGGAGGTTGTTCCATGCCGCCGAAGCGCGGTCCAGCTGATCATCACCCGCCTGTGATTAAACCTGTAACGACCTCGGAGGCGACCAATCTCCGTAAATTCCCTTACCGGGTTCGACCCGAATGTTTCGCGAATGCCTCGGGTGGTATCAGTTTGCCATCCCAATCGCTCCCTACAGGAGGCGTATATGGTCCAGGTCTATTTTCACTGCTCCAATACCGAGGGCACACTGATCGATCGCTACGGCGCCGCCGTCTCCAATCTCACCGAGGCCCGCGACCGCGCCGCCCAGATCATGCGGTCGATGATCCTGACGCCGAGCAACGAGGATTGGCGCGACTGGGTGATCCATGTCAGCGACGACGATGGCGAGGAGATTTTCGATCTCCCCTTCACGGCCATGCTCGGCAAGCCGCATTGAGGTGATGCCATGCTGCTCGCTCCCTTGACCCTGCTCCGCCACCCCCTGAGCTTCGTCGCCACCAAATGGCAGACCTTGATGAGGGTCGCAGGCGATCCTTACCGCCCCGAGCTTCACTACATGCGCGGGCCCGGCCCGAAATGGCGCGCCAAGTATCAGGCCAGCCGGCTGACCCGCCCACTCTGAGCGCTCCGGCTCGTCGCTTTCCCATTGATCTCCGTCGTCATGGCCGGGCTTGTCCCGGCCATGACGTTCTTGGAGAAGACGTGGATGCCCGGGATAGCGCGGGAATGACGAGCTACGGGAAGCGGTCCCTGCCTCATCGCCCTGTAAACCTCGCCTTGCGCTTCTCGACAAAGGCATTGCGGCCTTCGATGGCGTCGGCGCTCTTGCGGATCGTGGCCTGAAGCTCGATCTCGCGGCGAAACTGCGCCTCGTAGGTCGCATGCTCGCTCTCCTCGACGAGCGCGCGCGTTGCGACCAAAGCGCGCGTCGGGCCATCGGCCAGGCGGCGCGCCAGGATGAGCGCCTCCTCCATCAGCTTCGCATCATCGACCACCTGCCGGACCAGGCCGATCTCATGGGCGCGTTCGGCCGATAGCGGCTCGTTCAGCAGCATCAATTCGAGCGCGCGCTGGCGACCAATCAGGCGCGGCAGCAGCCAGGTCGAGCCGAGATCGGGCACCAGAGCGATGCGGCTGAACACCTGGATGAAGCTCGCCGACCGCGCCGCAACAATGATGTCGCCGGCCATGGCGAGGCTGAAGCCACCGCCGGCCGCGACGCCGTTGACGGCAACGACCACGGGTACGCGGCACTCGCGCAACGCCCTAAAAGTGGGCCAGTAGAATCGCATCACGCCGGCCGCGATGTCCTCCCCGAGCGCTCCCGATGCTTTCAAATTCTGTCCTGAGCAAAATCCGCGCCCGGCGCCGGTGAGGATCAGGGCGCGAATGCCTTCATCCCGCGTCATCTCGGCGACGGCAGCGGCCAGTGCGCCGAGCAGGTCCGGCGTCATCGCGTTCAGGCTGGTCGGTTCGTCGAGGGTCAAGATCCCGACCGCGCCATCCCGCGCCTGTTTCACACCAGCCATGTCGCGCCTCCCTTTCGATGTTCTCGTTGGCGGCAATGTGCCATTGTCTGCGAGCTTCGCCAATTGCGGAGCCTCGAAGTCAACGCAGCAAAGCCACGACAAACATCAAGACGACAACATGCCTCACCAGTTCAGTCGCGCCCAACAGATCCGCAAACCCGCAGTCAGAACCAAGGGCGGCATCGTCGCCGCGCAATCGCGCCGGGCCGCCGAGGTCGGCGCAGAGGTGCTGGCGGCAGGCGGCGACTGCGTCGACGCCATCGTCGCGACGACGTTTGCGCTGAACGTGCTGGAGCCCTGGATGAGCGGCATGGGCGGCGGCGGCGCGATGGTGCTCTACCGCGCCAAGGACAATCGCTACGAGGTGATCGACTACGGCATGTGCGCGCCGCAGAGCCTGCGCGTAACCGATTATCCGATCACGGGCGAAGGCGCGGCCTCCGACCTGTTCCCCTGGCCGCGGGTGAAGGACGATCGCAACATTCACGGGCCCGGCTCGATCGCGGTGCCCGGCGTCGTCGCCGGCATGGAGGAAGCGCATCGCCGCCACGCCAGGATGCCTTGGAAAGATCTGGTCGCGCCCGCCGCGACAATCGCGGGCGAAGGCTTGCTGGTCGACTGGTGGACGACGCTGATGATCGCGAGCACGGCCGCCGACCTCAGGCGCTATCCCGCCAGCGCGGAGATATTCCTGAAGGACGGTCTGCCGCCGAATGCGCCCTGGGGCATCAAGGCCGAGACGCGGCTGCCTCAGGACAAGCTGAAGGCGACGCTGGCCCATCTCGCCGCGGCCGGCCCGCGCGATTTCTATGAGGGCGATCTCGCCAAGAGCATCGCCTCCGACATCAAGGCCGATGGCGGTTCGCTGTCTGTGGAGGATCTCGCCGCGTTCCGCAGCCACCTGCGCGAGCCGCTGGCGATCCCCTATCGCGGCGGCAAGGTGTTTGCGACGCCGGAGCTCACGGCTGGGCCGACGATGGCGCATGCGCTACGCCTGTTGCAGCAGAACCTGAAGCCGGGCACCGCGCCGGATGCGGCCGCCTACGCTGAATACGCGCTCGCTTTGCAATCGGCCTACCGCCAGCGGCTGGGCGACATGGGCGATGCCGACGGCAAGCGCTCGCTTGGGGCGGAATATCTCGCGCCGGCCTGCACCACGCATTTCTCCGTGGTCGACCGGCACGGCAACATGGCCGCGGTGACGCAGACGCTGCTCTCCACCTTCGGCTCGAAATATGTGACGCCGCACAGTGGCATCCCCATGAACAACGGCATCATGTGGTTCGATCCGACGCCTGGCACCACCAACTCGCTCGCCTCCGGCAAGCGCTGTCTGACCAACTACACGCCCGTCATCGCCGAGACGAAGGACGGCAAGCGCCTCGCGGTCGGCGCCTCCGGCGGCCGCCGTATCCTGCCGGCGGTGATGCAGCTCGTGTCCTTTGCGATGGATTTCGGCATGGACCTCGATGCCGCCATCCACCAGCCGCGCATCGACGCCAGCGAAGGCGCGGTCGTGATCGGCGATGCCCGCCTGCCGGCGGAGGCACGCAATACGCTGGCGGCGCGGTTCGACTATGAGGAGACGCAGGTGCAGGCACTGCCGATGAAGTTTGCTTGCCCGAGCGTGGTGATGCGCGAGGGCGAGACCAATTCGGGCGCGGTCGAGATTTTCCAACCGTGGGCCGAAGCGGTGGTGGAAGGCTGAGCGCACGGATCGATGCGAGCTTGTGCCAACGTTCGTTGAGCCGTCGCGCCATTGCCATCTCCGCGAGCGTCATGACTCCTCCACATTCGCAGGGAACTTACCTGCCCACCGTTCGTTCAGTGAACGGACAAATGCGCTCGCCCCAGTGGAGGACATGATGAAGAAACTTGCGCTCGCCGCGTCGCTGATCGTTGCGGCCGGCCTCACATTTGCCAGCCCTGCGCTGGCCAAGGGTGGGCATGGACATGGGCACGGCTACGGTCGTGGCCACGCGATGGGCTATCATTACCATGGCACGCCGCCGGGATGGTACCACGGGCGCAAGGTCGGCTGGCGCGGCATGGGCTGCCCGCCCGGCCTGTGGAAACAGGGCCGCTGCTGAACATCGGATCGAGCAAGGCGCTGCCTCGGCAGCGCCTTTTCTATATCCCCAGCCGATCTCTCACCCGCCCCGCGATCACCGCTGTAGTCACCCCGATCGGCCAGAACGCGTGCATCGGCATCGGCTTGATGCCCGTTATCGGCATATCGATCTCCACCTTCGGCCCGCCGATCAGCCGGCGCGCCAGCTGCGCGCCCATCGCGGTGGAGAGCGCAACGCCGCGGCCATTGCAGCCGAGCGAGATCAGGATGTTCTCCGCGGGCTCATGCACATGCGGATAATGATCCACGGTAATCGCGAGCCGGCTGTTCCAGCCATGCGTCCAGGCGACGCCCTTGAGCTGCGGCCATAGCCGCTCGGCGTAGCGCATGAGGTAGGCGACGTCGTTCGGCGACTTGATCCAGCGCATCGGGCCGCGGCCGCCCATCAACAGGCGGTTGTGCTGATCGATGCGGTAATAGACCGTGATGTGGCCGCTCTCGTAGAGCACGGGACGCGTCGGCATGATCGCGCGCGCAACCGCGTCCGAGAGCGGCGCGGTGGCGGCGATCGAGGAAAACACCGGCACGATGGTGCGGCGAAGTGCCGGCCAGAGATCGTCGGTGAAGCCGTTGGTGGCGAGCAGGACTTTTTCGGCATGCACGATCGCGCGCGGCGTCTCGATGCGCCAACGCGTGCCCTCGCGGCGCAGCGACAGCGCCGGCGTCTCGCCAAAAACCTTCGCACCGGCGGAGATCGCGGCGCGCGCGAGGCCACGGGCGTAGCTGAGGGGATGCAGATCGCCACCGCGCGTGTCCAGCATGGCGCCGATATAGCGGTCGGTGCCGGTCATCTCGCGCAACTGCTCGCGATTCAAGAATGACACCGGCATGCCGCGGCGGATGCATTGCTGCGCGGTGTTTTCGATCGCGGCGGCGCTGGCCTCGTTATAGGCCGCGCGCAGCGTGCCGTTCTGCCGTGCCTCGCAGGGAATCTGGTAACGGCGGATCAATTCGTGGGTGAAGTTGGTGGTGCCGTAGGAGAAGTCGATCATGCGGCGGCCGAGATCTGCGCCGAAATCGGCCTCGATCTGATCGGGATCGTGCTTCAGTCCGGGATTGGTGTGGCCGCCATTGTTGCCGGACGCGCCCCAGCCGGGCTCCTGCGCCTCCAGCACCAGCGCCTCGACACCCTGCTCGGCCAGATGCAGCGCGGTGGACAGGCCGGTGTAGCCGCCGCCGACGATCGCGATGGAGACGGTCTTGTCGACGTCGAGCGGCGGCGTGGCGACCGGCGCGACGGCGGTGTCGGCGTAGACAGAGGGCGGCAGAGACAGGCGCGTGGTCATGGCGAAGACCGATTAGAGCGGATGCAACACGCGGCGCAGAAAATCCTGCGTGCGCGGATGCTGGGGTTGATTGAGCAGCGCCTTGGCTGGCCCCTGCTCGACAATGACGCCGCCGTCGATGAACAGCACGCGATCGGCGACGTCGCGGGCAAAGCCCATCTCGTGGGTGACGACGACCATGGTCATGCCGTCGTCGGCGAGCTTGCGCATCACGCCGAGGACGTCGCCGACCAGTTCAGGGTCGAGCGCCGAGGTCGGCTCGTCGAACAGGATCGCCTTCGGTTGCATGGCGAGCGCCCGCGCGATCGCAACGCGCTGCTGCTGGCCGCCGGAGAGTTGCGGCGGATGCGCATCGGCCTTCTCGGCGAGCCCGACCTGGGCGAGCAGCGCGCGGCCGCGCTCCAGCGCCTGCGCACGCGGCTCCTTCTTTACATAGAGCGGTCCCTCAACGACGTTCTCCAGCGCCGTACGATGCGGAAACAGATTGAAGCGCTGAAACACCATCGAGACCTGGGTGCGGATGTTCACGATCGACGGTGCATCGCGATCGACCTTCAACCCCTCGACGCTGATCTCGCCGCGGTCATAGCTCTCCAGCCCGTTGATGCAACGCAGGATGGTGGACTTGCCGGAGCCGGAGGGGCCGATGATGCAGACCACTTCGCCCTTTTGCACCGACGCATCGATGCCCTTGAGCACCTCGACCTTGCCAAAGCTCTTGTGGACGTCGTTCAGCTCGATCATCGCTTGCCGGCCCGCTTCTCGAAATGACGAACGAGCAGGATCAGCGGGATGCTCATGGTGAGGTACATCAGCGCAACAAGGGTGAACACGCTGGTGTTCTTGAAGGTCGAGGACGCGATCAATTTGCCTTGCAGAGCGAGCTCGGCGACCGTGATGGTCGAGGCCTGCGAGGAATCCTTCAGCATCATGATCATGACGTTGCCGTAAGGAGGCAGCACGATGCGGACGGCCTGCGGCAGCACCACGCGGCGCATGGTGAGCCACCAGCCCATGCCGATCGTCTGCGCCGCCTCGATCTGGCCCTTGTCGATCGCCTCGATGCCGGCGCGGAAATTTTCCGCCTGATAGGCCGAATAGGCGATGCCGAGCCCAAGAATCGCGGCCTGCAACGCCGACAGCGTGACGCCGAGATCGGGCATCACGAAATAGAGGTAGAACAACAGCACGATGATCGGGATGCCCCGGATCATGTTGATCAGGCTGGCGCTGAGCATCGACAGCATCTTGATGCCGGAGACCCGCATCATCGCCCAGACGAGGCCGAGCACCGTCGAGAGCAGCAGCGAGCCGACCGTGACGATGATCGTCAGCGCGACGCCGTTCAACAGGATCGGGAAGAACTCGACGGCGTCGCGCCAGAAGCCTTTCATCGGGCAGCTTTCAACCGGTCTCTATTGATCTGACTTTGACGATCAACCTTGCGCCTTCAAGCCCCATTTATCGAGGATCTTGGCGATGGTGCCGTTGGCCTTGAGCTTCGCGAGCGAAGCGTTGATCTTGCCCAGCAGCGCGGTCTCGCCCTTGCGCACGCCAATGCCGACCGAGCCGACGGTGACGGGCTTGTAGCCGTCGACCAGACGCACTTCGGGGAAGCCGCCCTGCTTCAGATTGTAGGCGAGGATCGGATAGTCGGCGTAACCAGCCTTGAGGCGGCCGGTGTTCACGTCGCGCAGGATGTCGGGGATGGTGTCGTAGGCCTTGACCTCGGCGAACAGGCCGGACTTCTTCAGCGCATCGACGAAGGCGGTGCCGACCTGGGCACCGACCGTCTCGCCCTTCAGGTCGTCCTGCGTGGCATAGGCCTTGGTGTCGCTCTTCGGCACGACGAGACCTTCGCCGTAGGTGTAGATCGGGTCGGAGAAGTCGACGACTTCCTTCCGCGGCGGCGTGATGAACATCGCGGCGGCGATGATGTCGATCTTGCTCGAGGTCAGCGACGGGATCAGCGCCGAGAACTGCATCGGTTCGATCTGCACGTTGAAGCCGGCGTCCTTGCCGATCTCGGTGACGAGATCGACCATGATGCCCTGAATGGTGTTGGTCTTGGTGTCGAGGAAAGTGAAGGGAATGCCCGTCGGCGTCGAGCCGACTTTCAGCACCTGTTGCGCCGAAGCCGGCACCACGGCTGCAATTGCCAATGCCGCGATCGCGGCCAGACCAAAACGCTTCATCGCATCCCCCTTTGGGCCTGGCCGATGGCGGCGCTCGCGCGTGTCGTGATCAGACGTTGCGGGCCAGACCGTTTCGGCCTATTTTCACCAATATGAAAATTTGGTCATACTTTCGCGGATCGCGCAAGCGGTTTTCATGCACATGAAGAAAGCGATCTGACGTGAGCGGTGGCAAAAGAATGCGCAAACCGGCCGCGAGGCCGGCGAAGAAGCTGAAGGCCAAAGCCAGGACCAAGGCTGTCACCAAACCCGCAGAGCCCGCAATGGACGTCGCGGTCGGCCGCCGCATCAGGGATCTCCGGCGCGTCAGGCAGTTTTCGCTGGAAACGGTCGCGGCGCGCACGGAGCTGTCGATCGGCTTCCTCAGCCAGATCGAGCGCGGCCTGTCATCACCCTCGCTGCGTGTGCTGGCGACGCTCGCCGACGTGTTCGGCGTCGGCATCGCCGCGCTGTTCGGCGCGAGCCCGAGCGCTGACGGCGGATCCAACCAGGTCGTGACGCGTGGGCTTGAGCGCCCCGAGCTGAAGCTCTGGCGCACCGGCGTATCCAAGCAATTGCTGAGCCCGGCGAGCGCCGACAACAAGCTCAATCTGTTCCTGGTGCATCTGGAGCCCGGCGGCTCCACCGGCGACGAGCTCTACACCCATGACGGCGAAGAGGCCGGCCTCGTGCTCGAAGGTGAGATGATGCTGACGGTGGACAGCGAAACGTGGTCGCTGAAGAGCGGTGACAGTTTTAGGTTTGCGAGCCGGCGGCCGCACCGGTTTTCCAATCCGGCGCAGGATGCCAGGGCGGTGGTGCTCTGGGTGAATTGCATGACGGGGGCGGGGTAGCGCTCTTCGCGACGGAAACAATGCCAGCGCCGTTATCCTGAGGCGCGAATCATGAGGCGCAACGCCTCCACCGCGTCATTGCGAGGAGCCCTTGCGACGAAGCAATCCAGACTGTTTCCGCGGACGGATACTTTGCTTCGCTGCGCTCGCAATGACGGGCGGACAGTGCCTTACCCAAACCGGTGCTTGTACCGGTCCACCGCCAGCGCGCTCACGTCGATGTCCGGCTTCTTGCCCGACAGCATGTCCGCGAGCACGCGCCCCGAACCGCAGGACATGGTCCAGCCGAGCGTGCCATGGCCGGTGTTGAGGTGGAGATTGGCGTATGGCGTCGGGCCGATCACGGGTGGGCCGTCCGGCGTCATCGGACGCAGGCCGCTCCAGAACGTCGCCTTGGCGAGATCGCCGCCGCGCGGGAACAGGTCGGTCAGCGAGTGATCGAGCGTGGCGCGGCGGGCGTCGTACAGCTTGCTGGAATAGCCGGAGATTTCGGCGGTGCCGCCGACGCGGATACGGTTGCCGAGGCGGGTGATCGCGACCTTGTAGCTCTCGTCCATCACGGTCGATTCCGGCGCGCCGGAGGCGTCCTTGATCGGCACCGTGATCGAATAGCCCTTCACCGGATAGACCGGCAGCGAGATGCCGAGCGGCGCGACGAGCCGTGACGACCAGCTTCCGAGCGCAAGGACGTAAGCGTCTGCCTGTAACAGGCCGGCACTGGTCACAACGCCGCTGACACGCGCGCCGTCGGTGACGATGCGGTCGATGCCTGTGTTGAACATGAAGCGCACGCCGAGCGCCTGGGCATGCTTGGCCAGCGCCCGCGTGAACATGTGGCAGTCGCCGGTCTCATCCTGCGGCAGGCGAAGCCCGCCGACGAACTTCTCCTTCACGCCTGATAGCGCCGGCTCGACCGCGATGCAGCCCTCGCGACTCAGCACCTCGAAAGGCACGCCGTACTGCTTGAGCACGGCGATATCCTCGGCCGTGCCGTCGAGCTGCGCCTGATAGCGGAACAGCTGGAGCGTTCCTTTCAAGCGCTCGTCATATTGAATGCCGATGTCGCGGCGCAGATCGCGCAAGGAATCGCGGCTGTATTCCGCGATCGGGATCATCCGGCTCTTGTTGACCGCGTAGCGCGCGCTGGTGCAATTGCGCAGCATCTTGAGCAGCCAGACCCACATCACCGGATCCAACTTCGGCCGGATCACCAGCGGGCCGTGCTTCATCAACAGCCATTTGATCGCCTTCACCGGCACGCCGGGGCCGGCCCAGGGCGAGGAATAGCCTGGCGACACCTCGCCGGCGTTGGCAAACGAGGTCTCCAGTGCCGGTTCCGGCTGGCGGTCGACGACCGTCACCTCATGACCGGCACGTGCGAGGTAGTAGGCAGAGGTGACACCGATGACACCGCTGCCGAGGATCAAGACTTTCACGCTTCGTCAAACTCCCGCGGCATCACGCGCCGCTGCAAGAAGAAACTCCGTGAACCGCGGGAGCAATTATCAGGCCACCTTCTTGATGGCGTTGCCGAGGATCGAGACCATCTGGTCGATATGGCTCTTCTCGACGATGAGCGGAGGCGACATCGCGAAGCTGTCGCCGCTCATGCGCAGGTAGAGGCCGGTGTTGAAGCAGTCGACCATGACGTCGTAGCCGCGGGCACCGACGACACCGTCGCGCGGCGCCAGCTCCACCGCACCCATCAGGCCGCAATTGCGGATGTCGACGACGTTCGGCAGGCCCTTCAGCGAATGCAGCGCATCGCGCCAATATTCGGCGATTGACGCACCGCGCGTGAGCAGGCCTTCATCCTTGTAGATGTCGAGCGTCGCGATGCCGGCGGCGCAGGCGGTCGGATGCGCCGAATAGGTGTAGCCGTGGAACAGCTCCATCTGGTTCTCCGGGCCGACCATCAGGCCGTCATGCACCTTGCGGCTAGCAAACACCGCGCCGCAGGGAATGGTGCCGTTGGTGATGCCCTTGGCCGTCGTCATCAGATCCGGCGTGACGCCGAAGAAGTTGGCGGCGAACGGCGTGCCGAGGCGGCCGAAACCGGTGATGACCTCGTCGAAGATCAGGAGGATGCCGTGCTTGTCGCAGATCTCGCGCAGGCGCTGGAGATAGCCCTTCGGCGGCGGCAGCACCGCGGTCGAGCCCGGCACCGGCTCGACGATGACGGCAGCGATGGTCTCGGCGCCGTGCAGGGCCACCAGACGCTCGAGATCGTCGGCGAGTTCGGCGCCGTGCTCGGGCTGGTCCTTGGCGAAGGCGTTACGGGTGAGATCGTGGGTGTGGCGGATGTGGTCGACGCCCGGCAGCAGGGTCGCGAAGGCGCGGCGATTGGCGACCATGCCGCCGACCGAGGTGCCGCCGAAGCCGACGCCGTGATAGCCGCGCTCGCGGCCGATCAGGCGGGTGCGGCTGGCCTGGCCGTTGGCGCGGTGATAGGCGAGCGCGATCTTCAGCGCGGTGTCGACCGATTCGGAGCCGGAGTTGGTGAAGAAGACGCGATCGAGGCCCTTCGGCGCGATCTCGGCGAGCCGCTCGGCGAAGTCGAACGCCAGCGGATGGCCCATCTGGAACGACGGTGCGAAGTCCAGCGTCATGAGCTGGCGCTCGACCGCAGCAGCAATCTGCTTGCGGCCGTGACCGGCATTGACGCACCACAGGCCCGCGGAGCCGTCGATCACCTTGCGGCCGTCGACAGTGGTGTAGTGCATCCCCTCAGCGGATGAGAACAGGCGCGGCGCCTTCTTGAACTGCCGGTTGGCCGTGAACGGCATCCAGAACGAGTCGGTCTTGATAGTGTTCGGAATCTGATGAAGGGTCACGGCCGCGCTCCTTTGCTGACCTGTTAGCAGAGCCACGGCTGATAAAGCGCAACAAGTCCTTTTCTGATCAGCTGCAAGCCATTGATTTCACTGGGGCTGCCGGTCCATATTTGCGCGATCCGCAACACCTGCAACACAGGACCAAGGCATGAGCGTCGACATCGGTGGACGGCTGCGATTCATCAGGGCGCGCCACAAGCTGTCGCAGCGTGAGCTGGCAAAGCGAGCCGGCGTCACCAATTCGACGATCTCGCTGATCGAATCCAACCAGATGAACCCGTCGGTCGGCGCGCTCAAGCGCATTCTCGACGGCATCCCGATGGGGCTCGCCGAGTTCTTCGCGCTGGAGCCGGAGAGCCGGCGCAAGATCTTCTACCGCGCCGAGGAACTCACCGAGGTCGGCAAGAAGCCGATCTCCTACCAGCAAGTCGGCGACAATCTGTTCGGCCGCAGCCTGCAGATCCTGAAGGAGCGTTACGAGCCCGGCAGTGACACCGGGCGCGTCCACCTCGTCCATGACGGTGAGGAAGGCGGTATCGTGATCTCGGGAAAGCTCGAGGTCACCGTCGAGGACGAGCGCCGCATCCTCAATCCGGGCGATGCCTATTATTTCGAGAGCCGCCGCCCGCATCGCTTCCGCTGCGTCGGCGGCAAGCCGTGCGAAGTGATCTCGGCCTGCACGCCGCCGACGTTCTGAAGCGAGCGCGCGTCGGCCCGCCAGCCTTCTTGCGCTAACTCAAGGAATTTGGTCCCGCTCGAATTCTCAGCGCGCTTGAGCCACCTCAATGTCCGCTGGCCGAACCTGGGCTAACTGTCATCACGTAGCCGAGCAGCCTCGCGCAAAAGGTGCTGAGGTTATGGCCCCGGACTCCTAGGCACTCCGGGGCCGCTTTGTTCCGGGACGGCAGCTAGAGCTGCGTCAACAACTCCTCGATCCGGATCGGAAAGCGGCGGACACGCACGCCGGTCGCATGCCAGACCGCGTTGGCGACCGCGCCGGCGCTGCCGGTGATGCCGATCTCGCCGACGCCCTTGATGCCGAGCGCATTGACGTGGGGGTCATGCTCCTCGACCGTGATCACGTCGAGCGGCGGCACATCGGCATTCACGGGGATGTGGTACTCGCCGAGATTGGCATTCATGATCCGGCCGCTGCGGCGGTCGGTGATGGCCTCCTCGTGCAGCGCGAAGGACAGACCCCAGATCATGCCGCCGAACAGCTGGCTCTGCACCATCCGCGGATTGACGATGCGTCCCGCCGCGAAGGCGCCAACCATGCGGGTGACCCGGACCTGGCCGAGCTCGGGATCGACCTTCACCTCCGCGAACACCGCGCCGTGGGCGTGCATCGCGTATTCCTCCATCGCCGCGGGGTTCGGCGCGCCGGTGCCGCGCGCCTCGACCTCGGAGACGCCAGCGCGTGCCAGGATCTCGACATAGCTCTCGCCGAGGCTCTGGTCATCGCGTCGAAACAGCTTTCCGTCGCGCGCGACCACGCCGGCATTGCCGGCGCCGAACAGCGGCGAGCGCTCGTCATTGGTTGCGAGATCGGCGAGCTTTGCAATCACGGCCGCGCCGGCGCTGTGGATCGCCGCACCGGCGGTTGCCGTGTGCGCCGAGCCGCCGGCGATGCCCGCGTCGGGCAGGTCGGACGTGCCGGCCTTGAACGTGATGCGGTCCATATCGAGACCAACGGCATCGGCGGCAATCTGCGCCAATGCCGTCCAGGCGCCCTGCCCCATGTCATGCGCGCCGATCTCCATCACGCCCGAGCCGTCGCGGCGGATCACCGCGCGCGCCTCGGCCTGGAACATCAGCGCCGGGAAGGTCGCGGTGCCCATGCCCCAGCCGACCAGCAGGCCGGCATCGTCGCGCATCTGCCGTGGCTGGAGCGAGCGCTTCGCCCAGCCGAAGCGCGCCGCGCCCTGCTCGTAGCAGGCGCGCAGCGCTTTCGAGGAGAAGGGCTTGCCGGTGATCGGCTCCACCTCGGCGTAGTTCTTCAGGCGAAAGGCGAGCGGATCCATGCCGCAGGCCCAGGCCATCTCGTCGATCGCACTTTCGAGCGCGATCGATCCGGTCGCCTCGCCGGGCGCGCGCATGAACAACGGCGTGCCGGTGTTGACGCGCACGGCGTCATGCGAGGTGCGGATTGCAGGGGCCGCATACAGCGAGTGCGAGGCGCCGGCCGCGGGCTCGTAGAAATCGTCAAACGTACTCGACACAGTGCGGGCATGATGATCGAGCGCGGTCAGACGCCCCTCGCCGTCGGCGCCGATGCGCAGCCGCTGGCGCGTCGGCGCGCGATGGCCGACCGGGCCGTACATCTGCTCACGGCGCAACACGAGCTTGACCGGCCTGCCGACCAGCTTGGCAGCCATGATGCCGAGCGTCGGCGGGCCGGCCATCAGCCCCTTGGAGCCGAAGCCGCCACCGAGGAACGGGCTGCGGATGTGGATCTTGTCGTGCGCGATGCCGAACAACTCGGCGATACGCGCCAGCGACATCATCAAACCCTGGGTCGGCATGTCGACCGACAATTTATCGCCGTCCCAGCTGGCGACGATCGCATGCGGCTCCATCGCGTTGTGATATTGCGGCGGTGTCTCGTAGACCGCGTCGATCTGCTTCTCGGCAGAGGCAAGGCCCGCCTCGACATCGCCGTGGTAATGCGCCGCGGGGTTGCCGACACCGACGACCGGCGGCACGAAACTTTCGCCGGCATCGAGACCAATCAGCGCCGGCAGCGTCTCGTAGCGCGGCGCCAGCAGCGCCGCGCCTTCCGTTGCGGCCTCCAGCGTCTCCGCGATCACGACGGCGATCGGCTGGTTGGCGTAGCGGACCTCATTGCTCTGCAACACCTCCATCCGGAACACGAACGGATTGGTCTTGATCTCGGGGTCAACCGCGAGCTGCGGCTTGTGGTCCGGCGTCATGACGTCGACCACGCCGGGATGGCGCTTGGCGGCATCGATATTCAGCGAGGCCACACGGCCGCGCGAAATGCTGGCGATGGCCATCACCGCAAACAGCATGCCGGGCGGATGATTGTCGGCGGCATAGATCGCCTGCCCCTTGACCTTGAGGATGCCGTCACGGCGGGTCAGCGGCTGGCCGATGTTCGAGCCGTGGCGCAGATGGGCGGGCGCACTGGTCAGGTTGAGCTCAGGCATGGATGGCTCCGGAGGTCGAGGCAAAGGGAGAGGCCGGCAGCGCCGGCAGGCGCGCCGGCGTACCGGCTGCGGCCAGCGTCAACGCGCGCACGAGAATGCGGTGCGCGAGCTCGATCTTGTAAGCATTGTCACCGGACGGCCTTGCATCGGTGAGCGCACGGCTGGCGGCTTCCTGGAAAGCGCCGGCCGTGGGCGCGACGTTCCTGAGAACATCCTCCGCGTCGCGCGCACGCCAGGGCTTTGCCGCGACGCCGCCAAGCGCGAGCCGCGCCTCCGCGATCTTGCCGCTCTCGATCCGCAATGCGGCCGCAGCCGATACCACGGCAAAGGCATAGGACGTACGTTCGCGAACCTTGAGGTAGCGCGCATGCGCGGCAAAGCCGCGCGCCGCAGGCGGCAGGCGCACCGCCGTGATGAGGTCGCCGCGCTCGAGCGCCGACTCGCGCTCCGGAGTATTGCCGGGCAGGCGGTGCAGCTCGTCGAGCGCGATCTCGCGCCGGCCGTCCCTGCCCTCGATCTCGACGACGGCGTCGAGTGCGACCAGCGGCACGCAGAAATCGGACGGATGCGTGGCGGTGCAGTTCTCGCTCCAGCCGAGCACGGCATGGCTGCGGTTCTCGCCCTCACGCGCATCGCAACCGCTGCCGGCCTCGCGCTTGTTGCAGCGGCTGGCGGTATCGGAGAAATAGGCGCAGCGCGTCCGTTGCAACAGATTGCCGCCGACCGTCGCGGCATTGCGCAGTTGTGCGGATGCGCCCGACAGCAGCGCTTCGGCGACCGCGGGATACGATTTGGCGAATTCGACATCATGAGCGAGATCGGCGTTGCTGACGAGCGCGCCGATGCGCAACGAACCGTCGGCGAGCCGCTCGATCCCGTCGAGTCCATCGAGATGCGTGACGTCGACGAGACGATCCGGACGGCTGACCCCGCCCTTCATCAGATCGAGCAGATTGGTGCCGGCAGCGAGATAGACGGCGCCCGGCTGGGCCGCGGCGGCAACGGCCTCGGCGACTGTGGCGGGCCTGACATAATCGAACGGTTTCATGCGAAGCGCCTCCGATTGGATTCGTCCATGCGTCCTTGCGCCTCGAGCACGGCATCGACGATGCCGGCATAGGCGCCGCAGCGGCAGAGATTGCCGCTCATGCATTCGCGGACGCGTTCGGGATCGTTGCCGGCCTGGCCCTCGCGCATCATGCCGATCGCGCTCATGATCTGGCCGGGCGTGCAGAAGCCGCACTGAAAGCCGTCATGGGCGATGAAGGCGGCCTGCACCGGATGAAGCTGGTCGCCGCGTGCGACGCCCTCGATGGTGAGGATGTCGGCACCGTCATGGCTGATGGCGAGCGCGAGACAGGAGTTGATGCGCTTGCCGTCGACGAGAATGGTGCAGGCGCCGCACTGGCCCCGGTCGCATCCTTTCTTGGTTCCGGTCAGATGGAGGCGCTCACGCAGGAGATCGAGCAACGTGACGCGCGGATCGTCGAGGACGAATTCGCGCCGCGCACCGTTCACGGTGAGGCTGATGGAGTGGTTCATACAAGGCTCCGATCAGAAATGGACATGACTAGTCGTGCAGCGCGCCACCGCCGTGGCCGCTGTCGAATAGCGCCGCCCGACCACAATCCGAGCCGGCACATCCACGAAGATACGGAGGCACCCTCCGCTTAACAAGGGCCGGCGGAAAAATATTGGAATTCGTCAAAACCCCGTGCGCCACCAACGCGATGCAGCCAGCCAAGGGTTCAACATGGGTTCAATCTAACCAATTCGTGATCTACATTGCCGACATGGACGACCACACCGACCAGACCCGAAAGCCCCGCGCCGATGCCGTGCGCAATCGCGAGCGCGTGCTCGAAGCCGCGAAAACCGTGTTCAGCGCCGGCGGCCCCGAGGCCAGCCTCGAGGCCGTGGCGAAACGCGCCGGTGTCGGCATCGGCACGCTCTACCGGCATTTCCCGACACGCGAGGATTTGTTCGAGGCGGTCTACCGCCGCGAGGTCGAGCAGCTCAGCGAGCTCGCCGAACAGCTGAAGAATGCAAAGGACCCGGTGGATGCGCTGCGGCGATGGCTGCGCTCCAACGTCGAATTCGTCGCCACCAAGAAAGGCATGTCGGCTGCACTGGCGCTGACGTTCCAGAGCTCATCGGAGCTCGCGGCGTTCTCGATGGACCGGTTGACCAAGGCGATCGGCTCACTGCTCGATCGCGCGGTCGCAGCCGGCCAGATGCGCGGCGATGTCAGTCCCGAGGACCTGCTGCGCGCATTTTTCGGGATGTGCTACATGCACGATCAGCCGGGGTGGCAGGCCTCGGTGCTGCGCCTGCTCGACGTGTTCGTGGACGGGCTGCGGGTGCAGCCCGTCACGAAAGCCAAGCCGCGCGCCGTCGCCAAACCTGCGAAGCCCATCGCGAAGCGCAAGCGATAGCCGGCGGCGGCCAGAAGATCACCGGAAGCTCGCTGCTGAAAGCTGGACGGGAGGCCTAAGTCGCAAAGCCCGGGCCGGTCTTCGTCGCGTTCATCCGCGAGCGGATCAGCAGCAATACGACGATGCCGATGTTCAGCGCGTTCCACGCCACGCCGTTGGCGAACGCCGCGGCATACGAGCCGGTGGCATCGAAGATGACGCCCGATACCCAGCCGCCGAAGGACATGCCGAACACGGACGCAAAGATCACGATGCCGACGCGCGTTGCGGCTTCGCTCGCCGGCATCGCCTCGCGCACGATGATGGCATAGCTCGGCACGATGCCGCCCTGGAACAGACCGAACATCGCCGAGATCAGATAGAGCGAGGTGAGGCTGTCGAAGAACAAATAGAACACCAGCGCAAAGCCCTGCGCCAGCGATCCCACCAGCAGCGTGCGGATGCCGCCGATCTTGTCGGCGAGATAGCCCGACCCGATCCGGCTGACGATGCCGCAGCCCATCATCAAGGACAGCATCTCGGCGCCACGCGCGACGCCATAACCGAGATCGCCGCAATAGGCGACGATATGCACCTGCGGCATCGCCATGGCGACGCAGCAGGAAATGCTGGCGATCGAGAGCAGCACCGTCAGCGTGTTGGTCGACAGCTTGAGATCGACCCGCGGCGGCGGTGCATTGGCATGGTCGCGGATATGGTCGTCGCCCATCTGCGCGCGCAGGACGAGGACCAGAAGTGCCATCGTGCTCGCGCAGACGAGGCCGATGCCGATATGGGTGTAGCGCCAGCCGGCGGTCTGCGTGCCCCAGCTCACGATCGGCGGCCACATCGTGCCGGCGACATAATTGCCGCTGGCGACGATGGTCACGGCAAGTCCGCGATAGCGCTCGAACCAATGCGAGGCTTCCGCCATCAGCGGCGCGAAAGTCGCGGAGGTGCCGAGCCCGATCAGGAAATACGCCGCCACGAACTGCCAGAGTTGCGTCGACAGCCCCGCGAGCACGTTGGCGATGCCGAGAAAGGCGATGCTGATCGCCATCGCCAGCACGATGCCGAACCGGTCGGTGATCTTGCCGGCGATCACGCCGCCCAGCCCGAAACCGAACATCATCAGCGTGAAGGCCAGCGACACCGCGCCGCGTGTGGCACCGAATTCCGCCTGCACCACGGGAATGACGACCACGACCGCCCACATGCCGACGGCGCCGATCGAGCCGATCAGGAGCGCAATGACCAGCCGCATCCAGGCCTGACGCGAATCAGGGGTGAATGAAGCCGGAGTTTGTCCTGGATGATTTGGCGCGTGCACGGAACGGACCATGTTCGCTGATTGGCACATGGTCAAGCATCGTGGCGCGATATTGGGCATGCGCGGTGCACTGCGGTAAGAAGGAGCTTGGCGAACGCGGGTTTTGCCACTAGTTTGCAATCAGCGTGTGCAACATTGCCGCGCGGGGAACATGTCGGCGGAATGCTGTTGCGATTGACACGATCGATGCGGATCAGGGTGGGGCGCCTCGTTGTCCTCGCCTATCTGTTTTGCGTGCTCGCGCCGGCAGCAGCGCTTGCCTGGGGCAGCGGTCCGGCACCGTGTCTTGCGGACGAGGCCCCGCTCGCCGATCTCGCGCCGGCGCACCACCAGATGCATGCAAGCCATCAGCATGGCGCTCCCTCGCATGACCACGCGGGAGCGCATGCGCATCACCAGACCGCTGCGCAGGACGCGCCCGCTCCGCATCATCATGACGGCAAGGGCACGGCCGGACCGTGCTGCGGGATGATGTGCGTGAGCGCGCTGCCGGCCGATCTGCCCAGCGTCGCCAAGCCGCTTCAGCCCATCTCCGCCTGCGCGCCCGAGATCGTGGCCAGCCTGCACAGCGCGACGCCGCCCCTGCACTACCGCCCTCCCATCGCCTGATCTGACGCGACGACGTCAGGCCGAGCGCGCGTCTGCGCGCGCGAACCTGTGGTCTCTACGGACAGATCAGGGATGAATCATGTTGACGCTTTCCGGGGCGAAGTCCGCCGCCGCATCCGCGGCGTGTGGACGATACTTTCTATTTAGTTGGTCGCTGCTGACCGTGATTGCGCTGGCGTTGGCCGGCTGCATGCCGGCAACGACACACATCGCTGCCGCGGATCCTGCCGATCCCGCGGCCAAGGTGACGCCGACCATCTATCGTTCGACGATCGCGCCCTACAGCAGCCTGCGGCCGGCGACGCCGGCACCATGGCGCGAGCGCAACGAGAATGTCGCGCCGCAGCCGAAGCAAGACCGGTAGGAGCGCGCCATGGCACATCATTTCGCGCGAAGCCTGCTCCTTCTCGCCGCGCTCAATCTGTCTGGCTGCGCCGCGTTCTCGCCCGACAGCGGCATGACCACAGTCTCGGAGCTGACGAGCCAGAGCATCAACAAGGACGTCGCCTTCGTGCGAACGACTGAGGGAGAGGGCGCAGTTGACGGGCGCGTGCGCCAGCTGCTGTCGCGGACATTGACCGCAGACACGGCCGTGCAGATCGCGCTGCTCAACAACAAGGGGCTGCAGGCGGCCTATAACGAGCTGGCACTCGCCGAGACCGATCTGGTCGAACAGAGCCTGCCGCCCAATCCTGTGTTCTCGATCTCGCGGATCTCAGGCAATGGCGCCAGCGAGATCGAGCGCCAGGTGGTGGGTGACATCCTCGCGCTCGCCACCCTGCCGTTCCGCTCCGACATCGCCCGCGATCGTTTTCGCCAGGCCCAATTGCGCGCGGCACTGGCAACATTGCGGCTCGCCGCCGACGTCCGCCGCGCTTATTGGCGCGCCGTTGCCGGCAACGAGATGGTGGTGCTGCTGACGGACGCGAAGGCGACGGCGGAATCGACCGCGCAGCTCGCGGTCAAGCTCGGCGAGACCGGCTCGCTCAACAAGCTCGACCAGGCGCGCGAGCAGGTGTTTTACGCCGAGACCACCGCCGACCTCGCCACCGCACGGCAGACGGCAGCGAGCGCACGCGAGAGGCTCGCACGCCTGCTGGGGCTGTGGGACGGCGGCCTCGACTTCCGTCTGCCGAACGCGTTGCCGCCGCTGCCGCGCCGGCCGCACACGTTGCCTTCGATCGAGGCCGATGCGGTGGCCCATCGCATTGACCTTCAGATCGCGCGGCTGGAGCTGACGGCGCTGGCGAAATCGCTGCACCTCACCGAGGCGACGCGCTTCGTCACCCTGCTCGATCTCGCCGGCATCTCCCGCCGCACGCAGGATCCGGAAGGTGCGCCGTTCCGCGAGCGCGGCTTCGACGTCCAGTTCCAGATCCCGATCTTCGACGGCGGCGAGGTGCGCGTGCGCCAAGCGGCGGAGACCTACAATTTCGCCTTCAACCGCCTGACCGAGCGCGCCGTCAACGTCCGTTCGGAGGCACGCGACGCTTATCGCATCTATCGCTCCACTTACGACATCGCCAGCCACTACCAGCGCGAGATCATCCCTTTGCGAAAGATCATCACGGAGGAGATGCAGCTGCGCTTCTCCAGCATGCAGGTCGATATCTTCGCGCTACTGACCGAGGCACGGCAGCGCCTGGCGTCGCTGCGCGGCGCCATCGATGCCAAGCAGCGCTTCTTCCTCGCGCAGTCCGACTTGCAGACCGTCGTCAATGGCGGCGGCTCGCCTGCGGCCGGCAGCGACAATCCAACCACCATCGCCGCGGCAGCGCCTGCCGATGGCGGCCACTGACATGGAGGCCGACATGTTTTCCCGCCGAGGATTTTTAGGCACAGCCGCGCTTGCCAGCGCCTCAGCCATCAGCGGCCGCGTCCAGGCCGCATCGATTCCAGAGGCCCCGCACATGGACAAGGTGGTGATGCAGCCGCCGCTGCATCCGAGCAGCGGTCCGGACTACCGGCCCGTGGTCACGCTGAACGGCTGGTCGCTGCCGTTCCGCATGAACGGCGACTGGAAGGAATTCCATCTCGTCGCCGAGCCCGTGGTGCGGGAGTTCGCCGAAGGCATGAAGGTGAATCTGTGGGGTTACAACGGCCAGTCGCCGGGCCCGACCATCGAGGCGGTGGAGGGCGACAAGGTCCGCATCTTCGTAACGAACAGACTGCCCGAATACACCACCGTGCACTGGCACGGCATGATCATTCCGAGCGGCATGGACGGCGTCGGCGGGCTGACGCAGCCGCACATCCAGCCAGGAATAACCTTCGTCTACGAATTCGAGATGAAGAAGAGCGGGACCTTCATGTACCACCCGCACTCCGACGAGATGGTGCAGATGGCGATGGGCATGATGGGCATGGTCGTCGTGCATCCGCGCGATCAAAACTTCCGGCCCGTCGACCGCGACTTCGTCTTCGTGATGAGCACCTATCGCGTCGATCCCGGCACCTATCTCCCCCTGGTCAATGAGATGACCGACTTCAATATGTGGACCTGGAACGCGCGGGTGTTTCCCGGCATCGATCCGCTGCCGGTGCGGCTCGGCGACAAGGTGCGCGTGCGCATCGGCAATCTCAGCATGACCAACCATCCGATCCATCTGCACGGCCACAGCTTTGCGGTGACCTGCACCGACGGTGGCTGGATTCCGGAGAGCGCGCAATATCCGGAGACAACGACCGACGTGCCGGTCGGCGCGGTGCGCGTGTTCGACGTGCTCGCCGACAATCCCGGTGACTGGGCGTTCCACTGCCACAAGTCGCACCACACCATGAATGCGATGGGGCACGAGGTGCGCAATCTGATCGGGGTGTCGCGCAAGGACCTCGCCAAGGCCGTCGGCAAGCTCGCGCCCGACAGCATGGCGATGGGCTCGACCGGCATGGCGATGGGCAACATGGAGATGCCCGCGCCCGACAACACGCTGCCGATGATGACCGGCACCGGCCAGTTCGGGCCGATCGAGATGGGCGGCATGTTCACCGTGATGAAGATCCGCGAGGACCTCGCGCGCGACGATTACCGCGATCCCGGACCTTACAAGTTCCCGCAAGGCACCGTCGCCTACGAAGTCACGGCACCGGCCACAGAGCCGGCACGGCAAAAACCGGGCAGCCCGCCGATGAAAAACATGAAGATGTGAGCGTTTCGATGAACCACCAACTGGAGACTACAATGAAGAAGACCGTCACATTCGTCCTCGCGCTGGCAACGCTCTCGATCTCGTCCGCCGGTGCGCACGAAAATCACGGCCATACGTCCTTTTCAGCGGGCGAGCCCGGCGATCCCAAAAAGCCGGCGCGCACCATCGAGATCGCGCTGAGCGAGATGTCGTACGAGCCGTCGAACATCAACGTGAAGCGCGGCGAGCAGATCCGCTTCGTGCTGCGCAATGTCGGCAAGGAGGACCACGAGTTTCTACTCGCCACACCCAAGGAGAATCTCGCGCATGCCGAGGTGATGAAGAAGCATCCGCACATGGAGCATGACGATCCGAACGGAGTGCGGCTTGCCCCGAACAAGACGGCCGAGATCGTCTGGAAATTCACCAAGGCCGGCACGTTCGAATTTTCGTGCCTGATTCCCGACCACCGCGACTACGGCATGGTCGGCCACGTCACCGTGAAGTAAGCAATGGAGACCCCCATGAACCGCATCATCCGTATCACTGCTGCGCTGGCGCTGACGTTAGGCGTTGCCACTGGAGCTCTGGCAGCCGGGGCGGCCTCGATCAGCGGCGAGGTCAAGAAGATCGACGAGGGCGCCGGCAAGATCACGCTCAAGCACGGACCTGCGAAGAGCCTCGGCATGGAAGAACCCATGACCATGGTCTACCGCGTCAAGGACACCGCGATGCTGAAGCAGGTGAAGGTCGGCGACAAGGTGACCTTCGAGGCCGAGGAGGCCGCTTCGGGGTACACGGTGACGAAGATGGAGAAGGCGAAGTAGGCGACCGCTCTTCAGCCGTCATTCCGGGGCGCGCCTCTTGGCGCGAGCCCGGAATCCATTTCCCCACAACACCTGCAGCACGATGGATTCCGGGTTCGCCCTTCGGGCGCCTCGGAATGACAACCCTTGGTGGCCCGAAACACCCGCCCCGCGCTCCTGCCCCACCCCGTTAACCCTTTGCTAACCATACACCGGGCAAAAATTGCCGGGTGAAGTCGAGTGTCGTCAGCCGGGTAGAACGGGAGATCCCCCCGTGGACGCCAGTGCGGTGCCTCACTTTCGGAGCGGCGGCCCTTCGGCCGCCGCGCAGACGTTTGGGGCGCGCGGACGGCAGTCGCGCGGGGAGGCAGCTACCATGGTCGACGTCACCGCAGGACAGGGCGTAGGCGCAGCAAGGCCCTCGATTCCCTCCCTCAACGAGATCGTCACCATCCTCAAGCGCGGCGACATCGCGCTGGCGCTCGGCATCCTCACCATCCTGGTGGTGCTGATCCTTCCCCTGCCCGCGATCGTGCTGGATCTGTTCCTGGCGATCTCGATCACGCTCTCGATCCTGATCCTGATGACGTCGCTGTTCATTCAGGCGCCACTGGAATTCTCCGCCTTCCCGACCATCCTCCTGATCTCGACCATGCTGCGCCTGTCGCTCAACATGGCCTCGACCCGGCTGATCCTGTCGCACGGGCACGAGGGCACGGCTGCCGCCGGTCACGTTATCGAAGCCTTCGGCAGCTTCGTGATGGGCGGCAATTTCGTCATCGGTATCATCGTCTTCGCCATCCTGATCATCGTCAACTTCGTCGTCATCACCAAGGGTTCGGGCCGTATCGCTGAAGTTGCCGCCCGCTTCCACCTCGACGCCATGCCCGGCAAGCAGATGGCGATCGATGCCGATCTCTCCGCCGGTCTGATCGACGAGAAGGTCGCCAAGGAGCGGCGCAAGGAGTTGGAGGACGAGAGCGGCTTCTTCGGCGCCATGGACGGTGCCTCCAAGTTCGTCCGCGGCGATGCCATCGCCGGCCTGCTGATCGTCTTCATCAATGTCGTCGGCGGCATGATCATCGGCGTGGCGCAGCAGGGCATGTCCTTTGCCGACGCCGGCCGCAGCTACACGCTCCTGACCGTCGGTGACGGCCTCGTCACCCAGGTGCCAGCGCTGATCGTCTCGACCGCGGCCGGCCTGCTCGTCTCCAAGGCCGGCGTCTCCGGCGCCGCCGACAAGGCGCTGATGAAGCAGTTCTCCGGCTATCCGCAGGCCCTGGCCATGTCCTCGGCGGTGATGCTGGTGCTGGCGGCCCTGCCGGGCATTCCGACCATCCCCTTCCTCGCGCTCGGCGCCGGCGCCGGCGCGCTGGCCTGGCACGCCCGCAACCACAAGAAGACTGCCGTCAAGGCCGAGGAAGCCGCCAAGGCCGCGCCTGCTCCAGGCATGCCGGGTGCGCCGGGCGCGGCTGCGGCCGAAGAGCCGATCTCGGCGGCGCTCAAGATCGACGACCTCAAGATCGAGCTCGGCTATGCTCTGCTGCCGCTGGTCAACGGCCCCGATGGCACCGACCGCCTCACCGAGCAGATCAAGGCGCTGCGCCGTTCGCTCGCGATCGAGATGGGCTTCGTGATGCCGGCGGTGCGCATCCTCGACAACGTCCAGCTCGAGGCCAACACCTACATCATCAAGATCAAGGAGGTCGACGCCGGCACCGGCAAGATCTGGCCGAACCAGTTCATGGTCATGGACCCCGGCGGCAGCCAGGTGCAGGTGCCCGGCATCCACACCACAGAGCCGACCTTCGGCCTGCCCGCGACCTGGGTCGACGCCAGCCTCAAGGAAGAGGCCTCGCTCAAGGGCTACACCGTGGTCGACGCGGCGACCGTGCTCTCGACCCATCTCACCGAGCTGCTCAAGGCCAACATGTCGGACCTGCTCTCCTATGGCGAGGTGCAGAAGCTGCTCAAGGAGCTGCCGAAGGAGCAGAGCGAGCTGGTCAAGGATATCGTGCCGGGACAGGTCACGGTCTCCGGCATCCAGCGCGTGCTGCAGCTCCTGCTCGCCGAGCGGATCTCGATCCGCGACCTCTCGACCATCCTCGAAGGCATCGCCGACTCGCTCGCCTTCTCGCGCAATCCCGCGACCATGGTCGAGCATGTCCGCGCCCGGCTGGCGCGGCAGATCTGCGCGCAGAACACCTCCTACAACGGCTATCTGCCGCTGATCGCGCTGTCGGCGCGGTGGGAGCAGGCCTTCGCCGAATCCATCATCGGCCAGGGCGAGGAGCGCAGCCTCGCCATGCAACCTTCGAAACTGTCGGAGTTCATGACCGCCGTGCGCGAGGCGTTCGAGCGTGCCGCCCGCGAAGGCGAGGCGCCGGTGCTGGTGACCTCTGCCGCAATTCGTCCGTTCGTGCGTTCCCTGGTGGAACGGTTCCGAGCCCAGACCACCGTGCTGTCGCAGGCCGAAATCCACCCTAGGGCGAGGTTGAAAACGGTCGGAAGCATCTGATTTGCCTTAAGAAGCCGTGTGTTTTTCGGCCACAGGCAAATGGTTTTTGAGTTCCTGGCGCGTTGTGGACCAAGCATCGAAAAGGCAACCCGCAGGCACATTACATCTTTGAAATAATTATATAATCGAACGATCCAGGGACGTTTTTGATCGCGACGTTTCACGTCCTTTCACGCCCTTGTGATGGCCTCTTGGGAACGAATCCTCCCAATACTAGGTTGTTGGGCACCGGAAGCATGAACCGGCCTGAAAGGGCGGGCGACTACTTCGGGTAGATGGCGGCAGGAGGCTTCCATGAACCACTCGATCTACAGCGCTGATCGCGCGACCCATTTGAAGATTGTGGTCGTCGCCCTCGTCGCAGGGATCGCGGTGGCGGGTCTCGGCATCACGGCACGCACGGGTTCGGATGAAGGTCTGACCCAGACCGCCCGCGTCATCAAGGCCGACAAGCCGGTCGTTATCACCAGTTCGAACGCGTCTCTCGTTCGCTAAGGAGATCTGACGAGTTTTGTGAATTCACGCGGCTCTTTACCAGCCCCCCAAAGTCGCCACGTGGATATGTAGACGACCCCAACCCCAAGTCGACTACAGAAAGCGCCCGCCCCCCACGGGCGCTTTCTCACGTCTGGGGCATGTTTGCATAGCGGGTGTGGCGCCAGCAGTCCCACAAATTCCGCTGTCATTCCCCGCGGAGGCGGGGAATCCAGTACGCCGCGGCTTCTCCGTATCCCACTATTGTCTCTGGAATACTGGATCGCCCGCTTTCGCGGGCGATGACACCGAATCTTTGGCCACTACCGCCCCCCATAAGTCGGCGGCGGCGCCTGTACCGTCGGCGCGGCGGCAGCGAAGAGCTCGTCCGTGCTGCCGGTGAGCGGCGGATAGATACGCCTGCGGTTGATCGTCTCCTTGGTCGCCTTTGCCGCCGCGCCGGTGGCGCGCACCTCGCGGTCCCAGCCTTCGGTATAAAGCGCGCCCCAGCCGCCGAGATCGAGCACGGTCACGTACCAGTCGATCCGCAGCGGCAGCATCGGCAGGCCGGCGAGATCGGCCACCACGTTGTGGCCGGCGAAGCGGCCCATGGGCCGCGCGAACTGACAGGACATCACGGTCGGATGCAGCCCGTCGATCACGCTCGAGGCAACGTCGCCGGCCGCGAACACGCCGCCGACATCCGCAACCCGCATGAAGGGATCAACCAGAATGCGCCCGAGGCGATCGCGCGCGTCCGGAAAGCTCGCCGTTAAGGGGCTTGCACGCATCCCTGCGCACCAGATCACCGTCTGCGTCGCAATGAACTCGCCCGAGTTCAGGTGCATACCGGCGGCCTCCACGGAGACCACACGCACGCCGAGGCGTGTCTCGACGTCGAGCGACGACAATGCCGTCTCGATCACGGGGCGCGCGTGCGCGCCAATGGTGGCGCCGACCGCCGGATTGGGATCGACGAGAATGATGCGACGGCTGCCGCTGATGCCCGCACGCGCGAGCCTGGCCGGCATCTCGGCCGCGACCTCGATGCCGGTGAAGCCGGCGCCGACCACCACAACCGTCGCACGCCCCGGCGACGGGGCGCTGCGTCCGAGCGAGACGAGATGATCCCCAAGGCGAAGCGCCGCGGAATAGGTGTCGACGTCGAAGGCGTGGCCGGCAAGGCCTGGAATGTCCGGACGCATCACCTCGCTGCCGAGCGCCAGCACGAGGCGGTCATAGTGCAACGTCTCCTCGCCGCCGCTGGTGACCAGCGAGATTTCGCGATGTGCCGGATCGATGGCTTCAACCTCGCCGAGACCATGGCTGACGCCGATCGGATCGAGCAGTTGGGGCAGCGGTAGCGCAACCTCGCCGAGGTCGACCTCGTAATTGCGCACGCGGATGTTGTGATAGGGATTGCGGTCGATGACGCGGATCTCGATGTCCCGCCCGCTCGCGCCGATCTCGTCGCGCTTGCGCGCAGCACCGATGGCCGCCCACAGGCCTGCAAACCCGGCGCCGAGCACGACGATACGCGCCATGTCCGCCTACACTACTTTCCAAAGCAATCCCGCGGTCTGCCCGCGCAGGTAGATATAGCTCAACAGCCCGCATCGACCAACTACGGCAGCGCCGCACCGCTGCACAAAATCGCGACTTACGCCTCGCGCAGCTCCGACGGCGTCGCGCTAAAACGCTTGCGAAAGGCGCGATTGAAATAGGACAGATCGGCGAAGCCCGAGGCGTGCGCGATGTCGCTGATCTTGCGCGCTCTGGCGCGGGGATCGCCGAGCAGCTTGCGGGCGTGGAGCAGGCGCTGCTCCAGCACGAATTCGGTGAAGGTCGTGCCGGCTTGCTCGAACAGGCGCTGCGCCTGGCGCGGGCTGAGGCCCGAGCGCGTCGCGATCTCGGACAGGCAGAGATCGTTGCGGCCGAGTGCGGCCATCACGTCGGCGCGCATGAGATCGAGACGCGCCGCGGCATGCCCGCGTCCGCGCGCAAGGCCGGCATGCTCGGCGTCGGTCCCGAGCAGGAGGCCGACGAGATCGACCATGTGTTGCGCGGTCAGACGCTGGCCGACGGCATCGAGATGCGGCGCCTGATTGGCGGCGAGCGCATGGTAGCGGAAGATGGTCTCGGCGACCGCGCCGTCGGACAGCACCTGCGACAGCTTGTCCTCCGCGCGCGGATTGATGTCGAGCAGCGCGCGGCGCGGCATGCGGATGGTGGTGAAGCGCTCCTCGTCGGTGTGGCCGACGGTGCCAGTGATGCTCATGTCGACGAGCACCATCTGCGCCGGCGCGAGCTCGACGGTATGACCGTTCTGCCCGACGCGGACGAGGCCCGCGTGTCCCGCGATCAGCACGAGATCGTCGCTGCCGTCGGCAAGGTGGCTCTGCGTGCGTGAATATTGTGCGGAAGCGCCTTCGGGAATGGCGAGCGCAATGTTGTCGACGACGCTGACCTGGATCCGGCAGTCGATGCTCTCGCCCTGGCTCGGGCCGATATCGAGGCCGCAGGGCCCGAAGGCCCGCTCGCGCCAATGCTCGAACGCCGCACCCTGCGGCAGGCCTGCATATTGGTGAACGAAGATGCCTGGCGTTCTCGCTGCATCCATCTGATTTCTAGCCCCTCTCCGGCACCATGATCGGCGGCGCCGACTGCAAATTCCGGGGATTTGACGCCGCCAAGTGCAGGCAGGTTCAAATCGGGGGCGGATTCGGCGGGACTTGTCGGAATGCGACGGCGGGGTGGACCGTGGCGACAATTTTTGCTCGTAGCCCGCATGGAGCAGAGCGGAATGCGGGACGGTGGACCCGGATTGCGCTGCGCTCCATCCGGGCTACGACACCTACTTCTTCGCTGGCGCCGGCGGCTGCGTTGGCGGCACGGTCTCGATCAGCTTGCCGGAAAACACCGGCGCCGAGGTCGGCTGGCCGTTGGGCGAACCGCCGGCCTGCTCGACCGTGACGGCGTAGGTCGCACCGTTGACGACGTCGGAATCGTAGGAAGCGAGCAGCGGACGTGCGGTGAAATCGCTCGCACCGATCACGCCGAGCGAACGCGGCCGCGGCAGCTTGTCGGAGATCAGCCAAAGCTCGAAGCTCTTGCCGGGCTCCGGGGTCGCCCCGACCTTTCGTACCGTGAAATTCCGCGTCGCACCGTCGACCGTGAGGATGAAGGCGGGGCCGCCACCCTGGCCCTGCAGCAGGGCAACATATTGCGCGGAGGCGGTGAGCGGGGCGGCCGGTGTCTTCACTTCCACCGTCTGGATGCGTGGCGCAGGACGCAAGGCGCCCGGCAGTGCATCAGGCAGGAAGATCTGAAGCGACAGCGTCACGAGCAGCGCGGCCGCAAGTGCGCCAACGGCGGATGCGATGTTGCGCCAGCGCTTCACGCGCCCCTCGAGACGGATCACATTGCCATCGTCGACGACCGGCGCTTGCGGCGCGTGCACGACGTTGAGATCCGGGGCATGGACCTGCGGGATAAACTGCGGCGCGATGTCCGGGATGGCATCGGGCTCGGGACGCGACGGCTGCGGCTGCTCCGCTTCGGGTTGCTGCGGCTCCGGCGACTGCACGCCCTTCGTCGCGGATTCCGATGACGCAGTCTCCGGCGAGGGCAATTCCGGTATGGGCGGAGGTGGCGGCGGCGAAGCCTCGGCAAGCGCAGGCGGCTCCTGCGCAAGGACAGTGCGCGCGATCTCGGACCTGATGTTCTCCCACACGATCGGACGCGGTTCGACCGAGCCGACCATCTGGTTGAGGACGCCGAGCCGATGGGCCCAGGCCTGCACGATTTCGGCGAACGCCTCATCCACCGCCATCATGGTCTCGACCTGCGCGCGCTCGTCGGCGTCGAGCGTACCGAGCGCATATTCCGCGGCGAGCGCGATATGGTCCTCCGTGTAGGCCATCACTGTCCTTCACCTCTCCCGAAGGGAGAGGTCGGATCGCATCGCAAGATGCGGTCCGGGTGAGGGGTTACGCTCTCGCGGAAGATCTGCGGCCCCTCACCCGGCGCTCCGCGCCGACCTCTCCCCAACGGGGAAAGGTGGACAGTCGTTGCCGCGCTGGATTCTGCCACTCTCATCATCTTCTAAAGTCCGAGGCACTCGCGGATATCCAGCATGCTGCGCCGGAGCCACGTCTTCACCGTGTTGACGGGCGCGGCGAATTTCTCCGCCAATTGCTCGCGGCTCCAGCCGTTGTAATAGGCGAGAAGCACGAGGCGCTGGCGATCCGGCTCGAGCCGGCCGATACATTCCAGGAGCCGCTTCAACTCCTCGGTCATCTCCCTCCGCGCCAGCGGATCGGGACTGTCGGCTGCCACCTCCATCGCCTGAGGCTCTTCCTCGATTGAGACTTCCGATTTCTTGCGCACGATGTCGATCGCACGGTTGCGCGCGATCGACGCCATCCACGTGATCGGCGAGGACATGGCCGGATTGAACTGGCCGGCGTTGTTCCAGATCTTGACGTAGGTCTCTTGAATGACCTCCTCTGAAAGATCCTGACGGCGCAAGATACGGAGCACGACGCCATAAAGTTTCGCGCGCGTGGCGACGTAGAGCCGCTCGAATGCGGCCTGATCGCCCTTCGCCACCGCCTCAATCAGCCCGACCAGCTCTGCCGGCGTCAGCATTCAGCCCCCTGAAACGCGGCCCGTCGCTTCCCTTCACCTCTCCCCGACGGGGAGAGGTCGATTTGCGCAGCAAATCGGGTGAGGGGGCGCAGGACTAACGGGAGACCGTCACCCCTCACCCGGCGCTCCGCGCCGACCTCTCCCAAGGGAGAGGTGGGCACCGCCGTCGCTGGCACAGCATTCATTCCCGCTACCATAGCGCGCGACAAAGCCGACCACCAAGCGGCGCGGCGCCACACTGTGGACAGCACATACGAAAACCCGGACCTTGCGGGTCCGGGTTTTGCAGATTTCTCGGCGATCTGGCTGCTGGCGCCGTTAGGCGACGGCGCCGATGCGGGCGCGCATCAGGCCGATGCTGTCGAGGTCGGCCTGCTCGCGGGCGTTCTCTTCGGCCCGTTCGCGGGCCTGGTCGCGCTCGTCCAGCAGCTCGACCTTCTTCAGCTCCTCGAAGGCCTCGGCCAACGCGGTCTTGGCTTCATCGAGCTGGCCCTTGAGCTCGTCGGCCGAGCGGGTCAGGTTCTCGCGGCGCTGGATCGCGGCCTTGGCATAGGTCGGGTAGGCGAAGTGCGAGGGATCGTTGATCCCGGCACGCTCCTGCTCGGTCTGGATCTCGCGCTCGAGATCGACCGACATCCGCTGGAAGTCAGCGATCATGGTCTCGATCTGGGTGACCCGGCGGCGCTTCTCGTCGACCTGAAACTTCTTCAGGCGGATGAGGGTATCACGTGACTTCATCGACTCGTACTCCCCAGAAGTCCCCTCGCTGCACGTGGGACGGCACCGGTCTGCCCACAGGCCCGATTGCGGCCAAGACCGGCTCTGCTACTCTGTGGGATCGGATGATGAACTGACAAAGTTAGCGTTCCGTTTCCAAATCACCGAGGATTTGCGCCAACTGGCGATAGCCGTCCGCGAGTGATGCATTTTCATCCTTGCGCTGGCGCAGGAAGGCCTCCAGCGGCTCATGCAGGCGGATCGCCTCGTCGACCTCGGGGCTGGAGCCGGCCCGGTAGGCGCCGAGCCGGATCAATTCCTCCATGTCGGCATAGGTCGCCATCACCTGCCGTGCCCGCTGGATGGTCGGCCAGAATTGCGGATCGGCCGATTTCGGCATGGTGCGGGAGACGGATTTGAGGATGTTGATGGCGGGGTAGCGGCCGCGCTCGGCGATCGAGCGCTGCATCACGATATGGCCGTCGAGGATGCCGCGGACGGCGTCCGCAATCGGCTCGTTATGGTCGTCGCCGTCGACCAGCACCGTGAAGATCGCCGTGATGGCGCCCTCCCCCAGGCCCGGTCCGGCGCGCTCCAAAAGCTTCGGCAGCTCCGTGAACACGGTCGGCGTGTAGCCCTTGGCGGTCGGCGGCTCGCCAGCGGACAAACCGATCTCGCGCTGGGCCATGGCAAAGCGCGTCACCGAGTCCATCAGGCACAGCACGTCCTTGTCCTCGTCGCGAAAATACTCGGCGACCGCGAGCGTCAGATACGCGGCCTGGCGGCGCATCAGCGCCGGCTCGTCCGAGGTGGCGACCACCACGACGGACCGGGCAAGGCCCTCCTCGCCGAGGTCGTCCTGCAAGAATTCCTGCACCTCGCGGCCGCGTTCGCCGATCAGCCCGATGACGCTCACCGCCGCATCGACGTTGCGCGCCAGCATCGAGAGCAGCACCGACTTGCCGACGCCGGAGCCAGCGAAGATACCCATGCGCTGGCCGCGACAGCAGGTGAGGAAGGTGTTCATCGCGCGCACGCCGAGATCGAGCGGGGCGCCGACGCGCTTGCGCGAATGCGCGGGCGGCGGCGTATTGCGGAACGGCATCGGCGAGGAACCTTGCGGCAACGGCCCCTTGCCGTCGATCGGCTCGCCCAGCGCATTGACGACGCGGCCGAGCCAGGCCGCTGACGGTCGCACTTGATTGGCGGCATTGGCGATGACCGCCTTGCAGCCGCGGCGCACGCCATCGAGACCGGCGAACGGCATCACGACGGCGTTGTTGCCGGAGAAGCCGATCACCTCGCAGGGAATCGAGCGGTTGGCGCCGGTTTCGATCACCAGCCGCGCGCCGACCGACATGGCGTGAATGGGACCGGCCACCTCGACCATCAGGCCGCGCACGCCGACCACGCGGCCATAAATGTTGATGCCGTCGATGTCGCCGATCTGTTCGGCAAGAGCCTTCATCGGTGAGCCTTCATTAAGGGGCGCGCCTAGGTCATCCGGGACTTCACGGTGAAACTCTTAAGTTTCGCCATATTTCTGAACGGCGCTTAACTTCGTGTTTACCCGCATCATTAATCATTGCGTCACTGTCTTTGAAACTGAGCGTGACTTCCCTTCAGAAGAAGGCTGAGTCGCGGGAGTCGGTTAGGTCCGTCTCTTAAAGTGGAGCTTGAACGGAATCGGGTGACGAAAGCTGCTTCGTACGCAAGACCTTAGGGCGATTCGACAAAAATTGCACCGGGGGGACTTGCGTTCCAGAATCAGAGTTTGTTAACCATCTGTTGTCAGGATCCGAATCAGTTGTTCAAAGGCGTTTTGTTGAGTGCCGCGAATGCGGCCGACCTGACGCCCAGGAGCGGCGACTATGGGGAACTGGCATGCGCGTTTTGCTGATTGAAGATGACAGCGCCGTCGCGCAGTCGATCGAGCTGATGTTGAAGTCGGAAAGCTTCAACGTCTACACGACCGATTTGGGGGAAGAAGGCGTCGATCTCGGTAAACTATACGATTACGACATTATTCTCCTCGACCTCAACCTGCCCGACATGTCCGGCTACGACGTGCTCAAGCAGCTCCGGGTCTCCAAGATCAAGACACCTATCCTGATCCTCTCCGGCCTCGCCGGCATCGAGGACAAGGTCAAAGGTCTCGGCGTCGGCGCCGACGACTACATGACCAAGCCCTTCCACAAGGACGAGCTGGTGGCGCGCATCCACGCGATCGTGCGCCGCTCCAAGGGCCATGCCCAGTCGGTCATCCAGACCGGCGACCTCGTCGTCAACCTCGACACCAAGACGGTGGAAGTCGGCGGCCAGCGCGTGCATCTGACCGGCAAGGAATATCAGATGCTGGAGCTGCTCAGCTTGCGCAAAGGCACGACCCTCACCAAGGAAATGTTCCTCAACCATCTCTATGGCGGCATGGACGAGCCGGAGCTGAAGATCATCGACGTCTTCATCTGCAAGCTCCGCAAGAAGCTCGCCAACGCTTCCGAGGGCCGCAACTTCATCGAGACCGTGTGGGGCCGCGGCTACGTGCTGCGCGAGCCGCATGAGGCCGACGAGCGCATCCCCGCCTGATCCTGGGTTTACGTCGCGAGCCCCTCGGGGCTCGCTCCTCCCAGCCTGGACCCCCGCCGCAAATGGCGGGGTTTTGTTTTTTGGGGACGCCTCATACGAAGCTTAATGTTTGAACCGCTACCCTCCGCCAGCCGACGAATGGTCGCTGCACGATGGGGGAACGATGATCCTGCAATCACTCGCCGGCCTGCCCGCCTTCCTGGTCTATTTCTGCACCGGGCTGATCGCGATCGTGGCCTATCTGTTCGTCTACACCCGCATCACGGCGCATAACGAATTTCAGCTGATCCGCGACAATGAGCCGGCCGCGGCGATCGCGCTCGGCCTCAGCCTGCTCGGTTTCGTCGCGCCGCTGGTCAGCGCCATCGCGCATTCGGCCAACGTGCTGGACTGCCTGATCTGGGCGACGATCGCGCTGGTCGTGCAGGTCATCGTGTTCTTCCTCGTGAAGGTCCCGGTGCCGAACCTGTCGGCGCGGATCTCTGCCGGCGAGCTTGCCCCGTCGATCTGGCTCGGTCTGTCCTCGCTCGCCGCGGGCCTGCTGAACGCCGCCTGCATGATCTACTGACATGGCCGACAAATCCTCCAAAAAGGAGTTCGGCAAGCGCCGGCCGGTGACCGAGCCACCGCCTCCGCGGCCACCGATGAAGCGCTCCGGCCATGTTGCGCTGCTGGTGATGGGCACGCTCGCGGTCGGTACAACCGCCTACACGATGATGCCGCGGCAGACCTGCGAGCCGCCTCCTCCCGGGGCGACAGTTTCCGGAACGGAGACGCCGGCACAGGTGAGCACCGCGTGCAGCAGCAGAAGCAGCTCCTCCAGTGGGAGCAGCTCGCGCTGGTCGTCGCGATCGAGTTTCTTCAGCAGCGATTCCTCGAGCCATTCCTCGTCGGGAACATCCTCCGATTCTGGCCACAGCAGCGTGAGCCGCGGCGGCTTCGGCTCGTTCGGCCATGGCTTCTCGGGCGGCGGCTAGCGCATGATCCGGAAAAGTGGCCACCGGTTTTCCGGCAAGATCATGCGCAGGAAATAACATGCAACGTATCGTTTGTCTCGAGCGCGACGACTGGCGAGAGACCGCAGCGCAATGCGGCTTCGTCTTCCACACCATCGACGGCGAACGCTATTGGGACGAGCGCGCCTATTACGGCTTCACGCTCGAGGAGATCGAGCGCGGCATCGAGACGCCGACCGGCGAGATCGACGCCATGTGCCTGGAGCTGGCCGGCCGCGTCATCGGCGACGAGCGCTACTTGCGCCGTTTGAAGATTCCGGAAGCATTCTGGAGCTTGATCGCCGAGAGCTGGAAGCGCAACGACCGCAGCCTCTACGGCCGGCTCGACCTGAAATTCGACGGCAATGGTCTGGCAAAACTGCTCGAATACAATGCGGACACGCCGACCTCGATCTTCGAGGCTGCGGTGTTTCAATGGACCTGGCTCGAACAGGCGATCGAACGCCGCATGATCCCGGCGCGCGCCGATCAATTCAACTCGATCCATGAGCGGCTGATCGCGGCGTGGAAAGAGATCGCCGCCGGCCGCCAAGTCCATCTCACCGGCATCACCGGCAATGAGGAAGACGCCGGCACGCTCGCTTATCTCGAAGACACCGCACGCCAGGCGGGGCTTTCGACCAGGCTGCTCGACATCGAACAGGTCGGCTGGCGCGATGAAGGTGGCGGCTTCGTCGATCTCGACGATTGCGATATCGCGCTGGCCTTCAAGCTCTATCCCTGGGAGTGGATGTTCCACGACACCTTCGGCGCAAAGCTCAAGGACGCACCGACACGCTGGATCGAGCCGCAGTGGAAAGCCGTGCTCTCCAACAAGGGCATCCTGCCGTTGCTGTGGGAGATGTTTCCGAACCATCCCAATCTGCTGCCGGCCTTCTTCGAGGACGATCCGCGCGCCGCTGAACTCAGCACGTCCTATGTGCGTAAGCCGCTGCTGTCGCGCGAAGGCGCCAACGTCACGATCGTGTCGGGCGGCATGCCGCTCGACGAGCAGGAGGGTCCGTACGGTGCCGAAGGATTCGTGCGACAGGCTCTAGCACCGCTGCCGAATTTTTCGGGCTTCTACCCGGTGATTGGAAGCTGGCTGGTGAACCACGAGCCGTGCGGCCTGTCGATCCGCGAGGACGAGAGCCCGATCACGGGCAACCGCTCGCGCTTTCTGCCGCATGCGATTTTGTGAGAGATGCACTTCTTTCCTTCTCCCCTTGCGGGAGAAGGTGGCGCGAAGCGCCGGATGAGGGGTTCTATCCGCGCGCTTCAATGCGAGAGATTCGCTTGCGGAGAGAACCCCTCACCCGGCTTCGCTATTGCGAAGCCACCCTCTCCCACAAGGGGAGAGGGAAGAAGCACCTCACCGCGCCGCGGCGATCTTCAGCGGCTGCGGCATCAGCCCGCCCATGGGGCGGCCGGAGCGCGTGGGGTTGAGCTGGTAGAGACCGCGGCGCTCAGTGATGGGGCGGAACGCATCGGTGATGCCGACGACGGATTCGGCCGCGCCAAGCAGCAGCGTGCCGTCGGCTTCCAATCCCTTCGCCATCCGCTCGAAGATCACCGCCTTGGTGTCCTGGTCGAAATAGATCAGCACGTTGCGGCAGAAGATCACGTCGAACGTGCCGAGATGGGAGAAGTCCTGCAACAGATTGAGCTGGCGGAACTGCACCATCGCGCGAATGTCGGCATTGAGCTGCCAGACTTCGCCGACTTGCGTGAAGTACTTCATCAGGTGCTGGATCGGCAGGCCGCGCTGCACCTCGAACTGGCTGTAGACGCCGGCCTTGGATTTCTCCAGCACCTCCTGCGACAGGTCGGTGGCGACAATCTCGATGCGCCAGCCGGCGAAGGCCGCTCCCATCTCCTTCACGCACATTGCGATCGAATAGGGCTCCTGCCCCGTCGACGACGCCGCCGACCAGATGCGCAGCGATTTGCGCGCCGCGCGTGCCGGGATCAGCCCCGGCAGGATGGTATTGCGCAGATGATCGAACGGGATCTTGTCGCGGTAGAAGAAGGTTTCGTTGGTGGTCATCGCTTCGACCACGTCGGTCGCGAGCCGGCCGTCGCCGTTCGTGATCTTCAGCACGAGATCGGGAATGCCAGATAGGCTCGCCTTGCGGGCGAGCGGCAGCAGCCGGCTCTCGACCAGATATTGCTTGTCGGCGGACAGGTCGAGGCCGGAGCGCTCTTTCAGGAACTTGCGCAGATACTCGTAGTCGACCGGCGTCACGAGCGGTCTCCCGCGAACAGGCGATTGACCTTGGCGCCGATCTGGTTGAGCGGCAGGATCGCCGCGCAGATGCCGGCATTGGCGGCCGCGCCCGGCATGCCCCAGACCACGCTGGAAGCTTCGTCCTGCGCGATGACACTGCCACCGGCAGCGACGATGTCCTTGCCGCCGCGCATGCCGTCGGAGCCCATGCCCGTCAGGATCACGGAGAGGATGCCGCCGTGCCAGACGTCGATGGCGGAGGTGAAGAGCGGATCGACCGCGGGCTTGCAGAAATTGACGGCGGGGCCGTCGTCGAGCGCGATCACGGTGTCGGCGCCGCTGCGCACCACGCGCATGTGCTTGCCGCCGGGCGCCAGATAAATCCGTCCCGGCTTCACCGGCTCGCCGTCGATCGCCTCGGCTGCCGGCTTGCGGCTCGAACGCGCCAGATGCTCGGCAAGAATGGTGGTGAAGGTCGGCGGCATGTGCTGAGTGATCAGCACCGGGACGCGGTCGATCACCGGGCCGAGCTCGGTGACGAGTGCCATCAGCGCCTGGGGACCGCCGGTCGAGGAGCCGATCAGCAGCACCTTCGGCGTCTGGGTCGAGAACGGGCGCGTCGCCAGCGCTCCCGACGACGGCGGGGCCGGCGCAAGCGCGGCGGACCGCGCGACGGCTGGTGCACGTACGGCCGGAGCCGGGCTCGCGGGCGCCAGCGGCGGGCTCGCAACCGCGGGCTTCCTGCGCAGACGCGCGCCGAGGTGACGGATCTTCTGGATCAAATCGTGGTGGAAGGTGTCCGCGGCGGAGGCCTCGCGCGTCGACTCCGGCTTCGGAATGTAGTCGGCCGCGCCAAGCGACAGCGCCTTGAAGCTGATCTCCGCGTTACGGCGAGTCAGCGTCGAGGCCATGATGATGACGAGATCGCGCTTCTTCGCCAGCAGTTGCGGCAGCGCCGAGAGGCCGTCGAGCTCGGGCATTTCGATGTCGAGCACGGCGACATCGGGATTGATGCGTTCGATCTGGTTGACCGCCTCGAGCCCGGTGCGCAGCGAGGCCGCGACCTCCATGTCGTGCTCGGCGCCGATCCAGCGCGAGATCAGACCGCGGATGACAACGGAGTCGTCGACGATCATCACCCGCAGCGGCCCCGCTTCGCGCGACGAACCCATGGTCGAACTACCTGCGAACGCAGTACCCATTACTCACCAACTCAGACTGAAACGGTTCAGTTGAAAACCAGCGCCGAAGGATCCGTTCAGCCTCCGGGCGATCGCTCAGATAAGGCCGACTTCCTGGAATTTCGCCGTCACGATGTCCTTGTCGAAGGGCTTCATGATGTACTCGTTGGCGCCGGCGTGCAGCGCGCGCGCGATGTGCGCGACGTCGTTCTCGGTGGTGCAGAACACCACCTTGGGCTGGTCGCCGCCGGGCATGCGCCTGAGATGGCCGAGGAACTCGTAGCCATCCATCACGGGCATGTTCCAGTCGAGCAGCACCGCGTCGGGCAAGCCGCGCTTGCAGGCCTCCAGCGCCTTCTCACCGTCTTCGGCTTCGAGGATCTGGAAGTCGAGGCCCTCCAGGATCCGGCGCGCAACCTTGCGGATGACGCTGGAATCATCAACGACGAGACAAGTCCGCATGTGAACCTCTGCTTCCTCCCCTTTGCCGGGGCACTTCCAGTTGCAGGCCCGATGACGGCGATGCCGCCGTATCAGGCCGCCATCATCTCGGGCGCGAGCTCGAGGACGCGATCGACGTCGAGGACGACCATGAGCTGGCCGTCGAGGCG